>JAGHIA010000070.1 GCA_017887445.1 Fusicatenibacter sp.
CCATATCTACACCATGGACGAGGAAGTGACGCTGGAGGAGGCGGTGGTGCGGCTTCTGAAGGAGCGCGGTCTGCACCTGACGACCGCTGAGTCCTGTACCGGCGGAGCGGTGGCGGCGCGGATCGTAAATGTGCCGGGAGCCTCCGAGGTTCTGGAGCAGGGAATCGTCACCTACTCCAACGAAGCAAAGCAGCGTTACCTGGGCGTCAGCGGGGATACGCTGGCTCAGCACGGGGCCGTAAGTCCCGAAACAGCCAGAGAAATGGCTGAGGGCGGATGCCGGAATACCGGAACGGAAGCCTGCATTGCCATCACCGGAATCGCCGGGCCCGGCGGCGGTACGCCGGAAAAGCCGGTGGGACTGGTCTATATGGGGTGCTGCGTCAATGGAAAGACTACGGTTCAGGAATACCGGTTCCGCGGCAACAGAACCAAGATCCGCGAGCAGGCTGTGGTCAAGGCGCTGACGCTGCTGAGAAGCTGTATTCTGGAGTGAGAAATTTAAAAGCATGTCTGAGAGGATAAACTTCAGGCATGCTTTTCCTTTTCTTTTTTATTTCCTTATCATCTTCATCATCTGTATCAGCTGGTCGATTTTCGCGATTTCCTGGGGCGGTTTGTTCTGTTTCAGGACCTGGATGACCAGATTCATCTCTGCATCGTTAAACTGCAGTCCTCTGTCTCTGGAAGTGTTTGCCGCCGCCATCAGAACCGGCAGCAGTTCGTTGACGCCCTTGCCGTTTCCCATGGCCGCCATGGACTGAAGCATCTGCAGCTTTTCCCTGGGAATCCCCGAAAGATTCGGGTCCTTTGTCCAGTCATCCATTTCCGTCTGTCTCCTTTCTGTCTTCCGGCATTTGCCCGTCTTCCTGATACATCTGAAACATCTGCACTGCAGTGAACGCGGTCATAAGGTTATTCAGGTTTTCTTTCATTTCTCCAGACGCGAACTGACTGATGGACTGGATCATTTCCACCGGGTTCGCGGCAGCGGCGGGTTCCCGCTGGGACATCATCGACAGCTCCTGGGTACGGGAAAACAACTGCACGGTCCGCTGCAATTCCATGGCTTTGGCGAAGATAGACAGCATGGACTGGGCGCGGGGAGCGGCGTAGGGGATTGCGGCTTTGAGAAGCTGCAGCTGGTCCTCCGCCACCATCTGGTCCAGCGGCGTCATTTTTACGGAATCCTGTTCGTTCATGAAAATCCCCATGATTCACAATTTCTATATCTTATGCAGCGGCAGAGAAAAAGAGAACGGGAGTAATAATTTTTGTAACTATTCAGCCAGGTCGGTGCATTCTGTGGAGCACATCTTACAGAAAGCAATTTTCAATCACGCGCTAAGAGTCACGAACAGGAACCGGTTTTTTTCATATTATGTAGAGAACCCGGACAATACAGACACGCTCCGGCACAAAGAAAAGGAGGAGAAGCACGATGAACGACAGGAAAAACCAGGAACCGGAACATTCCCGGCTTGTGGTGGACGGAAACGCGTTCTATGAACTGGACCTTGACTGTGTCCGCTGCCGGGAAGCACGCAGGAAAACGCAGGCAGAAAGTCCCGGAAAAACCCAGAACCCCAAAGAGGAACCTTCCGGACAGCGCCGCATTTAATAGACTGACATTCCCTATGATCCGTTTGTTTCCTGCCACCGGGATATCCTTCGCAAACTGCGAGGTGATACTTTGGTGGCAGGTTGTCTTTTTATTGTAACAATCCCGAGGCCTGCAGCGCGAAGCGTGTAACAGTTCAGCAAGGCTGAACTGTTACAGCCGGAGTGAATCTGTATCAAATCCTTATTTCTATCTGTTATAAACTATGATAAAATAGAAAAAAGGCAACGGTCCAGCCAGCTGAACTGTTACGGTATCCGGCTATTAAAAATCGCTTGGCCATGGGCCGGATGCCTGTTCGAATGTGAAAGGGGGATTCGCATATGAAACTTAAAATGAAAGGAATCGCCTTGCTTCTCATGGCGATTTTGCTGACTTTATCTTTCGGAGACGAGAGTTTTTTTCACTTGGATTTCCAATGGCATACGGTCTTTGTGCTTATGGGACTTGCTGGTGTTATCATGACATTCCTGCCGGAAAAAAAGAAAGAGTACGGGGGTGAGTCGTATGATAGACAGTAAACAAGTAAAAAACCTTGCTATTTCCCTTGGCGCAGATCTATGTGGTATCGCTGATGTAAAAAGCTTTTCTGAGGCTCCAAAGGGATTCCATCCGACAGACGTTCTTCCTTCCTGTAAATCCGTCATCTCATTTGCATGCAGATTTCCAGCAGGAACCTTGTTTTGCAATTCATCAATCCCATATACCAGGGTTCGAAATTCGATAACTGCAAAAATGGACGCTATTGCCCTTGATCTGTGCATAGAATTGGAAAAACATCAGATACTGAGTGTTCCGATTCCCACCAACGAAAGTCTGTGGGATAATGATACAGAGAGATATCGTTCCATAATTTCTTTAAAGCATGCTGCCCAGGCTGCTGGCCTTGGCACAATCGGACGTCATTCTTTGCTGATAACACCGGAATTTGGCAGCATGGTATGGCTGGGTGCTGTGCTTTGCTGTCAGGAACTGGAGCCAGATGAGCAAAAGGAACCAATCTGCGATCTCTGTCAGCGTTGTGTGGAAATATGTCCGGTAAATGCATTGGAGCAGCAGGAAATAAATCAGCTGAAATGCTGGGAATATGCGTTTGGAAATGACGATAAACGACAGGTGTGGAGAATCGCCTGTCACAGATGCAGGGATATCTGCCCGTACAATTTGGGGATACAAAATTTCATAGAATGCTGATTTCCATATAGGAAGAGGAATTTTCCATAAAGTAAAAAAAGGCCCTGCGGGCCCGCAGACCAAGGGAATTTCGTCCCCGTCTGCGGGCCGCAGGGCCTTCTGGCCGGCGGATCTTTCAGCATCCGCCGGCAGTTCTTACGTTTGATCAGCAGCCACAGCCGCAGCCATTTCCGTTTCCGCCGCAGCAGAACAGAAGCAGCAGAATCAGCAGACAGCTGTCATTTCCGCAGCCGCCAAAAGTAGAGTTTCCGTTTCCACAGAAGCAGTTCAAAAGAAGCAGGATCCAGATGATGCTGCATCCGCAGGAACTTCCGTTAAACAGGCTGGTATTTCCGGAATCACATCCACATCCACAGTTTGTAGCAGCTAAATCACTCATATCATTTCCTCCAAATTGATTTGGTTTACACTTCATGATATGAGTCTGCGTTTCATTTGGTTACAGCCCATCAGGAAAAATCGAACAGTTTTTTCACCGGAACCTCCAAGGCGTCGGCGATGTCAAACAACAGCTGCAGTGAGATGGACGTTCTCGCGTTGGGCGCTTCGATGTTGCTCATGTGGGTCCGGCTGATGTGGACAGCCTCCGCCAGCTGGCTCTGGGTCATGCCCCGTGATTTGCGGTAATAGGCGATGGTCAGTCCCAGAAGCCTAAACTGTTTTATTCTTTCTTCGTTCATACATGTTCCTCCTCTTGTATTCCCATCGCCATGGGCGATTCCCTGCTGTTTGCGGCTGCAGTCATATAGTACTTCCCTTGATGCCGGGGTCAAAAGCCGGGGTTCCCGGATGGGTTCTGACCTTGACATCATTCCCTCAGGTAGTCATCAGCGAGAGAAATGTGTTGTACAGATTCAGTGTTCCGTATCCCCATTCACGGTTGGGGTAAGTCAGCGCAGGGTCCCTTTGCGCCCCGCGGATCAGATAGCTTTTCAATTCCTGGGTGGTAAAATACCGGGACAGGGTCCGCTCCATGCCCCACTGGATCAGAAGAGCGGCAGCGCCGGACGCCAGGGCAGCCGCTGCGCTGGTCCCTGTTTTTTCGATATAGCTGTCCAGCGGTCCCGGCCCGGTAACGTTGACGCCAGGGGAAACAAAGTCCGGCTTTACGTTCTCGTCGGCCGTGTACCCCCGCCCGGAATTTACATACAGGCTTCCGGTCACCGCGTCGTAAGCGCCGGTGGTGATGATCGTTTCCGGCGTGGAGGGATTGGTCAGCGTGGTATATGGGTCCGGCGAGAGAAAGGTGATGTCCGGGACCGCGAAACCGGTGATCGGCAGCCACAGGTGAAATTCCCTGCTGCTGGCTTCCGCGCCGTAGACCTGCAGGTTCCAGATCCCCGCCGTAGGCCTGGAAAAACGGATCACGATCAGCTGACGGCCGCTGGCGGTTACCACGTCGTATTTTACGAAAATCTTCGTCTCCTCCAGAATAAAGCTGCTGGCTGTCTCCACCGTCAGCGATACCGGGATGCGGGGAATGGTCTCGCCCACCGGGGAACGAAACCCCACGGAAAACAGCTGCGGAGCCTGTCCCCACAGCTCCATGGTAAACCCGCCGCTTCCCTCCGGCACAAGGATCTCCACATTCACCGGACTGTCTTGCGAAGACACAGATCCGTGCGCGTGATGGGCGCGCCCCGCCTCGTTTCCAGCGGCGGCCACCGGCGTGATTCCCTGGATCTGTCCCAGCCTGCGAAGGGAAAAGGACAGTGGGAGAGAGCCGGTGCGGCTTCCCTGATTGCTGCCGAGGGCCAGACAGATGACCAGCGGCTTTCCGGCCTGCTGCGCCACCTGTGTTAGGAAACGGATGCCTGCCATGATATCGTTTTCCTGAAACGCCACAGCGCCGGGGGACACATAAAAAAAATCTCTCAGATACTGCTTGGCCGGTTTCAGCCGGACGGCGGCGATATCCGCCTCCGGCGCGGCGCCGATAAATCCCTGCCTTTCGTCGGGAGTGCCCGCGGCAACGCCTGCCAGAAAGGTTCCGTGACCGTCCGCGTCAGAAAAAGGCACAGCCTCCAGCGGATCTTCCAGGCGAAGCGCCTGATCGATCTGCTCCTTCGTGTACTCGGTCCCATAGGGGAACAAAGAAGGCGGCGTACCGTCCCGCCGGGTCTGGTCCCAGAGCGCAAGGATCCGGGTGGAACCGTCGGGTTTTCGAAACGCCGGGTGGGTATAGTCGAGGCCTGTGTCCACAAAGCCAAGGATCACCCCCGCGCCGGTGAGGCCAAGCACAGGCTGGTTCTGTACCTGAAGGATCCCGGCGCTTTCCAGCGATACGGTGTCCAGCGGCGTGTAGAGCTTCGGCACGGCATTATAAGGAATATCGCCGAACTGGTTGGGCGGAAGCAGGCTCCTGTCCAAAAAAAACGTGGAGAACTGCGTGGTCAGTTCAAAAAAACGATCGCCGGTTCCTCCGTCAGAGCTGCGAAGTGCCTCCAGATAAAAGTTCCTGACGATAAGATCCGCGTATTCCTCCGAATAAACAAGTTCTTCCAGTGTCAATGGTCTGTACCATCCGTTTTTTTCCAGTATACGAAACGCCGGATAAAAATATGCGGACCAGACCGTTGGAAACGATTCAGCCAGATCTGTACGTTTATGGATTTATTCCAGCAGACCGCTGATATCCTGGTTGGGCACCTCCATGGGATATTTGTTGTCAAAACAAGCCTTGCAGATAGGAAGCTCCCCGACCATCTCCTGCAGATCTTCAATGGGCATGTACCCGAGAGAGTCGCCGCCGATCAGCTTCCGGATCTCCTCCGCCGAGTGGGTATGGGCGATCAGCTGCTGATTGGACGGCACGTCGGTGCCAAAGTAGCAGGGGTAAAGGAACGGCGGCGAACTGATGCGCACATGGACCTCCAGGGCGCCGGCTTTTTTCATCATGGTAATGATATTCGCAATGGTTGTACCGCGCACGATGGAATCGTCCACCAGCACGATCCTTTTTCCGCGGACCACAGGCTCCAGCACGCTCAGCTTGATCTTAACGCTGGATTCCCGCTCCTTCTGACTTGGCTTGATAAAGGTGCGGCCAATGTAGCTGTTCTTGTGGAACGCGAAGGCAAATGGGATTCCAGAAGCTTCCGAGTAACCTTTCGCCGCCGTCAGTCCGGAATCCGGCACGCCTACCACCAGATCCGCCTCCACCGGGTAGGTCCTTGCCAGGATCTTTCCCGCGCGGATGCGGGATTCATAGACGTTGACCCCGTCCATACAGCTGTCCAGACGGGCGAAATAGATATATTCAAAAATGCAGTGGGCCTTCCGGACGCTGTCCGGCATAAACTGGGAGTGCAACTGTCCGCGCTTGTCCACGGTCACGATTTCTCCCGGGGCCACGTCACGGACAAACTCTGCTCCGATGGAGGAAAGGGCGCAGCTTTCCGAGGCGAACACCCAGGCGTTCTCCCGTTTTCCGATGCACAGCGGCTTCAGTCCGTAAGGATCGCGCACACCCACCAGCTTTCTGGGACTCATGATCACAAGACCGTAAGCGCCGCGGATCTTTTCCACGGTTTTTTTGATGGCTTCCTCCACGGTAGCCGAGTGGACGCGCTCCCGGGCGATATGGTAGGCGATGATCTCCGAGTCAATGGTGGTGTGGAAGATCGCTCCGGTGTACTCCATCTCCTCCCGCAGTTCCATGGCGTTGACCAGATTTCCATTGTGGGCCAGGGCCAGGGAGCCTTTCAGATATTTTAAAACCAGCGGCTGAGCGTTTTCCAGAGTGGTCGCCCCGGTGGTGGAATAGCGGACGTGGCCGATGCCGATGTTTCCCTTCATCTCCTGCAGGCGGGATTCCCGGAATACCTCCTGTACCAGTCCCATACCTTTATGAAAATTCACCTGGCCTTTGGGACCTCTGGTGTCCGACACGGCGATCCCGCAGGATTCCTGTCCCCGGTGCTGCAGCGCGGACAGACCGTAGTAGATGGATGTGCTCACATCGCCGCCGTCCGGGTCGTAAATCCCAAAAACACCGCATTCCTCTTTGATCCCGCTCTCACAGGTTTCGTATGATACATGTTTCATGTCTGCTCTGTATTCTCCTTTGCAAAATATTTTGCTGCATATCGAATAAAAAAAGACAAAGGGGCCACTCTGTAATCAGAGAACCCCTTTGTCTCAGACCAAAATTATACGCTTTCCGATGAACGGATGTCAATAGATTTTAGCGTGTTTTTTTGGATTTATCTCTTTTTTATGGTCAGACGGTTTTTTGTGACAATTATTTTGGAGATTTTGCCAAAATTGCGAAAAGCGGAAAAAATTTTATTGCATTCGCCAAAACCCGTGATACAATGGGAACTGTTTTTTAGAACGTGTAACGCAGAACGCGTAACAGTTCAGTCAGCTGAACAGTTACCAGAACGCGAACAGACAGGAGGGAATCATTATGGCAGTAAAGTATGTTTTTGTAACCGGCGGAGTGGTTTCCGGTCTCGGCAAGGGGATCACCGCAGCGTCGCTGGGCCGCCTTCTGAAGGCCAGAGGCTACAAGGTCACGATGCAGAAATTCGACCCGTACATCAACGTGGATCCGGGAACCATGAACCCCATCCAGCACGGGGAGGTATTCGTCACCGACGACGGTACGGAGACGGATCTGGACCTTGGCCACTACGAGCGTTTCATCGACGAGAGCCTTGACCGGAATTCCAACGTGACCACGGGTAAGGTATACTGGTCAGTGCTGCAGAAAGAGCGCCATGGGGACTTTGGCGGCGGCACCGTTCAGGTGATCCCTCATATCACCAATGAGATCAAGAGCCGCTTTTACCACAACGAGGAGGAGGACCGCATCGCCATCATCGAGGTAGGAGGCACCGTCGGCGATATTGAAAGCCAGCCGTTTCTTGAGGCCATCCGCCAGTTTCAGCATGAGGTGGGCCACGAAAACGCGGTGCTTGTCCATGTTACGCTGATTCCCTATCTGAAAGCCTCCGGAGAGATGAAGACCAAACCTACCCAGGCCAGCGTCAAGGAGCTGCAGGGTCTCGGTCTGTGGCCGGATGTGATCGTCTGCCGTTCCGAACATCCGCTGACCCAGGAGATCCGGGACAAGATCGCCCTGTTCTGCAATGTGCCAAGCACTCACGTTCTCCAGAATCTGGATGTGGACTATCTGTATGAGGCTCCACTGGCCATGGAGCGGGAGCGTCTGGCGCAGGTGGTCTGCGAATCCTTGCATCTTCCCTGTCCCGAACCAGATCTGTCCGACTGGCAGACCATGGTACAGGCGCTGCGTACCCCGGACAAGGAGGTGACCATCGCTCTGGTGGGAAAATACATTCAGCTGCACGACGCTTACCTGAGCGTGGCCGAGGCGCTGAAGCACGGAGGAATCGCCGTGCGGGCCAGCGTTTCCATCCGCTGGGTGGATTCCGAGACGGTGACCAAGGACAATGTGGCCGATGTTCTGGCGGGCGTGGACGGCGTGCTGGTTCCCGGCGGTTTCGGCAGCCGCGGCGTGGAAGGGAAGATCACAGCCATCCGCTATGCCCGGGAGCATCAGCTTCCCTTCCTTGGCCTGTGCCTGGGCATGCAGCTGGCCATCGTGGAGTACGCCCGCCATGTGGCCGGCTGTCCCGGCGCCCACAGCATCGAGCTGGACCCGGAGACGAACTATCCGGTGATTTCTCTGATGCCGGACCAGAACGGCGTGGAGGATATCGGCGGGACCCTGCGGCTGGGCGCGTATCCCTGCGTGCTGAAGGAAGATTCCCTGGCCTTCCGGCTTTACGGCGCAAAACAGATCCAGGAACGGCACAGACACCGCTACGAAGTCAACAACGAATACCGCGAGACGCTCACCAGCCACGGCATGAAGCTTTCCGGCCTTTCCCCGGACGGCAGGATCGTGGAGATGATCGAGCTGGAAGACCATCCGTTCTTTGTGGCGACCCAGGCCCATCCGGAGTTCAAGTCCCGGCCCAACCGCCCCCACCCACTGTTCCGCGGACTGATCCAGGCGGCGGCAGAGCATCATAGAAAAGCAGGAGAGTGATCTGCGGGAAACGGATATTCCCTGTCCCGGAGTATGTTTGAACCTTCAATCTGTAAGCCTGGTTTACGGGAACGCAGAAAAGAATTTTCAAACATATTCCGGGGATGCAGCACAAAAAATGCGGCGCAAAGCCGGATTTTATCCAAAAAATCCCAGAAAAAATAAAAAAACTTAAATTTGTTATTTACAAATCCAAAGTTTTGGTTTATATTATAACCCATAGTTGCAGATAACCGCAGCTATTTGGCTGTCTGAATAGCTGCAAAGTACCTGCGGCAGTTTGCATTTTGAAAAACAGAAAGGGTGTTTGTATGACACAGAGGAGAGAGGGCGCCGGATCTAGCAGTCCCGCGCTGTACAGTCCCCGGTTCGAGCACGATAACTGCGGAATCGGAGCTGTCGTTAATATCAAAGGCAGAAAAAGCCATGAAACGGTTGAAAAAGCACTGAAAATTGTAGAAAACCTGGAACACAGGGCCGGCAAGGACGCCGAGGGAAAAACGGGTGACGGAGTAGGAATCCTATTGCAGATTTCGCATAAATTCTTCTCTAGAGCCTGTCGTTCCCTCGGCATTTTTTTAGGGCAGGAACGGGAATACGGCATCGGAATGTTCTTCTTCCCCCAGAACGAACTGAAGCGCAACCAGGCGAAAAAGATGTTCGAGATCATCGTGGAGAAGGAAGGCATGGAGTTTCTCGGCTGGCGCCAGGTTCCGGTGGTTCCCGAGGTTCTGGGCCACAAGGCGAGAGAGTGTATGCCCTGCATCATGCAGGCGTTCATCAAAAAGCCAGAGGACGTAAAGAGCGGCATCGACTTCGACCGCAAGCTGTATGTGGTGCGCCGTGTGTTTGAGCAGAGTACCGACAATACCTATGTGCCGTCCCTGTCCAGCCGTACCATCGTCTACAAGGGTATGTTCCTGGTGGGACAGCTGCGGACCTTCTTCTCGGACCTGCAGGATACCGCCTACGAGTCGGCCATCGCCATCGTACACTCCCGGTTCAGCACAAACACGAACCCCAGCTGGGAGAGGGCCCATCCCAACCGCTTTATCGTACATAACGGCGAAATCAACACCATCCGCGGCAACGCGGACAAAATGCTGGCCAGAGAGGAGACCATGGCCTCACCGATGCTGCAGGATGAGCTGCACAAGGTACTTCCGGTCATCAATACCCAGGGGTCCGATTCGGCGATGCTGGACAATACCCTGGAATTTCTCACCATGAGCGGTATGGACCTGCCGCTGGCGGTGATGATCACCATCCCGGAACCATGGGCCAACAACATGACCATCTCCCAGGAGAAGAGAGACTTCTATCAGTATTACGCAACCATGATGGAGCCGTGGGACGGCCCCGCGTCCATCCTGTTTTCCGACGGCGACGTGATGGGAGCGGTGCTGGACCGCAACGGCCTGCGTCCTTCCCGCTATTACATCACCAGAGACGATCAGCTGATTCTGTCCTCCGAGGTGGGCGTGCTGGAGATCCCTGAGGACCAGATCCTTGTGAAAGAACGTCTCCATCCGGGAAAAATGCTTCTGGTGGACACGGTGCAAGGAAAAGTCATCAACGACGACGAGCTGAAAGAGATCTACGCCCAGCGCCAGCCTTACGGCGAGTGGCTGGACAGCAACCTGGTGGAACTGAAAAACCTGAAGATCCCCAACCTGCCGGTGCAGGAGTACAGCCGCACAGAGCGGGTGAGACTGCAGAAGGCCTTCGGCTATTCCTACGAGGAGTACCGCACCTCCATCCGCAACATGGCGCTGAACGGCTCCGAAGGCATCGCTTCCATGGGTGTGGACACTCCGCTGGCGGTGCTGTCCCATCAGCATCAGCCGCTGTTCAATTATTTCAAACAGCTGTTCGCCCAGGTCACCAATCCGCCCATCGACGCCATCCGTGAGGAGATCGTAACCTCTACCACCGTCTATGTGGGCCGGGACGGAAACCTGCTGGAAGAACGTCCGGTCAACTGCCAGGTACTGAAGATCAACAATCCGATCCTGACAAACACGGATATGCTGAAGATCAAAAACATGAAGATCGACGGTTTTAAGGTACTTACCGTGCCGATCACTTATTATAAAAGCACGCCGCTGGAGCGTGCCATGGACCGCCTGTTTGTGGAGGTGGACCGGGCGCACCGGGAAGGCGCAAACATCCTGGTGCTTTCCGACCGGGGCGTGGATGAGAACCATGTGGCGATCCCGTCGCTGCTGGCAGTCTCCGCCGTTCACCAGCATCTGGTGAAGACGAAAAAACGTACCTCCCTGGCCATCATCCTGGAGTCCGGCGAACCCCGCGAGGTCCATCACTTCGCCACCCTGCTGGGTTACGGCGCCTGCGCGGTGAACCCGTATCTTGCCCTGGACACCATCCATGAGCTGATCCAGGACAAAATGCTGGAAAAAGATTACTACGCGGCGGTGGAAGACTACAACCACGCGGTGATCTCCGGTATCGTGAAGATCGCCTCCAAAATGGGTATTTCCACCATTCAGTCCTACCAGGGTTCCCAGATCTTCGAGGCCATCGGAATCTCCCCGGAGGTGATCGACAAATACTTTACCGGCACGGTCAGCCGGGTAGGAGGCATCACCCTGCAGGATCTGGCGGAGGACGTGGACGCCCGTCATTCTCAGGCGTTCGATCCGCTGGGACTGGACACAGACCTGACTTTGGACAGCATCGGACGCCACAAAGAGCGCAGCCAGGGTGAAGAACACCGGTACAACCCGCAGACCATCCATGCGCTGCAGAAATCCACCCGCGACGGCGATTATCAGATGTTCAAGACCTATACCTCCATGGTGGACCGGGAGGAAACCGGATATCTGCGCAGTCTGATGGACTTCAATTATCCGGAACAGCCGATTTCCATCGACGAGGTGGAGAGCGTGGATTCCATCGTCCGACGCTTTAAGACCGGCGCCATGTCCTACGGATCCATTTCCCAGGAGGCCCACGAGACGTTGGCTATCGCCATGAATATGCTCCACGGAAAATCCAACTCCGGAGAGGGCGGCGAAAGCGACGAGCGTCTGGATTCTCCCGAGCGGTGCTCGGCCATCAAGCAGGTGGCATCGGGACGTTTCGGCGTAACAAGCAAGTATCTGGTCAGCGCGAAAGAGATCCAGATCAAAATGGCTCAGGGCGCGAAGCCTGGCGAGGGCGGCCATCTGCCGGCAGGAAAGGTTTACCCGTGGATTGCCAAGACCCGTCATTCCACACCGGGCGTTTCCCTGATCTCCCCGCCGCCGCACCACGATATTTATTCCATCGAGGATCTGGCGCAGCTGATCTACGACCTGAAAAACTCCAACCGGGACGCGAGAATCTCCGTCAAGCTGGTGGCTGAGGCAGGAGTGGGAACCGTTGCCGCCGGCGTGGCAAAAGCGGGCGCTCAGGTCATCCTGATCTCCGGATACGACGGAGGCACCGGCGCGGCTCCGAGAAGCTCCATCCACAACGCGGGACTTCCCTGGGAGCTGGGACTTGCGGAGACGCACCAGACCCTGATCATGAACGGCCTGCGCAACCGTGTGGTCATCGAGACGGACGGCAAGCTGATGAGCGGCCGCGACGTGGCCATCGCAGCGCTTCTGGGCGCGGAGGAATTCGGCTTCGCCACAGCTCCCCTGGTAACCATGGGATGCGTGATGATGCGTGTCTGCAACCTGGATACCTGCCCGGTGGGCGTGGCCACCCAGAATCCGGAGCTTCGCAAACGTTTCCGCGGAAAACCGGAATATGTTGTAAACTTTATGCGCTTTATCGCGCAGGAACTGAGAGAATATATGGCGAAGCTGGGCGTTCGCACCGTGGATGAGATGGTGGGACGTTCCGACCTTCTGAAACGGAAGGACGACGCCAAAGGCTCCTTTGCTTCACGGGTGGACCTTGGCGCGATCCTCAACAATCCTTACGCGGGCAATGAGAATGTGACCTTCGATCCAAAAGCAGTCTATGATTTCCAGCTGGAGCAGACTCTGGACGAAAAAGTGTTCTTAAAACAACTGAAACTGACGGAAGGCGAGTCGAAAACGCTTCAGGTACAGGTCACCAACACAGACCGTACTCTTGGCACCATCCTCGGCTCGGAGATTACGAAAAAATTCAAAGATACGCTCCGTCCGGACACTTATGTGATAGAATGTAAGGGAAGCGGCGGACAGAGTTTCGGCGCGTTTATCCCCAAAGGACTGACCCTTCGTCTGGAGGGCGACTCCAACGATTACTTCGGCAAGGGACTGTCCGGCGGAAAGCTTGTGGTCTATCCGCCGAAGAACAGCAACTACCGTCCGGAGGAAAATATCATCATCGGCAACGTGGCCCTTTACGGCGCCACCAGCGGTGAAGCATACATCAACGGAATGGCCGGCGAACGTTTCTGCGTCCGCAACTCCGGAGCCACCGCGGTGGTAGAGGGCGTTGGCGAGCACGGCTGCGAATATATGACCGGCGGAAGAGTGGTGGTCCTTGGAAGCACAGGCAAGAACTTTGCCGCAGGTATGAGCGGCGGCATCGCCTATGTGCTGGACGAGAAAAATCTCCTCTACCGCAACCTGAACAAGGCAATGATCTCCATCGAGGCGGTGGACAGCAAGTACGACATTGCCGAACTGCGCTCCCTGATCCAGCGCCATGTGGACCACACAGGCTCCGCCAAGGGCAGCCATATCCTGGAGCATTTTGAGGAATTTTTACCGAAATTCAAGAAGATCATCCCCAACGACTACAAACGGATGATGACGCTCAGCGCGAAGCTGGAAGAAAAGGGACTGGACAGCGAGCAGGCTCAGATCGAGGCATTCTACGAGAGCCTGCGCAGATAGGAGGAGACAATGGGAAAACCAACTGGATTTTTAGAATATGAACGTGTGGACGGCGCCTGCGTTCCTCCGCTGGAGCGCATCAAGAACTTCCACGAATTTCACAGCGGACTTTCCACCCGGGAGCAGCAGCTCCAGGGCGCCCGCTGTATGGCCTGCGGCGTGCCGTTCTGTCAGGCGGGAACGATGATCTCCGGCATGGCGTCCGGATGCCCTTTAAACAACCTGGTGCCTGAGTGGAACGACCTGGTCTATCTTGGAAACTGGCAGGAGGCCTACCGCCGTCTGACAAAGACCAACTGTTTCCCGGAATTTACGTCCCGGGTCTGCCCGGCGCTCTGCGAGGCCGCCTGCACCTGCAATCTCAACGGCGACCCGGTGGCCACCAAGGCAAACGAGCGTGCCATTATTGAGAACGCATGGAAAACCGGACTGATCCAGCCGAACCCGCCGAAAGTCCGCACCGGAAAGAAGGTGGCGGTGGTGGGAAGCGGTCCTTCCGGGCTGGCAGCCGCTATGCAGCTGAACCGCCGCGGCCATCAGGTCACGGTCTTTGAACGCCACGACCGGGTAGGCGGCCTGCTCCGCTATGGAATCCCCAATATGAAGCTGGAAAAAGACGTTATCGACCGCAGAGTCCGCCTGATGGAGGCGGAGGGCGTGACCTTTGTCACAAACACAGACGTGGGAAAAGACAAAAAAGCCAAGGAACTGCTGAAGGAATTTGACCGGGTGCTTCTGTGCTGCGGCGCCTCCAATCCCAGGGATATCCAGGCGCCGGGGCGTGACGCCAAGGGGATCTGGTTCGCTGTGGACTTTCTGCGCACTGTCACCAAGAGCCTGCTGGATTCCGGCCTGAAGGATAAGAAGGTGCCGGAGGTAAAAGGAAAACATGTGGTGGTCATCGGCGGCGGCGACACAGGAAACGACTGTGTGGGAACCTCCATCCGTCTGGGTGCGAAATCCGTCACACAGCTGGAGATGATGCCAAAACCGCCCCTCACCCGGACGCCCCAGAATCCCTGGCCGGAGTGGCCGAGAATCTGCAAAACCGACTACGGCCAGGAGGAAGCCATCGCCGTCTTCGGCCATGACCCGCGGATCTATCAGACCACGGCATCGGAATTTATCAAAAACAAAAACGGAGAACTGGCCCAGCTGAAGATCGTCCATCTGGAGCCGGTAAAGGACGAAAAGACCGGACGGACGCTGATGCAGCCGGTGCCGGATTCGGAGAAAGTGATTCCGGCGGACCTGGTGCTGATCGCCGCTGGTTTCCTGGGAGCGGAAAAATATGTGACCGACGCCTTCCAGACGGCCCTCACCGAGCGCACTAACGTAAAGACCGGGGCCGGCAGCTATCAGACCAGCGTACCGAATGTGTTCACAGCGGGAGATATGCACCGGGGCCAGTCTCTGGTGGTATGGGCCATCCGCGAGGGACGGGAAGCTGCCCGGGCGGTGGATGAGTCCCTGATGGAATATTCCAATCTGTAACCGAAAATCGTTTACGACAAAATCAGGAAAGGAGAGCGGAACTGCGGCAGAACCATGCGGCTGCGCGGAGCATTTTGATCTGCGCGGCCGGAAAAACAAGGCAAGCGAATGGAGGAAGGATTCGCGAAACACTTTTGGGACATATCCTTCGGATAATTTTTCTCAGACGCGAAAAAATAGAAATGATCCGAAAGTTCTGCGGCAGTTCCCGTCATAAAATGGCAAACTATACGAAAAGTCAGATCCTCGAAATCGCCGAGGAAGAGGATGTGGAGTTTATCCGCCTCCAGTTTACTGATCTGAGCGGCACAATGAAAAATATGGCGATCACCTCCAGCCAGCTGGAACGTGCTCTCGACAATAAATGTACCTTCGACGGTTCTGCCTTCGAAGGTTTTGCCGGTATTGAGGAGTCGGATATGTACCTTTATCCGGACCCGGACACCTTCGCGATCCTTCCGTGGCGGCCCCAGCAGGGCAAGGTGGCGCGGATGATCTGCGATGTCTATGACCAGAACGGAAAAAAATACGAGGGCAGCTCCAGGACCATTCTCCAGAACGTGCTGAGCCAGGCGTCGGAGATGGGCATAGAGGCTGAGGCTGCGCCTGAGTGCGAATTTTTTCTCTTTCACACAGACGAAGACGGAATGCCCACCGTCACCACCCACGACAAAGCCGGCTATCTGGATCTGGGGCCTCTGGACCTGGGAGAGAACGCCAGGAGAGATATGGTACTGACCCTGGAGGAACTGGGGATCGGAGTCAAATCCTCGTTTCATGAGGTTGCCTCCGGCCAGCACGAGCTGGATTTTCTTCCGGCCTCCGCGCTTCGCAGCGCCGACCAGATTATGACCTTTAAATTCGCCGTGCGCATGATCGCAAAACGCCACGGCCTTCACGCGACCTTTATGCCAAAACCAAAGACCGGCATTCATGGATCGGGCATGCACCTGCATTTTTCTTTGCAGAAAGACGGGCGCGATCTGTTCCGGGACCCGGCGGATCCCATGGGTTTAAGCAGTGAGGCCTACAGCTTTATCGGCGGGATCATGGAGCATATCCGCGGGATCACGGCCATCGCCAACCCGCTGGTCAACTCTTATAAACGGCTGGTGCCAGGCTTTGGCGCGCCGGTATATGTGGCCTGGTCCGTGCGCAACCGCAGCTCCCTGATCCGGATCCCCGACGCCCACGATGGACCGACGCGCATTGAGCTTCGCTCCCCGGACCCGTCGGCAAATCCGTATCTTGTGCTGGCCGTATGCCTGGCAGCAGGTCTGGACGGTATCCGCCGGAACGCGGTTCCGCCGGAACCGGTCTCGGAAAATATCTTCGAGATGTCCATGCGGGAAAAAGCAGACCGCGGCATTTCCACCCTGCCCACGAACCTGGGCGAAGCCATAGGGGCCCTGGAGCAGGATACGTTCCTGCGCAGTGTGCTGGGCGAAACCTTCGCCTCCCAGTACATCGAGGCGAAAAAGCAGGAGTGGGCCGAGTATCTTCCACAGGTTTCCTCCTGGGAGATTGAGCGGTATCTGCACCGCATCTGAAACGTTACAGATAAGGGGCAATTTTTATGAGCAGTATTCTAGTGGCATTTCCAAAACAAGAAGACGGAAAACGGATCGAACGGATGCTGACCGGATACGGTTTTTCTGTCGACCACATCTGCACGACGGCTGCTCAGGCGCTTGGTGAGATGAACCTTCTCGGCGGCGGTGTGATTATTTGCGGCTACCGGCTGCCGGATATGTTTTTTTCAGAGCTTCGGGAATGTATGCCATCCTCCTTTGAGATGCTTCTGATCGCGTCGGAACGCACCCTCGGACAGATTGACGGCGGCGGCGTTGTAGCCCTTTCGATGCCGCTTCGCGCCTGCGACCTGGCGGAAACCCTGCAGATGATGCTGTACCCGAAGAAGAAAAAGACCACGCCGTCCCGGAAAATGAGAGACCCGAAGGAACAGCAGATCATTGATTCCGCAAAGAATCTGCTGATGGAACGGAATCATCTCACCGAGGTCGAAGCGCACCGCTATCTGCAGAAATGCAGTATGGACAGCGGCACCAATCTTGTGGAGACCGCACAGATGGTGCTGACATTATTGGACTTTGAAAGGAACTGAACAAATGTTTAAGATCAACGAAAATTACCTGAAACTGCCTGGCAGTTATCTGTTTTCCACCATCGCGAAAAAGGTAGCCGCCTATACAGAGGCGCATCCAAAAGCCGATATTATCCGTCTGGGCATCGGCGACGTGACCCAGCCCATCGCCCCGGCAATCCTGGAAGCGGTTCACAAAGCCACGGACGAGATGGGAACCTCTCAGGGATTCCACGGCTACGCGCCGGATCTGGGATATGAATTTCTGCGCAGCGTCATTGCCAGAGAGGATTTCCAGTCCCGAGGCTGCGACATTTCCGCCGACGAGATCTTCGTCTCCGACGGAGCGAAATGCGACTGCGGAAACATCCAGGAGATTTTCAGCCTGGACAACCGCGTCGCCGTATGTGATCCGGTATATCCGGTCTATGTGGATTCCAACATCATGGCAGGACGGGGCGGCGTCTATGACACGGTCACAGAACGGTTCTCCGACATCATCTACATGCCCTGCACCGCCGAAAACAATTTCGCGCCGCAGCTGCCAGAAGAGACACCGGACCTGATCTACCTGTGCTTCCCCAACAACCCCACCGGCTCTGTGCTGACCAAAGACCAACTGCAGCAGTGGGTAGATTATGCCAACAAAAACGGGGCGGTCATCCTCTACGACGCGGCCTACGAGGCCTATATTTCCGAGGACAACGTTCCCCACTCCATCTACGAGTGCCAGGGAGCGCGCACCTGTGCCATCGAATTCCGCTCGTTTTCCAAAAACGCCGGATTCACCGGCATGCGCCTTGGATTTACCGTAGTACCCAAGGACTTAAAGTGCGGCGATGTCATGCTGCACACCCTCTGGGCACGCCGCCACGGAACCAAATACAATGGCGCTCCCTACATCATCCAGAAAGCCGGAGAGGCCGTATACTCCCCGGAAGGAAAGGCTCAGCTGAAGGAGCAGGTGGCTTACTACATGAAAAACGCCCGCGTCATCTACGACGGACTGAAAGCTGCGGGATACACCGTGTCCGGCGGCGTCAACTCCCCCTATATCTGGATGAAGACCCCGGACGGCATGAGTTCCTGGGAGTTCTTTGACTACCTGCTGGAGCGGGCAAACGTGGTTGGTACGCCGGGTTCCGGGTTTGGGCCCAGCGGCGAAGGGTACTTCCGGCTGACCGCTTTCGGGACTTATGAAAATACCGTGAGGGCTGTCGAGCGCGTAAGGGGGATTTAAGGCGGACGAAAGCCAGGGGAAACCTGACCGCAGCGGCAGGCGGGGTGCAAGGCGCGGGAAGCGCGGGAGGGGCGCGGCGTATGGAATGCGTGCTCACTCCGACATCCGGACAGCGGCGGGAGAAATGTGCGCCGTTCGTCGAGCGGACATGGAGGTTCCTCTTTCCTTTCTGTCTTTGTGTCCGCTCGCGCCCGGCGTACATTTCTCCCGCCGCTGTCCGTCTGTAGTCGCAAGCACTGCATTTCCATACGCCGCGCCCCTCCCGCACTTCCTCGCGCCTTGCACCCCGCCTGCGCCGCGGTCAGGTTTCCCCTGGCTTTCTGTCTTTGGCGACGGTCGGAGTGAAGGCGATTGTGTTGTTTGCATAAATTGCGTTAAGAAACCATTCGCTGCAAAGAAATCATTGGATTTTTAAATGTGTTTACAACTTTTAACGGTTGCGGCAAAAGCTGCGAACAATCGCAAAGCCTATCGCCCTCGTTCGTCCGCAGCCAAAGCCAGAAAGGGGCGGGAGGCTGCCGAGTTTCCCCTGGCTTTCTGTCTTTGGCGACGGTTGAAGTGAAGGCGATCGTGCTTTTTTTATCCCGTATATGCTATTCCATTTTTAACGGTTGCGGCAAAAGCTGCGAACAATCGCAAAACCTATCGCCCTCGTTCGTCCGCAGCCAAAGACAGAAAGGGGTGGGAGACTGCCGGGTTCCCTCTGGCCTTATTCCCCGGCGGCTCTCTGGCGAACGTGTGCGCGGCGCTGGCTGGCACGGAGCGTATGGAAATGCAGTGCTTGCGACTACAGGCGGACGCGGGAGGGGAGACTGTCCGCCGGGCGCAGAGCGCCAGAAAACAATCGCACAATAAACCTCCGGCCGCTCTGCGAACGGCGAACAGACTCCCCTCCCACGTCCGAATGTCGGAGTGAGCACGCATTCCATATGCTCCGCGCCAGCCAGCGCCGCGCACACGTCCGCCAGAGAGCCGCCGGGGAATAAGGCCAGAGGGAACCCGGCAGTCTCGTACCCCTTTCGTCCCCAAAAAAATAAATTTAGGACTTTACAAGGGGAAAAGATTTTAGTATTATGGAACACAATTAATAGCTGTGAAGGAAACTCTGCAAGTGAAACCTGACAGGAAGCGGATGTCACCGACTGAGAGCATCTGCATGGGGGAAGCCTGCAATAGGGAACATTCCGGAGCTGGTCTGTTGAACACGGCGATGGCGCAACAATTCAGAACGTGCTTTCACCCAGTAGGCAGACCCGTGGATACGCGTTAAGTATAAAATGAGATGGCGTCAAAGGCGACGCAATGCGGGTGGTACCGCGGGAATCTTGAATCACTCCCGTCCCGGAGCAGAAATCAGAATTCTGTTCCGGGACTTTTTTGTTTTCTGACAGCTGTTTGGCATATGGAATGTCTGCAGGCGTTATGTTTTCAGAAGGCAAAAATAGTTCCGGAACAGGGGAAAAGGAGAGAAAAACTATGGAATTTGTAACAGGTGTAACACAGCGTAGCGAATGGAGCATTGCCGATCTGACAGCGGCTGCGGAGCAGTCCGAGGGAAAGATCCGGGGCGCCGTCCACAATATCCGCAGCATGGGGGAGATTTCCTTCCTCATCCTCCGCAGATACGACGGACTGGTGCAGTGTGTCTGTGAAGAAAATAATTCCGGCGTATCTCTGAGAACTCTGAAGGAAGGCGCAACGGTGGAAGCCGAGGGCATTGCCCGCCGGGAAAGCCGCGCGCCGGGCGGGACGGAGCTTCGTCTCACTGGTCTTCGTGTTCTCTCGGAACCGGTGGATCCCATGCCGCTTCCCATCAGCAAGTGGAAGATGCACACGTCTCTGGAGGCGTTGCTGAACAACCGTCCGATCTCCCTTCGCAACCTGCGGGAGAGGGCAAAGTTCCGTATCCAGGAGACCATCACCCGTTCTTTTCGGGATTTCCTTTACAGCCAGAACTTTACGGAAATCCATACGCCGAAAATCGGCGCCCGGGGCGCGGAGGGCGGCGCGAACATTTTCAAGCTGGATTATTTCCACCATCCGGCGGTGCTGGCCCAGAGCCCTCAGTTTTATAAACAGATGATGGTCGGTGTGTTTGACCGGGTCTTTGAGACGGGACCGGTGTTCCGGGCGGAGAAGCACAACACCAAGCGCCATCTGAACGAATATACCAGCCTGGACTTCGAGATGGGTTATATCGATGATTTTACGGAGATTATGGCCATGGAGACCGGATTCCTCCAGTACATGGTGGAGGAACTGAAGAAACGCTGTGAGAAAGAGCTGAGCATGCTGGAGGTCGTCCTTCCGGATACGGAAAAGATCCCCTGCGTACCCTTTGCCGAGGCGAAACGGCTGGTGTCTGAAACCTACGGCCGCCCCATCCGCAGTCCCTACGACCTGGAGCCGGAAGAAGAAGAGCTGATCGGCCGGTACTTCAAGGAAACCTGCGGCGCGGACTTCGTGTTCGTCACCCATTATCCGTCGAAAAAACGTCCTTTCTACGCCATGGACGATCCGGCGGACCCGAAATATACCTTAAGCTTCGACCTGCTGTTCCGCGGCCTGGAGGTCACCACCGGAGGCCAGCGGATCCACGATTACCCGGCCCTTGCCAAAAAGATCCAGGACCGTGGAATGAGCGAGGAGGGGATGGAGCAGTACCTGAGCGCGTTCCGTCACGGAATGCCGCCCCACGGCGGCCTGGGCATCGGCCTGGAGCGTCTGACCATGCAGCTGATCGGCGAGGACAACGTGCGGGAGACCACGCTGTTCCCCAGAGATATGAGCCGCCTGGAGCCCTGAAGCGTGTCTGAAAATGTAACGCACATCTTACAGAAAACAATTTTCACACGCGCTCGAAAGAAAGGAGAACCATCATGGCAGAAACGATCACTTTGGAAACCATCGATTACGTCAGCATCCTCGCCAAGCTGAAGCTGACACCGGAGGAAACGGAGCAGGCCCGCGGCGATATGCAGAAGCTGCTGGACTATGTGGAGAAACTCAATGAGCTGGATACAGACGGCGTGGAGCCCATGACCCACCTGTTCCCTTACGGCAATGTGTTCCGGGAGGACACCGTCACCAACCAGGAAGCGCGGACAGAAATGCTCGCCAACGCCCCGAAGACCAAAGACGGCCAGTATCTGGTACCGAAGACCATTGAGTAGGAGGGAAGAGAAGATGACACAGAAAACCATTGCAGCCACAGCCCTCTCCCGGGAAATCCGCGAGCATAAACGCTCCGTCCGCGAGACGGCGCTGGAGACGCTGAAAAACATACAGACGCTGGATGTTTCCGTGGGCGCGTTCCTGACGGTACTGCCCGAGGAGGAACTGCTGGCAAAAGCGGACGCCATCCAGAAAAAAATCGACGACGGCACGCTGACCGGCCCTCTGGCCGGCGTACCGGTGGCAGTGAAAGACAATATCTGTACAAAAAACCTGCGCACCACCTGCGCGTCAAAAATCCTTGAAACCTTTGTTCCCCCCTACAGTGCCACGGCCGTGGAGCAGCTGGAGGCCGCGGGAGCGCTGATCGTGGGAAAGACCAACATGGATGAATTCGCCATGGGCAGCACCACGGAAACCTCCGCCTTTTTGCAGACCAGAAACCCCTGGAACCTGGAGCATGTGCCCGGCGGTTCCTCCGGCGGCTCCTGCGCGGCGGTGGCGGCGAAGGAAGTACCTCTGGCGCTGGGAAGTGATACCGGCGGTTCCATCCGCCAGCCGAGCGCTTTCTGCGGCGTGACAGGCATCAAGCCTACCTACGGCACCGTTTCCCGTTACGGCCTTATCGCCTACGCGTCCTCCCTGGACCAGATCGGCCCGGTAGCCCAAAACGTATCCGACTGCGCGGCCCTTCTGGAGGCCATCGCCGGTCACGACCCGAAGGACGCCACCTCCCTGCAGCGGCAGGACTGCCAGTTTAGCGCCGCCTGCGTACAGGACGTAAAAGGAATGAAAATCGGAATTCCAGAGGCCTACCTGCAGGAAGGCCTGGATGAGGACATCCGAGAAGCTATTCTGAAAGCTGCGGACACCTTCCGTGCCCTTGGCGCCCAGGTGGAAACTTTCCCGCTGCCCCTGACGGAGTACGCCATTCCCGCCTATTATCTGATCGCCTCCGCGGAGGCCAGTTCCAACCTGGCGCGGTTTGACGGCGTGAAATACGGCTACCGCGCTCCAGAGGGAGAGGGACTTCACGAGATGTACAAACGAAGCCGCTCCCAGGGCTTCGGCCCGGAAGTAAAACGGCGGATCATGCTGGGAAGCTTCGTTCTCAGCGCCGGTTACTACGACGCCTACTATCTGAAAGCCCTGCGCACCAGAGCGCTGATCCGTGAAAGTTACACGAAAGCCTTCCGGACCTACGACCTGCTGCTGGCTCCCGCCTACCCCACCACCGCGCCGAAACTTGGCGTATCGCTGGAGGATCCGCTGAAAATGTATCTCGGCGATATTCATACCGTCTCCGTCAACCTGGCAGGACTTCCCGCCATCAGCGTTCCCTGCGGCTTCGACCGTCAGGGCCTGCCCATCGGCATGCAGCTGATCGGCGACGCCTTCGCGGAAAAGACATTGATCCGCGCCGCTTACACTTTCGAGCAGGCGGCAGACGTTCTGGCGGCCGCGCCGGCAGGAAAGGAGGACTGACATGAGAAAACAGTATGAGACCATCATCGGACTGGAAGTCCATGTGGAGCTGGCCACAAAAACAAAAATCTTCTGCGGCTGCCCCACAGCCTTTGGCGGCGCCCCCAACACCCACACCTGCCCGGTATGCACCGGAATGCCGGGAGCGCTTCCCGTGCTGAACCGCCAGGTGGTGGAATTTGCCCTGGCCGTAGGCCTGGCCGCCCACTGCGGCATTCACCAGTACTGCCGCTTTGACCGGAAAAACTACTTTTACCCGGATAACCCGCAGAACTACCAGATTTCCCAGCTGTATCTGCCCATCTGCCACGACGGCTATGTGGAGATTGACACCGGCAGCGGCCCGAAAAAAATCCGCATCCACGAGATCCACATGGAGGAGGACGCGGGAAAACTGATCCACGACGAGTGGGAGGACAGTTCCCTGGTGGACTACAACCGGAGCGGCGTACCGCTGCTGGAGATTGTTTCCGAGCCGGATATGCGCTCTGCCGACGAGGTGGTCGCCTACCTGGAAAAGCTGCGGAAAATGATCCAGTACCTGGGCGCTTCCGACTGTAAGCTTCAGGAAGGCTCCATGCGCGCCGACGTGAACCTGTCCATCCGCGAAGCCGGCCAGACGGAATTTGGCACCCGTACCGAGATGAAGAACCTGAACTCTTTCAAGGCCATCCGCCGCGCCATCGAGAACGAGCAGGAGCGGCAGGCAGAGCTTCTGGAAGCCGGAAAGCCGGTGATCCAGGAGACACGCCGCTGGGACGACAACAAGGAAGCCTCCCGGGCCATGCGTTCCAAGGAGGACGCCAAAGACTACCGGTATTTCCCGGACCCGGACCTTCCGCCGGTACTCATCGCCGACGAATGGATTCAGAAGGTGAAAGACCGGATGCCCGAATTCCAGGAGGAAAAAGCGGCGCGTTACGTCCGGGATTATCAGCTTTCTCCTTACGACGCGGGCCTTCTGACGGAATCCCGCACCATCGCCCGCATTTTTGAGGAGACCGCAGCCTTAAGCGGCAAGCCGAAAAAAGCCGCCAACTGGCTCACCGGCGAGACGCTGCGCCTGCTGCGGGAGAAAAATATGGAGCCTGAGGCGCTGGACTTCTCCCCGGCCCATTTGGCGGCGCTGATCGATCTGGCGGACAGCGGAACCGTCAACAACCAGGTGGCAAAAAAAGTGTTCGAAAAGATTTTTGAGGACGATGTGGAGCCGGAAGCCTATGTGGAAGCCCACGGCCTGAAGTCTGTCAGCGACACCGGCGCGCTGGAGGACGCCGCGCGGAAAGTGCTGGAGGCCAACGCTGACGCGGCAGAGCAGTACCGCCAGGGCAAGGAAAAGATCCTCGGCTTCCTGATCGGTCAGCTGATGCGGGAGACAAAGGGCCAGGCAGATCCCGCCCTCGCCGGCGAGATCCTGAAAAAACTTATAACCCTTCCTCCTGCTGAATAGTCCGTTACGATGCGTTCCAGCGGTCTGCGTCTTTCCTGCACAGCAGAACAGCAGACCTGGCTGAATGTTACAAAACTCCTGTAAGTCTATGTATATTTTTTCTTCCAATGGAAATCCTATGGAAGAGAAGGGTAGCAGTTACGCTGAAGTTGCTGTAAACGACTGTGAACAGCAACACGCTGGACTGTTACAGAAAAGGAGGTACTGACTTATGAGAGGACTGGATTATACAGCGCTTGCCATTGTGATCATCGGCGCTGTCAACTGGGGACTGATCGGCTTTTTCCGCTTTGATCTGGTAGCGTTCATCTTCGGAAACATGAGCTGGATCAGCCGGATCGTATACGCGCTTGTAGGGATCTGCGGCCTTTATCTGCTTACATTTTTCGGCCGTATCTCAGACCGTTCCGTCAACAGCTGAAAGAGATAAAACCCGGACGGCAAACCGAAACGCTACAGCCTGCAGATGCGGGCCGCGGTTTTTCGGTTTGCCGTCCGGGTTTTTATAGAAAGATGTCAGTTTTTGACCTTGATATCATAAACGGCTTTAAGAGTTTTTCATTACAATACTGGATACTCCATCCGCCACATGCTCGCAGGAGTCGGCGCATTTTTCCAGATAATCGTAAATCTCACGCCAGGCGATGATCTGCAGAGGATCCTTGCACTCCTCATGGAGACGGTACATATTGTTGATGAACATCTGGTCCGCTTCCTCCTCCAGGGAATTAATGCGGATCACGATCTCCTTCAGCACCTTGGAGTGACGGAAGTCTGCCAGCTCACGGAGAAGATTGCAGGTCTCGTTGCAGCAGCGGATCACAACCTCCAGAAGCTCCAGGACTTCCGGACGGATCTCGCGGATATGATTGATATAGATACGCAGCATCACGTCCTCGATCTTGTCGGTGATCGTATCGATGTGCTGGCTGAGCATCAGGATATCCTCCCGGTCGATGGGGGTGATAAAGGCTTTCGCCAGATGATCGGTGAGAACGTGTTTCTTTTCGTCCGCCTGGTGTTCGATCTTATGGATCTCCTGGATCTTTCCGGCGATCTGCTCCGGCTGGAAATCCTCCAGGGTTTTCTTCAGAAGCTCCGCCGCCCGGCAGGCATCCTCCGCGCATGCGATAAAATTATCAAAATAAAAAGTATCCTGTTTCTTAGACATCTTCTTTTCTCCTTTTCACTCAGAATAAAATATGTAACCGTTCAGCTGGCTGAACAATTACGAAATATAACGATTCAGACAACGGAACGTTTAAAACAAGATCATAAACACCTTAGCCATTACAAAACTGATCAGACCGCATCCCGGGAACGTAAAAATCCAGGTGAGCATCATATCCTTTACCACTCCGAAATTGATCGCGGACAACCGTCTCACCGCGCCCACACCCATGATTGCGCTGGTCTTTGTGTGGGTCGTGGACACCGGGATACCGAACAGGCTGGACAGCAGAAGACAAAAAGCTCCGGCCAGGTCCGCGGAAAATCCCTGGTAACGTTCCAGCTTTACCATATCCATGCCCACGGATTTGATGATCTTTTCGCCTCCAACGCTTGTCCCAAGCGCCATGACGATACTGCACAGCAGCATCAGCCACACAGGGATCTCCACGCCGGCCACACCGTTCTGGCCATTGGCAAAGGCAAGTCCCAGAAACAGAACGCCGATGAATTTCTGGCCGTCCTGAGCGCCGTGCATAAAGCTCATGGCCGCGGCGCCTACAATCTGCGCGCCGGCGAAAAAGCCGTTGGTCTTTCCCCGGTCCATATGCTGGCACAGCAGCGTAATGCCTTTGCAGATGACCCAGCCGCTGGCAAATCCCAGCAGCAGACTGAGCACCAGTCCGTAAAGGACTTTGACCCACTCGTCAAAATTAATGCCGCCGATTCCCTGCTGGATGGCGATGGCCGCTCCCGACAGGCCGGCGATAAGACTGTGGCTTTCGCTGGTAGGAATGCCGAAAAAAGACGCCGTCACACTGTAGACGACGATAGACAGCAAAGAGGCGCACAGAGCGATCAGCGCGGCCCGGGAATCATCTCCGAAATCCACCATGTTGCTGATGGTAGACGCCACGGAGCTGTTGATCTGTGTCATGACAAACACCCCGAGAAAGTTAAATGCTGCGCTCATCCAGATCGCAGTGCGGACATTGAGGCAGCGGGTCGTCACACAGGTGGCGATGGCATTGGGCGCGTCCGTCCACCCGTTGACAAAAATGACCCCGAGCGTCAGGAGAATGGTGATCGCCAGCACCGGACTGGAGATCATCGCCTGCCAGAAGTACGAAAAAGAAATATCCATGTAAGGCTCCTTTTGGCAACAGCAAAGTGGGGCGTGCAGAATGCAGGAATGAATGTGCAGACACGCTCTGGCTGAACTGTTGCTGCTTTTGTTCTTTTCTGTAGTTACCGTCTGAGTCCGTTTCGCCCTTTGGCAAACGGACTCAGACTATTTAAAAATATCATTCTGCTATTTTTTTGTCAATACTATTCATCCTCTCATTTTACATTTTCTTTACTTTTTTTTAACATTCCAAAAGCCGTACGGCAGCGTTGAACAGAACGCACACAATCACGCCCATCCCTGTGGGCAGGGCGATTCCCAGAAGCGTCCACCGCCAGCTGCCGGTCTCTTTGCGGATGGTGGCGCAGGTCGTACCGCAGGGCCAGTGCATCAGGAAAAACAGGATAGCGCTGACCGCCGTCGTCCATGTCCAGCCGTTGTTCGTCAGGATCCGGAAGACCATGGCGCCATCCCCCAGCTGCTGCAGATTCCCCTGGGCCAGGTACATCATCAGCATCAGAGGAAGTACGATCTCGTTGGCGGTCATCCCCAGCAGAAACGCCGTCAGGATCACCCCGTCCAGGCCCATCAGACGGCCCAGCGGATCCAGAAATGACGTACAGTAGGAAAACACTGCCATACCGTGTACGTTTACGTTTGCCATCAGCCAGATCACAAGGCCGGAGGGCGCGGCGATCACTGCCGCCCGCCGCAGAACGAACAGCGTCCGGTCGAACACCGAGCGGACGATCACCTTCCCCACCTGCGGCCTGCGGTAGGGCGGCAGTTCCAGCGTAAAGGCCGACGGCAGGCCTTTGAGCACTGTCCGGGACAGGAGCCAGGAAGCCAGCAGCGTCATAAGAATCCCAAGAAGGATCACCGCGGACAATACCAGCGCCGGCAGAAAGCTCCCGGCAGCTCCCGAAGCGCCGCCGGCCAGGAACAAGGCGATCAGCATCAGCATGGCGGGGAACCTTCCGTTGCAGGGGACCAGGCTGTTGGTGAGGATCGCGATCATCCGCTCCCGCGGAGAGTCGATGATCCGGCAGCCGGTGACCGCCGCCGCGTTGCAGCCGAATCCCATGCACATGGTCAGCGCCTGCTTTCCGCAGGCACGGCAGCGGCAAAAGCAGCAGTCCAGGTTAAAGGCCACTCTCGGCAGATAGCCGGAATCCTCCAGAAGCGTAAACAACGGAAAGAAGATCGCCATGGGCGGCAGCATCACAGACACCACCCAGGCCAGCGTCCGGTAGACGCCAAAAACCAGCGGCTCGCGAATCCACCAGGGAACGCCCATCCACTGCGTCAGCCGCGCCAGTACGTCCTCCAGTCGGAAGAACAGGTCAAAGAGCAGAGCAGAGGGATAATTTGCCCCGCAAACCGTGATCCAGAACACCAGAAGCAGCAGCAGAAACATAATGGGAAATCCCGTGCGCCGGCTGGTAAACAGCCGGTCCAGCCGGCGGTCCCTCCGGGCATACTGGCTGTTCTCATAGCGCACCGTTCTGGCACAGAGCTCCTCCGAACGGCGGACAAACGCGCCGGCCACTTCGTCCTGAAACGTTTCCTGGGCAAGGCCTTTCTCTGCCAGAACCGCCTGTTTTTCCGCCAGCTGTTGTTTTAATGCTTCCGGCAGGGGAAATCCCCGGCTTGCCATGGCCGACTCCAGGCTTTCGTCTCCTGCCAGCAGCCGCAGGGCGGCAAAGCGGCTGTCAACGGTTTCTTTGCACCAATCCCTGACCGGCGCTTCCAGCGCAGAGACCTGGCGCTCCACAGGTTCGGGATAGCGGATAGGCGGATTCCCGCCGTCTTTCTGTTCCAGAATCCGGACGGCCTCAAACACCTGCTCCAGTCCCTCCTTGCTGCGGGCAGCCATTCCGATCACCGGGATCCCCAGTTCCCGGGAAAGTCCCTCCAGATCGATATGGATCTTTTTCTTTCTGGCCTCGTCCAGAAGATTGACGGCCAGGATCACCCGGGGCGTCGTCTCCAGAATCTGGAGCGCCAGGATCAGATTCCGCTCCATGCAGGTGGCGTCACAGACCACCAGCACCGCGTCCGGATGCTCAAAGCAGATAAAATCCCTGGCGATCTCTTCCTCTTCCGAGTGGGAGAGCAGGGAGTAGCATCCGGGCAGATCCACCAGCCGGTAAACCGTTTTGTCTCTGCGGCAGCTGCCCTGAGCGCTTTCCACGGTTTTTCCCGGCCAGTTTCCCGTGTGCTGGTTCTTTCCGGTCAGCGCGTTGAACACCGTACTTTTTCCCACATTGGGGTTTCCCGCCAGCGCGATTACTTTTTCCATCTGCCCGTCCCCTTTCTTTTTCGGGAAGCTTCCGCCGCCTGCACCGCTTTTTCCGCCTCCGGCGCCGCCTGCCCGGTTTCTTTTCTTCTTACCGCCGCCTGCCCGCTTCCGCATGGTTCCACCGTCACCTGCCCGGCGTCCTCCCTGCGCAGAGCCACGACCGTTTTCCGCACCAGATAGGCGCACGGGTCCCCCAGCGGGCTTTTTCCCAGACATTTCACACAGGTTCCCGGTACAAACCCAAGATCCTGCAGCCGTCTGCGCATGGACGCCGCTTCTTTGTAGCCTGTCACGATCCCGGTCTGCCCGGGACATAATTCTGCCAGATTGCTCATAGGATACTCCTTTCTAATAATATGAATATGCCGGCGGGCCCAAAAAGGTCAGCAGATAGGCTCAGCCGGCTACGCAGACTGATTTCAGGGCAGATTGCAGGAATGAATTTCCAAACACCCTCTGGCAATGTTACTTTCCCGGAATATTTTAATAAAGAACACCAATGGCAACTGTTCAGTTGTCTGAACAGTTGCCACCAATGAGAGGAGAAGCTATTTGAAAAACAGATATGGACTTACCGGACGGGGCGTTTCCGTGGCGGTCCTCGACACGGGGATCACGCCTCACATAGATTTTGACCGCCGTATTCTGGTGTTTCTGGACCTGATCTCCGGTCATGCGTATCCCTACGACGACAACGGTCACGGCTCCCATGTGGCCGGCATCATCGGCGGCAGCGGGAGAGCCAGCGGCGGAAGATATGAGGGAATGGCGCCGGAATGCGGTTTTGTCATCCTGAAAATCCTGGACCACAAAGGCAACGGCAGAAAACAGGATGTACTGAAAGCCATCGGCTGGGTGCGGAAAATGAGAGAGAAATACAACATCCGGATCCTCAATATATCCGTAGGCACCACGGAGCAGGAGAAGGTGCTTCACGATCTTCTGATCGAGGCGGTGGAGGAAGCCTGGGACGACGGTCTGGTGGTGGTAACGGCCGCAGGAAACCTGGGCCCGGGCAGCGGAACCGTGACGGCTCCCGGCAGCAGCCGGAAGGTGATCACCGTCGGTTCCAGCGACCTGCTCACCGGCACAGGGGGAATCTCCGGCTGCGGGCCTACCAGAGACTGCGTCTGCAAGCCGGACCTTGTGGCTCCGGGGAAAGATATCATCTCCTGCGCGCCCGGCGTAAGCCACCGGGAATACGCGAGAAAAAGCGGAACCTCCATGTCAACGCCCCAGATTTCCGGAGCGGTCGCCCTTGCGCTGCAGAAGGCTCCTTATCTCACCAACGTGCAGATCAAAATGATGCTGCGGGACTCTGTCCGGGACCTGGGCCTTCCCCACAACCGGCAGGGATGGGGCGAATTTGACCTTGACAAGTTCCTTTCAAATCTATACAATGAAAAAAGCTGAATGCACAGACAATAGCAACCGGCGCGCCGGCAGGGCTGCTTGCGGGTAACAGTTTGGCCTGTCACTCGTTATGCCGGAGCATTGCGGACGGCAAAGCCCGGCCGGCGCTCAAGAAGATACAAGGAGGACACTATGGAAAAAATTCAGATGACAACCCCGCTGGTGGAAATGGACGGAGATGAGATGACCCGTATTCTCTGGAAGATCATCAAGGAGGAGCTTCTGCTTCCGTTCATCGACCTGAAGACCGAATACTACGACCTGGGACTGGAGCACCGCAACGAAACCAACGATCAGGTAACCGTCGACTCCGCGAAAGCTACCATGAAATACGGGGTAGCAGTCAAATGCGCGACCATCACTCCCAACGCGGCCCGCATGACCGAATACGATCTGAAGGAGATGTGGAAGAGTCCCAACGGAACCATCCGCGCCCTGCTGGACGGAACCGTATTCCGCGCGCCCATCGTGGTAAAAGGCATTGAGCCATGTGTCCGCAACTGGAAAAAACCGATCACCATCGCCAGACATGCTTACGGCGACGTATATAAAAACACGGAAATGAGGATTCCCGGCCCTGGAAAGGTAGAACTTGTTTACACCGCCGAGGACGGCACCACCACCAGCGAAGTGGTACATACCTTCACCGGAGCAGGCGTGGTGCAGGGCATGCACAACCTGGACAACTCCATTGAAAGCTTCGCCAGAAGCTGCTTTGAATACGCCCTGGACACCCACCAGGATCTGTGGTTTGCCACCAAGGACACCATCTCCAAAAAATACGATCACCGGTTCAAGGATATCTTCGCCGAAATCTATGAGAACGAATACAAGGAAAAATTCGAGAACGCCGGCATCACCTATTTCTACACGCTGATCGACGACGCCGTTGCCCGCATTATGAAAGCGGAGGGCGGATTTATCTGGGCCTGCAAGAACTATGACGGAGACGTGATGAGCGATATGGTATCCTCCGCCTTCGGCTCTCTGGCTATGATGACCTCCGTACTGGTATCCCCTCACGGCTATTACGAGTATGAGGCGGCACACGGCACAGTACAGCGCCATTATTACCGTCATCTGAAAGGAGAGGAGACCTCCACAAACTCCGTGGCCACCATTTTCGCATGGACCGGCGCGCTGCGCAAGAGAGGCGAGCTGGACGGCAACGGCGCTCTGTGCGCCTTCGCGGACAAGCTGGAGACTGCCACCATCCATGTGATTGAGTCGGGAAAAATGACCAAGGACCTGGCGCTGATCACCACCATCGAACATCCGGTGGTCCTGAACAGCAAAGACTTTATCCTTGCGATCCGTGAAGAACTGGAGAAATCGTTACGGTAACAGTAATTCACATTACATGAAAAAGCCGGAACGGTGAAACCTGCCAAACCTCAGCAGGCTTCGCCGTTCCGGCTTTTCAAAATTCCGGCTTTTCAAACATACTTTGGAACTGTTACCCGGAATTCTCCTTCTGGGACTGGCATTCCAACATTATTCCTGGGCCAGTTCCTCCCATGTTTCATACAGCTGTTCCAGCTCTGCCAGAACCTGCGCCTTCTCGCTGCTAAGAGCGATACACTTTGCCGCGTCGGTAGCCACCTCCGGCAGGGCCAGTTCCTGGTCGATGGCCGCGTCTCTGGCTTCCAGCTCCTCGATCCTGGCTTCCGTCTTTTTCAGGTCATTTTCCCTTTTTCTCTGACGGGCCTGCTCCTCCTTCTGGGCTTTCCAGTCCAGCTTTACCGAAGACTGCTCCGGTTTCTGCTCCTTGACACTGTCAGCGGCGGGAGCGTAGATGCTGGTCAGTTCCTCCTTTTTCTCCAGATAATAATCGTAATTTCCAATATAATTGACCAGGTTCTGATTGGTCAGCTCCAGAATCCTGGTGGCCGTCTGATTGATAAAGTAACGGTCGTGGGAGACGTAGAGCACCGTTCCGGTGTAATCCCGAAGCGCCTGCTCCAGAATCTCTTTGGAGACAATGTCCAGATGGTTGGTCGGCTCGTCCAGAATCAGGAAGTTGGCGTTGGACAGCATCAGCTTCGCCAGGGAGATCCGTCCCCGTTCGCCGCCGCTTAAGGTGTGGATCGGCTGGAATACATCGTCCTCGGTAAACAAAAACGCAGCCAGCACGTTGCGGATCTCCGTGTTGGTCAGATACGGATAGGCGTCGGAGATTTCCTGGAAGATGGTCTTGTCCATATGGAGTACCTGGTGTTCCTGGTCGTAATAGCCAATCTGCACCTTCGTGCCAAGCTCCACCTGGCCCTGGTCCGGCGCGACCACGCCGTTGAGGATCTTCAGGATCGTCGTCTTTCCGGTACCGTTGTTTCCGATGACCGCCACACGCTCGCCCCGGTGGATCTCAAAATTCAGATCAGAGAACAACGGTTGTCTGGGAAAGCTTTTGGACAGATGAGAGACTCGCAGCACATCGTTTCCGCTGGTGATCCTGGGTTCCAGACGGATGCGCATATCTGACCGCACCTCCGTGGGTTTGTCCAATACCTCGATTTTTTCCAGCATCTTTTCGCGGCTTTCCGCCCGCCGGATGGATTTTTCCCGGTTGAAAGACTTCAGCTTGGCGATCACTTCCTCCTGATGGCGGATCTCCTGCTGCTGGTTCACCCACGCATGGTACGCCGCCTCCCGGAGCATGGCTTTTTTCTGGCTGTAGGCCGAGTAATTTCCCTCGAAGCTCATCACCTTCCCCGCGTCGATTTCCACGATCTTTGTCACTACCCGGTCCAGGAAATACCGGTCGTGGGAGACGATGAGAACCGCGCCGCTGTAATTCATCAGATATCCTTCCAGCCAGGCGATGGACTCCATATCCAGATGGTTGGTCGGCTCGTCCAGAAGGATCACATCCGGTTTCGTCAGCAGCAGCCGTCCCAGGGCCACGCGGGTCTTCTGACCTCCGGACAGTTCCGATACTTTTTTGTCAAACTCCTCCTCGGCAAAGCCAAGGCCCTTCAGCACCCCCACCACCTCGCTGCGGTAAGCGTAGCCGTTCTCCAGCTCAAAGGTATGGGACAGCTTTGTGTAGGAGGCCATCCGTTCCTCCAGCGCCTCGCCGTCCGCATCTTTCATCTGGCGCTCCAGTTCCCGCAGGCGGTTCTCCATGTCGATGAGATACTGCTTTGCCTGCAGCACCTCCTGATAGATCGTCAGCTCCCCGGTCAAATCCTGGTGCTGGGCCAGATATCCGAGGCTTTTTCCTTTGGAGAGAATGACCTCCCCGCCGTCGGCGGACATTTCTCCGACAATGATCTTCAGCAGGGTGGATTTTCCCGCTCCGTTGATGCCCACCAGGGCCGCTTTTTCCCGTTCTTCTATGTGAAACGAAGCATTCTTCAGGATCTCATTGGTACCGAATGCTTTGGAAATATTCTGACATGCTAAAATCATATCTTCCTCCTGTAATTACTGTTACTAATATCCCTCTTATTATAGAGAAGCAGAAACAAAATTTCAATAAATCTTTGACAATTTTCTCACATACATATATAATAAAATTACATTTTGCGGGTATTTATTGTTAGGAGGAAACAATCTTGGAAGAAAAAGGCATTTCACGAGCAGTCATTAAAAGGCTTCCTCGATATTATCGTTATCTGGGAGAACTTCTGGAGGATGGAGTAGAGCGGATCTCGTCCAGTGAACTCAGCGAACGTATGAAAGTGACCGCCTCACAGATCCGGCAGGATCTGAACAATTTCGGAGGGTTCGGACAGCAGGGGTACGGATACAACGTCCGTTATCTCTACACGGAGATCGGAAAGATCCTTGGTCTGGACCGCGTCCACAATATGATCATCGTGGGAGCAGGAAATCTTGGTCAGGCGCTGGCCAATTACGCGGCGTTCGAGCGCAGCGGCTTCAAGACCATCGGCATTTTTGATATCAATCCGGTGCTGAAAGGCGTCAGCGTACGCGGAATCCCGATCCGCATGACCGACGAGCTCCCGGAATTTATCCGGAAAAACAACGTGGAGATCGCCGCGCTGACGCTCCCCAAGGCCAAGGCCCTGGAGATGGCAAAAGTGCTTGCGGACTGCGGCGTCAAAGCGTTCTGGAATTTCGCACATACCGATCTGAACCTGGCCATGCCGGGGGATTATATTGTAGAGAACGTTCATCTCTCCGAAAGTCTGATGCGTCTTTCCTACAATCTTACCAGATACGAGTCAGAACATAAGCAGCAGCTGTAAACAGTCCGCTGCCGGTTCCAGTGGCAGTGCAACGCAGACTGCCCGGGAACCGGCAGCGGATTTTTCTTTATCCGTGCATTTACAAAAAGTATTTCAAACGTGCTTCAGGAGGTGTATCTATGAGAGAACTGGTAACCGCAGAGCAGATGCGAAGAAGCGACGCGTCTGCCATCGGAAAACTGCATCTTCCGCAGGAGGTGCTCATGGAGCGTGCGGCGCTCGCCGTGGCCGAGGAAATCTGCCAGAACCATGATCCGAAAAAAATCCTCGCGGTCTGCGGAACGGGAAACAACGGAGGCGACGGCGTGGCCGCCGCAAGGATTCTCCGGTCCCGCGGCTTCGACGCGGCCGTGTTTCTGGCGGGAGATCCGGAAAAATACAGCGAGGGAATGAAAACCCAGGTGGAAATTGCCGGAAACTGCCGGATTCCTGTAGTCAAACATCCGGTGTATACGGAATATACTGTTATCATAGACGCACTCTTTGGTACAGGCCTGTCCCGCCCCGTGGCCGGCGTCTATGCAAAGGTCATTGACCAGATCAACGAAAGTCATGTTCCGGTGGTCTCCGTGGACATCCCTTCCGGCATACATACTGACACCGGCGCGGTCCTTGGCACGGCAGTGCGGGCCTCGTCCACCGTCACCTTCGCCTTTGAGAAGCCGGGACTTCTCCTTCCGCCCGGCAGCGTCTTCGCCGGAACGGTCCGCACGGCGGACATCGGCATCGCCGGAGTGTTTTCCAAAGAGGAACCCAGGTATTACCGCATGGAGGAAAAAGATCTTCGGCCGTTTCTCGCCAGGGACCCGCTGGGCAACAAAGGAAGCTTCGGAAAGATCCTCGTTGCCGCCGGCTCAAAAGAAACCTGCGGCGCGGCCCTTCTCTGCTCCGAGGCGGCCTTCCGCGCCGGCGCCGGTATGCTCCGGGTACTCACGGAGGAGAACAACCGGCTGCCGTTTCTTGTGAAGCTTCCGGAAGCCATGCTGTCCCTTTACCGGGAAGGGGAACCGCTTTCTGAGGAGATGCTGCAGAGCAGTCTGCAGTGGGCAGACCTGGTGCTGGTGGGCCCCGGTCTTGGCACCGGCCCGACTGCCAGAGAGCTTGTCGCCTGGCTGCTGTCCCACAGCGCCGTTCCGGTGGTTTTGGACGCCGACGCACTGAACCTGATTGCCCGGGAACCCTGGCTTCTGAAACACGCGGCCTGTCCCACGGTGGTCACGCCCCATCCCGGAGAGATGGCGCGGCTCACCGGCACAGGTATCGTTCAGCTGAAACAGGATCTGCCAGGCGCCGCCCTGGCGTTTGCCAGGGAATTTCACACGGTCTGTGTGCTGAAGGACGCGCGTACCGTCGCCGCCTCCCCTGAGGGCAGCGTCTTTCTCAATACTTCCGGCTGCAGCGCGCTGGCCACCGCCGGCAGCGGGGACGTGCTGGCGGGAATTCTCTCGTCGCTCCTGGCACAGCAGAAAATGTCCGGCAGCGGGCAGCCGGCAGTCCATACCGCCGCCGCAGCGGTGCTGCTCCACGGTCTGCTGGGCCAATGGGCGGCGCAGGAAACAAACGAAGCCTTTGTGCTGGCAGGCGACCTGATCCGCATGATGAAAAAAATCTGAAGTTCCTTACGAACCGTTACGTTTCGTGCTGCAGATCTCAGGATAACGGCAGGCTGAGCAGTTACCAGAGTATACCTCCGGAAAAAATCGGGAATACTTTACCCAGAGTATGAAAAACGGAGTGTGAACAACATTGATCATTAAAAGAGGCGATATTTATTATGCGGATCTGCGGCCGGTGGTCGGCAGCGAGCAGGGCGGCGTCCGTCCGGTCCTGATCATACAGAATGACATTGGAAACAAGCACAGTCCCACAGTCATCTGCGCCGCCATCACTTCGAAGATGAACAAGGCGAAACTCCCGACGCATATCGAGATCGAGGCTTCCGCCTACGGTATCGTGCGGGATTCCGTCATCCTTCTGGAGCAGCTGCGCACCATCGACAAACGAAGGTTGAAGGATAAGATCTGTCACCTGAACCGGGAACAGCTGGCGCTGGTGGACGAAGCGCTGAAGATCAGTCTTGACCTGATTACATAGCGTTACAAAATCTTGACGAACCCTGGGGAACGTGATATATTCTATAAATGGCTGTTTGAAATACAGGAAAAACTTTACAACAACATTACTGCAAAGGAGAAAAAACCATGTCAGGACATTCCAAGTTTGCAAATATTAAGCATAAGAAAGAAAAAAACGACGCGAAAAAAGGAAAAATCTTTACGATCATCGGCCGTGAGATCGTCATCGCCGTAAAGGAAGGCGGTCCGGATCCGGCCAACAACAGCAAGCTGCGCGACGTTATCGCCAAGGCCAAAGCCAACAATATGCCAAACGACACCATCGAGCGCGGCATCAAGAAAGCTGCCGGCGATTCCAACGCCGACAATTATGAGAGAATTACATACGAAGGCTACGGTCCCAACGGCATCGCCATTATTGTGGAGACGCTGACGGACAACAAAAACCGTACGGCTGCCAACGTGAGAAGCGCTTTCACCAAAGGAAGCGGAAACGTAGGAACCCCTGGCTGCGTATCCTATATGTTCGACCAGAAGGGCCAGATCATCATCGACAAGGAAGAGTGTGAGATTGAGTCCGACGACCTGATGATGATGGCGCTGGACGCAGGCGCCGAGGATTTCCAGGAGGAAGAGGACAGCTACGAGATCCTCACCGCTCCGGACGATTTCTCCGCCGTGCGCGAGGCTCTTGAGAAAGAGGGCGTGCCCATGGCCGAAGCCGATATCGCCATGATCCCCCAGAATTATCTGACCCTCACCGACGAGCAGGCGCTGAAAAACCTGAACCGTACCCTGGACCTGCTGGAGGATGACGACGACGTGCAGAACGTATACACAAACCTGGCTGAATAGTTCCGGCTTTTCGCATATTCTGTGTGAAAGCGTCTCGCGAGACCGCTGAACTATTACGAATAATTCCCGCCCAGGATGCAGATACTTTTTCTGAAGAATTCCCGCAGCAGGACAGATTACAAGAAACATTCTTCTGCCGCGGAAAAAAGAGAAAGGAACGCTGCAGAAATGACGGAACAGGAATCAAACACACCAAAAGAAAATATCGTGGAGCTGAAGAGCAACATCTACCTTCTGTCCATCATCGGCGAGGTAGAGGGCCATGAGACGCTGGGAGAGCGGGCGAAGGCCACAAAATACGAGCATATTCTGCCCACGCTGGCCCGTGTGGAGGACAACGATGAGATCGACGGCCTTCTCATCCTTCTGAACACTGTCGGCGGGGATGTGGAGGCGGGTCTTGCCATCGCGGAGATGATCGCCTCCATGCGCAAGCCAACGGTGTCTCTGGTGCTTGGCGGCGGCCACTCCATCGGCGTACCGCTGGCCGTCTCCGCCGACTATTCATTGATCGTACCCAGCGGCACCATGGTCATCCATCCGGTCCGCACCAACGGAATGTTCATCGGCGTAGCCCAGACTTACCGGAACATGGAGAAGACCCAGGACCGTATCACAACCTTTGTCTCCGAGCATTCCAACATTTCCAAGGAACGTCTGGAGGAACTGATGCTGGACACGAAGACGCTGGTCAAGGATGTTGGCACGATGCTGGAAGGGCCGCAGGCCGTCCAGGAGGGACTCATCGACGAGGTCGGCGGCATTGCCCCGGCGCTGAAAAAGCTCCACGCCCTGATCAGAAAATCGAAAGAAGATCAGGAGTAACGGGCACTACGTTTTCATACGGTCTGTGCAGTAAATGCACAGACCTGACTGAATAGTTACCCAACATCTACAATTAGAACGCTGCTCAGTCAACCTCCCCATTGTATTTGGGGAGGTTTTATGATAAAATTAAAAGCTGAATCGGAGCGGAGACATTTCATACATACAAAAGAAAAGGAACATAACGTATATGTCGATCATAGAAGCTGTCCTGCTGGGCATTGTCCAGGGCGTTACGGAGTTTCTGCCGGTGAGCAGCTCCGCGCACCTTGTGCTTGCCCAGCAGCTACTGAACATACAGAACAATCAGACCATCCTGTTTGATCTCTGCCTGCACCTTGGCACCTTGGCCGCGGTTCTCTGGTATTTTCAGAAGGATCTTCGCAGGATCGTATTATCCCTGTTCGCCATTGTTCAGGACCTGGTTTTTAATATGAAGCTGTGGTTCCGCCACAGAAGCCAGGGGTCTGAGGAGCCTTACCGCAAAGTGCTGGCCACCAATTACCGCCGGCTGGCGTTCTGGCTGGTAATCACAACGGTGCCTACCGCCGTACTGGGGTATCTGCTGCGGGACATCGCCCTTCTGGCTTTCCAGTCGCTGCTGATGCCGGGCGTGCTGTTTTTCATCACCGCCGTCATGCTTCTGGTGGCGGATATGGTGCCGAAAGGAAAGAAGACCCCCCGCAACATGAAGCCGGGCGACGCACTGATCGCCGGGATCTTTCAGGGATTTTCCGTGCTCCCTGGTATTTCACGGTTCGGCACTGGCCTGTCCGCCTGTCTGCTGGCAGGTCTTAGCCGCAGATTCGCCGTCAAATATTCCATGCTCATGTCCATCCCGGCAATCCTCGGGGGCATGGTTCTGGAACTGACGTCTGTGCGGGGAACACTTTCTGTTCATCCAGGCATCTATCTGGTGGGAATCCTGGTTTCCGCCGCAGCAAGCATTCTGACCATCCGCACGATGCTGCGGATTGTTTCCGGCATTAAATTAAGAGTTTTCGCTTTTTACTGTGTGCTCATCGGCATAGTTCTCATTGCCGTCAGCTTCACGCGGTAAAAGCATACGCAGTAACAGCGCGTTGCAGAACGGTCACACGTTTCGCGATGCACAGAAACTGCATTTACATATCACAGGGGAGGAGCGCCTTTATGGCAAACGCAACGAAAAACAAATCTGCCGCTCAGAAATCGACAGCAGCAAAAAAGACAACGGCAAAAAAATCCGCGGCAAAAACCACTGCAAAAAAGAAAAGCAACTCCACAGGAAAAAAACGGGGACGTCCGGCGAAACAGAAGCAGCCGGAGGGCATCCGTCTGGAGATTGTTCTGCTGTCTGTGATGGCTGTCGCGATCCTGCTGATGCTGAGCAACTTTGGGATAGGAGGAATTGTGGGAAACGCTGTCAGCGATTTCTTCTTCGGACTGTTCGGCATCTCCGCATGGTTCTTTCCCATTCTTCTTTTTGCCGTCACAGCCTTTTATATCGCAAATAAAAACAACCCGATGGTGATCCGGAAACTGTCCGGCTGCATCGCGTGCTTTCTTCTGTTCTGCGCGTTTATGCAGCTTCTGACCTCCGGCTACAGCGAAACCACGCGCATTCTGGATTATTACAGCGACAGCGTCTATGACCACCTGGGCGGCGGACTGTTCGGAGGGATCCTGGTAAAGCTCTTTGGTCTCGCGTTCGGCAAGATCGGCGCATACGTCATCGTTGTGATCGGCATCATCATTTCCGCGATCATCATGACGCAGAAACCATTTTTCAACATCCTCCACGAGGGCGGCAGCCGCGCCTGGAAGACTGCCAGAGAGCAGCGGCGTCAGTCGGTCCGCCAGGCAGAGAGAGTACACAAGCAGCGCGCGTCCCGGGCGGCGGAAAGCGGATCCGCGGACGGAGACGGTGGGGCCGCGGCTTCTTCCAAAGAGGCTGCGCCGAAAAAGAAGCGGTTTTTCTTTGATTTTAACCTGAAGGAAGAAGAAAAGACTCACCAGATGGCAATGCCGGAGCTTTCCATCCACCGGGCAGACACCCCGGAACCAGAGACAGAACATCCGGAGACGCCGGCGCCGGAGACAAATCCGGAAACACCTCCGGCGCCGGAAGGCTCCCACGGGAAGAAGCTTGCCAACCCCAAGTCATCGCCAAAAGAGATCCAGGAAAATGTTTCCCATATCCGCCGGGAGATCGGCGAGCGGCCGGCGCCGGCGAAGACCGCCTACAAGTTCCCGCCGCTGTCCCTGCTGAAAAAGGGGGACCGGAAAGCCTCCGGCGATTCGGACGCTCATCTGCGGGAGACGGCCCAGAAGTTAGAGCAGACACTGCGCAATTTCGGCGTAAATGTATCCGTGACAAACGTCAGCTGCGGACCTACCGTTACCAGATATGAGCTGCAGCCAGAGCAGGGCGTGAAGGTCAGCAAGATCGTCAGTCTCACCGACGATATCAAGCTGAATCTGGCCGCCGCCGATATCCGTATCGAGGCTCCGATCCCAGGCAAGTCTGCCGTGGGCATCGAGGTGCCAAACGCCACCAACACGCCGGTCATGCTCCGGGATCTGCTGGAGTCCGCCGCGTTTAAAAAACATCCGTCCAATCTGGCCTTCGCGGTAGGAAAGGACATTGCAGGGCAGCCGGTGATCACCGATATCGCCAAAATGCCTCACCTGCTCATCGCAGGCGCTACCGGCTCGGGAAAATCCGTCTGCATTAACACACTGATCATGAGTATTCTCTATAAGGCAAACCCGGAAGACGTACGGCTGATCATGATCGACCCGAAGGTTGTGGAGCTTTCCGTATATAACGGAATCCCCCATCTCTTTATCCCGGTGGTCACAGATCCGAAAAAAGCGTCCGGCGCTCTGAACTGGGCGGTTTCCGAGATGGAAGACCGGTATAAGCGGTTTGCCGAATACAACGTCCGCGATATCCGCGGATACAACGAACTGGCTGCCCAGGGACTTGTGGCCTCCGAGGAGGGTGTTCCGGCGAAGATGCCCCAGATCGTCATTATCGTCGACGAGCTTGCGGATCTGATGATGGTGGCTCCCGGGGAAGTGGAGGACGCCATCTGCCGTCTGGCCCAGCTGGCCCGCGCGGCAGGCATCCACCTGATCATCGCCACCCAGCGGCCGTCGGTCAACGTTATCACAGGACTGATCAAAGCGAACATGCCGTCCCGTATCGCTTTTTCCGTGTCCTCCGGTGTGGACAGCCGCACCATTCTGGACATGAACGGGGCGGAAAAGCTCCTAGGCAAAGGCGATATGCTCTTCAAGCCGCAGGATTACCAGAAGCCTGCCCGCCTGCAGGGGTCCTTTGTATCCGACAAAGAAGTTTCCGATGTTGTGGAATTCCTGAAAGAGCATTTCGGGGAAGCCGCTTATAATCCGGAGATGGAAGAGAAGATCAACAATTCCGTCACAGAGGCTCCTGCCGCGGCCGGCGGAAACGACGAGAGGGACGCTTACTTCGCGGACGCCGGAAAATTTATCATAGAGAAAGACAAGGCATCCATCGGAATGCTGCAGAGAGTCTTTAAGATCGGTTTTAACCGGGCGGCCCGCATAATGGACCAGCTGTGCGAGGCCGGCGTCGTCGGAGAGGAAGAGGGCACCAAGCCGAGAAAGATCCTCATGACCATGGAACAGTTTGAACAGTATCTGCAAACGCTGTCTTAACGTTACTGTTCACAAGAACCCTGTTACTAACATGCTGCCCTGGAACGCGCCCGCGTTTCGCGACAATGTGTTAAAAGCTGCCGTCCGGCACCCGCCTCTGGCCCTTGTCAGAACGACAGTATAAATTATTTTATTCTAGGAGGATGTTATGTACAAAATCTTAAAAGCGGAAAAACTCGCTGCAAACATTTTTCTTATGGAAGTAGAAGCGCCGCGAGTTGCAAAGCACTGTCTGCCTGGGCAGTTCGTCATCGTTAAGATGGACGAGGAAGGGGAGCGTATCCCTCTGACTATCTGCGACTACAGCAGGGAAAAAGGCACGATCACCATCGTATTCCAGCCGATTGGCGAATCCACCATGCGTATGGCCGAACTGAAGGAAGGCGACGCGTTTATGGATTTCGTAGGTCCTCTGGGACAGCCGTCGGAATTCTGCAAGGAAGACCTGGAAGAACTGAAAAAGAAAAACATTGTGTTTGTTGCCGGAGGCGTGGGCACCGCTCCGGTTTATCCGCAGGTAAAATGGCTGCATGAGCACGGTATCGAGGCGGATGTTATCATCGGCGCCAGAAACAAAGACCTGATCATTCTGGAGGATGAATTCAAGGCAGTCTGCAACCTGTATATCACCACAGACGACGGCTCCTATATCCGCAAGGGCATGGGTACCGATGTTCTTCGCGACCTGGTGGAAAATCAGGGCAAGACTTACGACGTGTGCGTAGCCATCGGACCGATGATCATGATGAAATTCTTCTGTCTGCTGACCAAGGAACTGGGCATTCACACCATCGGCAGCATGAACCCGATCATGGTAGACGGCACCGGCATGTGCGGCGCCTGCCGTGTGACCGTAGGCGGAGAAGTGAAATTCGCCTGCGTGGACGGACCGGAGTTCGACGGACATCTGATCAACTTTGACGAGGCGATGAAGCGCCAGCAGATGTACAAGACAGAAGAGGGCCGTGCAGTTCTCAGATTAAAAGAAGGCGGCACGCATCACGGCGGATGCGGACATTGCGGAGGTGACAAATAATGGCTAAAGGATTAACAAGAGTACCGGTTCGTGAGCAGGATCCGAAGGTCCGTGCCACAAATTTTGACGAGGTGTGTCTCGGATACAACAAAGAAGAGGCAATGGAGGAGGCTTCCCGCTGCCTGAACTGTAAAAACGCGAAATGTATCACCGGATGTCCGGTAAATATCAATATTCCTGCCTTTATCTCCCAGGTGAAGGAAGGCAACATTGAGGAGGCTTACAAGATCATCAGCGAGTCCAGCGCGCTGCCGGCGGTCTGCGGCCGTGTCTGCCCGCAGGAAAGCCAGTGCGAGGGCAAATGTATCCGCGGCATCAAGGGCGATCCGGTTTCCATCGGAAAGCTGGAGCGTTTCGTTGCCGACTGGGCGAAGGAAAACAACATCAAGCCGGCGGCTCCGGCGGAGAAAAACGGACACAAGGTGGCCGTTATCGGTTCCGGCCCCGCAGGACTGACCTGTGCCGGCGACCTGGCCCGTCTTGGCTACGAGGTAACCATCTTCGAGGCGCTGCACAAAGCCGGCGGCGTGCTCAGCTACGGAATCCCTGAGTTCCGTCTTCCCAAGGATAAGGTTGTCGCGGAAGAGATCGAGAACGTAAAATCTCTGGGCGTAAAGATCGAGACAAACGTGATCATCGGAAAATCCGTGACCATCGACGAGCTGCTGCAGGAGGAAGGTTTTGAGGCTGTCTTCATCGGTTCCGGCGCGGGTCTGCCGATGTTCATGGGTATCCCGGGCGAGCAGGCCAACGGCGTATTCTCCGCAAACGAATACCTGACCAGAAACAACCTGATGAAAGCATACCGCGACGATTATGACACTCCGATCGCCAGAGGCAAAAAAGTGGCGGTTGTCGGCGGCGGAAACGTTGCTATGGACGCTGCCAGAACAGCCCTTCGTCTTGGCGCGGAAGTACATATCATCTACCGCCGTTCCGAGGCAGAGCTTCCGGCCCGTGTGGAAGAGGTTCACCATGCCAAGGAGGAAGGCGTGATCTTCGATCTGCTGACCAACCCGGTGGAGATCCTGACCAACGAGAACGACTGGGTGACCGGCATCCGCTGCATCCGCATGGAGCTTGGCGAGCCGGATGCGTCCGGAAGAAGACGTCCGGTGGAAATCCCCGGCTCTGAGTTTGAAATCGAGGTAGACACAGTGATCATGTCTCTGGGAACCTCCCCGAACCCGCTGATCTCCTCCACCACCTATGGTCTGGATGTAAACAGAAGAAAATGCATCATCGCTGACGAAGAGTTCGGCAAGACCTCCAAGGAAGGCGTATACGCGGGCGGAGACGCCGTGACAGGCGCAGCCACCGTTATTCTCGCCATGGGCGCAGGAAAAGCGGGAGCGAAGGGTATTGACGCGTACATCAAAGGGAAACAGGAGTAAACGTATCATGGTGCATCATATCGTTATGTGGAAATTCCGCAGTGAAGTTCCGGCCGGCGAGCGCCCGGACCGTCTCAAAGACATGGCAGCGCAGCTGGAAGGCCTGGTTGGCACCGTTCCGGGGCTTTTAAGCGCCAGATTTGTACCGGCGCCGCTGGGATCCAGCACTCATGACATGGCTCTTGTCACAATGCTGGAAAAACCGGAGGACGTGGCTGTTTACGCCAGCCATCCGGCTCATGTGCATGTGGCGGATACCTATGTCAGACCTTATGTCTGCGAGCGGGCGTGCCTGGATTATGAAGAGTAAGCAAAGAACCGTTCCGTTCAGCTGAACATTCCGCGGGGCAACATTTTGCGGGATTGCGGCGGACGTAACTGTTATAGAAAATAGACGGTTTATTCTTTATTCAAACGACTTATTTTAAATCGAGCGTTTTAACTGGAGCGTGTTAGAAAATTCCTTTCGCAATATGAATTTTCTAACACGCTCTAAAACTCTCTGCGCTCTGTGAATGATCACTGCGCAGAAGGTTTAACTATAGTCTTTTTTCATCGAAAGGAGTACCTCATGAAAGTGACGATCCTCACTGTGGGAAAGCTGAAAGAAAAATATCTGAAAGACGCGGTGGCAGAATATACGAAACGGCTCAGCCGCTACTGCAAGCTGGAGATTCTTGAAGTTGCCGACGAAAAAGCGCCGGAAAATACCGGGGCCGCCGCGGAGGAATCCATCCGCCAGAAAGAAGGGGAGCGGCTTCTCCGCTATCTGCGGGACGATGCCTATGTGATCACTCTGGAAATCGGAGGGGCCATGCTGGACTCTGTGGAGTTTTCCAACAAAATCCAGCAGCTCGGCGTGCAGGGAAAAAGCCACCTGATCTTTGTCATCGGCGGCTCCATCGGCCTTGGAAAAGATGTGCTGAAGCGTTCCGACTACGCCCTGAGCTTTTCCCGGATGACCTTCCCTCATCAGCTGATGCGGGTGATCCTGCTGGAACAGATCTACCGCGGGTTCCGCATAGCGGAGGGCGCGCCGTATCACAAATAATTATCTTCTATGCGGAACTCTTTCGGGCCATCCCTGTAATCCTCCGTTAAGGATCGCGGAAAACATCCGCTCCTTGACCCCTGGATTTTCCCGGTTCAGCTGTACCAGAAGCTCTTTGACGTACTGACGCTTGGTGTAGCCGTCCGCCGGGCAGGGACTTTTTACCACCGGAAGATTGTTCTTATTGCAGAACCCGATCACATCCGCCTCGCTGACATACATCATGGGACGGATCACCGTCAGATCCATCCGGTCCAGATACGTCCTTGGCGAGAAAGAGTGAAACCGGCCTTCATAGATCAGCGACATCATCATGGTCTCCACAATATCGTCCCGGTGATGGGCGTATGCCACCTTATTGCAGCCTCTGGCCTTGATTGCCTCATTGAGCGCGCCTTTTCGCATTTTCGCGCACAGAGAACAAGGGTTGCTTTCTTTTCTCTCATCAAAGATGATTTTCGCGATTTCTGTCCGGACGATTGTATAAGGCACTTCCAGTTCGTCACACAGAGCCTGTATTCGGCTCAGATCCAGGTTTTCGAAGCCAAGGTCTACAGTTACTGCCTCAAGCTCAAAAGGCTGCGGATAGAAGCGTTTCAGGCCGTGCAGGGCATAGAGCAGTGTCAGGGAATCCTTTCCTCCGGAAATCCCCACTGCGATCTTGTCCCCCGCGCCGATCATCTGGTATTCGTCGACGGCTTTTCTTGTATAGCTTAAAAGCTGCTGAAGTCTCATAAATTTTCTCCAATCTGTATTTTTTTGTAACACATACCGCGTCTGCGCATTTGCTGAACGGTTACTTTTTTGATAAACTGTCTAATCGTCCCATATTCACATTCCCGGGAAACAGGCATGACTTATTATACTGGAAGTCTGGGAATTTGTAAAATGGTTCCTGACAAATAGCCGTAACTTTGTTACTATTCACAGCAGCCGCAAACACTTGCTGTTTGCGGCGTGAGAACGTGATTCAGGTGTGAACGGTTCCCATTCGCGAAGCGGATTTTCATTGGAGCCGCGAAGTTACTGTGAACGACTGTGAACAGTAACGTAACTTTTTATAACAGTTCAGCCAGGCTGTTGTTTTTCATTGTATTGTTTTCCCGTTTCAAGTATAATAAAAATGCGCCCGTTTCCATCTTTTTTGAAACATAGAAGGCGCAGAAAGGTGGAGAATAGTTATGAAATTCGTGATACAACGTGTCACGGAAGCTTCCGTGGAAGTAGACCGCAAGATCGTTGGTCAGATTGGAAAAGGATTTCTGGTCCTGATCGGTGTGGGACAGAACGATACAGAGGAGATTGCAGACCGGTATCTGAAAAAAATGCTGGGACTTCGGATTTTTGAGGATGAGAACGGAAAAACAAACCTTTCGCTGAAAGATGTAAACGGAGAACTTCTCCTTGTCTCCCAGTTTACCCTTTACGCCAGCTGCCGGAAAGGAAACCGTCCAAGTTTTACCGACGCCGGTGACCCGGAAACCGCAGAGCGATTGTATCAGTATATCATCCAACAGGCCAAAGAGCAGATGCCAGTGGTGGAGACCGGTGTTTTCGGAGCGGAAATGAAAGTCTCTCTTGTCAACGACGGCCCCTTTACGATTTTGCTGGAGGATTTATAACCGATGCGAACACTGGAGTATCATGCCGTTCCAGAGGACGAGGGCGTGCGTCTGGGGCTGATCCTGGAACGCCGGCTGGATCTGTCCGAGCGCCAGATCCGGCAGCTGAAATATCTTCCCCAGGGCATCACAGTCAATGGGGTCCGGCAGCGGATCGATCATACGGTTCACTGCATGGATATGATCCGGGTGTCGTTTTCTGATCAGAAAAGAAAATCCGGCGGTTTGCTGCCGCTGAAAAAAGCTCTTTGCATCCTATACGAGGATATGGACCTTCTGATCGTCGACAAGCCGGCAGGAGAGGTCTGTCACCCTGCCCATGGCCATTACCAGGACACACTGGCGAATCAGGCAGCCGCATACCTGCAAGAGCAGGAGCGTGAGCCGTCTCTGGTACGCTGTGTCGGCCGTCTGGACAAGGATACGTCCGGCGTCCTGCTGTTTGCTAAAAATCGCCTGGCTGCCGGGCGTCTGGCCGAACAGAAGGAAGCGGGAATCTTTTACAAAGAATATCTGGCTTTGACCCAGGGCGTATTTCCGCCCAAGGAGCGTACTGGTGAAATCCGCCTGCCCCTGGCCCCGGTAGAAGGCAGCCTGATGAAAATGCAGGTGTCTCCGCAGGGGAAGGAAGCGATAACTCATTACGAAGTTCTCTGCTGCGACAGGCATTGTTCTCTGGTGCTGTGCCGCATCCGGACAGGACGCACCCACCAGATCCGCGTTCACATGGCCGCAGCCGGACATCCGCTTCTGGGAGACCCTTTGTACGGAAACGACAGGTATATTACGTCCTCGCGCACAGCGCTTCACGCCTGGAAACTGCACCTTCGCCAGCCGGTGACAGGAGAGCAGCTGACGGTGGAAAGCTTTCGACAGTATATGTTTTGCTGATTTTATGCTGATACATCGTTGACCAGATCGAAAGCCGGCCCCGCAGATGGAGTCTGAAACCTTTCACGATTTTAGAATCCATGAACTCACATGAAAATCATACAGATGACTGGAAATTCGGAAATGACTATTGTATATTTTGTAAGACACGCAGAACCTGATTATAATAATCACGACGACAGGAAAAGAGAACTGACGGCCAAAGGCATGAAGGACAGGGAATTAGTATCAAGGTATTTGTCTGATAAAAATGTGGACGTAATACTGTCCAGTCCATACAAACGATCTGTTGACACCGTTGGGCATTTTGCAGACATCAAACACTATCCCGTCGAAATCATCGAAGACTTTAGGGAAAGGAAAACGGACAGCGTCTGGATTGAAGATTTTACAGCCTTTTCCAAAAAGCAGTGGAGTGATTTTTCTTACAAACGTTCCGACGGGGAGTCTCTGTCGGAGGTGCAGGCGAGAAACATAAATGCTTTGCGTACAGTTCTTGAAAAATATAAAGACAAAACGGTTGTTGTGGGCAGTCACGGCACTGCTCTCAGCACGATCATAAACTACTTCGACAGCTCTTTTGGATATGATGAATTTACGGAAATCAAATCGCTGATGCCGTGGATTGTCAAGTTCGTTTTTTGCGGCGGTGAATTGCAGAGTATAGAAGCGATCAATGTGTTTGAAAAATAGAAGAGTGCATCATAAGTTTACATAACGCTATTATGTAAACTTATGATGCAGCAGGTAATCAAGGCGGATAAGTCTCTCAAAATAACTTCCCGCCCATTTCACTGTTAAGTACAGAGTACAAGTTGTTCGTACCTGTCTTGTGACTATTCTTCCCGCAACTTCACCGCAGTCGCCGCTTTCCGCCGTCTGGCGTCATCAATAGCGGCATAATGCTTTTTCGTCGTGTTTACGTCCTTGTGGCCCAGCACATCGGCTACCAGATAGATATCCCCGGTTTCCTGATACAGAGTCGTGCCGTAAGTGCTTCGCAGCTTGTGAGGAGTAATCTTTTTTGTCGTCGTCACCTGTGAAGCATATTTTTTCACAAGATTCTCCACCGTTTTTACATTGATGCGTTTCCTCTGAGAAGAGTAGAACAGCGCGTGCTCATGGCCTGACACCGGCTCCATGGATTCCCGAACCTCCAGGTAACGGCGCAGAGCCTTTTCTACCTCGGCACCGAAATAAACGATCATTTCATTTCCGCCTTTTCGGACAACCTTAATGCCGTTATTCTTAAAATCCACATCTTCAATATCCAGACCTACACATTCCGAGACGCGAATCCCCGTGCCGAGCAGGAGAGTAATGATCGCAAGATCCCGGTCCTTGGTTTTCTCATAATATGCTTTCTGATGAGGAGTCAGTCCCTCCCCGCAGCTCTCAACAAAATCCAGAAGCCTTGCCACTTCATCCGGGTCCAAACGGATGATTTCCTTTTCGTGTAGCTTCGGCATGTCTACCAGCAGCGTGGGATTGGTCTGGATCATTTCCTTTTTGTAAAAATACGCGTAAAAGGTACGCAGGCTGGAAAGCTTTCGTTTCAGGCCTTTTTCTCCGTTTGTCGTATATTCATCCCTGGAATCCTTATACGCCTTCAGGTATTCAATGTATTCCTCAATATCCAGGGCGGTCACAGAGTCCAGAACATCCAGCTTCAGGTCGTCCACAGAGCATTTCTGAAACGCCGGATTTTCCGACAGCAGAAACTGAAAGAAAATCCGCAGATCATAAGCATACTTGATCCGCGTACTGGTAGAAGTGGTTGTGCTGACTGCACGGAAAAAATCATTGGCAAACTCGGGAAGTGATTTTAAAACTTCGCGGAGTTTCAGAGTATTTTCCATATCGGTTTGTTCGTGGTATGTAATTTTAGCGTTTTTTCCCATAAGCAGCTCCTTTGCGCGTTGGCTTGAAAAGATACAGAATAAAATTTATCCGGACAAAACGCGCCGCCCGGATTTATAATCTGGAAATTTCCGCATCATAAACTGCCGGGCGCGCAATAAATATCTGAATGATAATAATGAACTAAAATCTGATACAACAGAAAAGAGCGGCAAACAAATTCCAATCAATGCGGCCGTTGAAAAATGAAACGTATAATAATTACCGCAGATCTGCAAATCTATGAAATCGAAGATTTCAACGGCTTAAGCAGCAAAAAGTGTGGAGACAAAGGCTATTTCAACTATTCGGAAAACACAGGTTTTTCGAATAGTTGACCGTGAATCCAGACCAATACCGCTTGTCATCATCCGTTTTTTTATCTCCGGATTCTTTATTTTTTACGATAAATAATTCCTATTTAAAATTTCTAAAGTCTAATTCTAAAATCTGTTTGCTTTTTCAAATAATCTTTTTGATTTTTGCCCTTCCGTCATAGGACAAAATCCCGTCCGCATGTAAAAATCGAAACCGCCAAGAGCGGGGGGCGGGATTATCCGCGCGTCTGCAGACGTCACATTGTCAATAAAAACGTACCGCCAATGACATGTTTCCTCGCCATTTCTGTTTTTCAGCTCATAAACCTGAGTACGCCGATCACTTTTCCAAGGATCTGCAAATCCCCCTGAACAATGATCGGTTCCATATAATCGTTTTCCGGCTGCAATCGGCAAAAACCATCTTCCCTGTAAAAAGTCTTTACAGTGGCCGAATCGTCCAACAGCGCGACCACCATATCGCCGTTCCCTGCAGTTTCCTGTTGTTCCACAAGAACATAGTCTCCATTCAAAATTCCTGCGTTTATCATGCTTTCTCCCTGAACCTTCAGCAAAAACGTCTCCGCGTTGGGAAGACGGTCCAGCGGCATGGGAAAATAACCGTCGATATGCTCCACGGCCAGCAGCGGTTCCCCCGCGGCTACCTTGCCGACCAGCGGAACCTGCACAATATAGGGTTCCGACGCGGTATCGTCCTCCGCAACCTTCTGGATGCCCTGAATCGCGTCCAGACGTCCGGTATGAAAATCCTTGTCGCAGATTTCGATGGCCCGCGGTTTCGTCGCATCGCGTTTGATATAGCCTTTTTTCTCCAGCGCTTCCAGATGCGCATGAACCGACGATGTGGATTTCAAATGTACGGCCTCGCAGATTTCACGGACCGACGGCGGGAACCCGCGAGTCAGGATCTCGTCTTTTAGATATGATAATATTTCTTCCTGTTTCTTGCTTAATGTATGATGATCTGCCATATTTTTATCCTCCGAATTTATTCCTTCTGCCGTCCGTTCCGGTTAAACTGTATGGACGGATACTGTGACACCCCAACTGGCTGAGCTGTCACGTAATCTCCTAAAATATTCCTGTAAAAAACGCATAGATATTTTATTTATTATAACATAGGGAAAAAGCAAAGGCAAACATATTTTCCGAAAATTTGTTCGGTTTTTCTGTTGACAAACGTTTGTTCTGGTACTATAATAGCCTCATAAAGAACAAATGTTCTGAACAGACATTCGAACAAAGACAATAACTTTTACGCCTCTTCCGGCCGAACAGTCAAAGACAGCAACTGCGCAAAACATTAACGGCCCGTACAGGCAGATGAAAAGGGAGGTACCATATGAAAAAGAATCAGAAAACCCCACGACACTCTTCCACTGCCAGACGCAGATGCCGCCAGCAGAAAAAATATACTGCTCTCCTGCTGCTCCTTCTCCTTCTCGGTATTCCCGGCGCCATACTTCTCTCGAACCATGTACAGGCGCAGGCCGAAGGACTTCCGCAGGAACAGACCTATAAATATTACACCAGCATCAAGGTAACATACGGCGACACCCTCTGGGAAATCGCAGAAAAATACCAGACAGATGAATACGAAGATATCCCAAGCTATATCGAAGAGGTGAAACAGATCAATCACCTTACTTCCAGCCAGATAACCGACGGCATGTACCTGTGTATTCCCTATTACACATCCGAGTACAAAGCCTGACGAAAACGGGACGATTCGACTGCCACATATTCCGAATCGTCCCGTTTTGTCTCCTTTTATTTTTCCTCTTTCTCACCAGTCATACGGCGAAAATATGAACTCATTTCGTCTGCCATTCCCGCCAGGCGGTTCAGAAGCGTAGAAAAGTCCTTCAGCATGACATTATTTTTATTATAGGGATAGACAATATCATGATCCACCTCGCTCCATCCTTCTTCAAACAGCGTCCTTCCCTGAATCTCCACATAATAGCCTTTATATTTTATGATGTAGTGCAGCGACCGGTAAATGCCGTCCGAGCGTATCTCGATCAGCCGTTCGTCATAGATCCTGCTGTCGCCGGCCCGTTTATAAACCTTTGGACGCTCTGCAACATAATAATGACTTTCCTCCGGATCATAGTCCTCCAACCGGTCTGTAATATAATTTTCCGGATCATTCTCGAAAACCGTCGTGATGTAATTATGAAAATGGATCCGGTCCTCCCGGTACAAAAACAGAACACGGATTCCGATCAAGTCTGTCAAATATTTATAAAAATTCGTATGATCGATCTTGCTGTATTTCTGATACTCTTCTTTCCGCTTCCGGATAATTTTCTCCAGCAGATGGCCCGGATCCTTGGTGCGATAGCGATAAGAATGAATCCCTGCTTTTTCGATATCATAAAGATAATCGTCCACAAAATCCTTGCTTACTTCCCGCAGTCTTGGCTCCAGACGACGGTAGCTGTCGTAAATCGCTTCCAGGTCCTTCCAGGTGATCTTTGCTTCCGCAAGATCATCGTCCCCCATATTGTATCTCTTAAAAAATTCCTCTCTGTCTATCATCGCCTTCTCCTTTGATTGCTGAAAAATACCGTTATCAGTTTACCATAGATCCTTTCTTTTTGCTACTACTATTCCGTATCTTCCGCATGCGCTACGCTTTCACTACGCTTTTATACGGTCTGTGCATTTACTGCGCAGACCTGGCTGAACTGTTACTGCGGTTCAATTACGCGCTGCGTACAGTCCGCGCTCTGCACTGCTTCCTCCAGCACAGTAATGGTTCCTTTCGTCTTGCAGACCGAATCGGTGATTTCCGTGACTACAGAACGGTCCACAACCTGAACCTGCTCTTTCTCCAGCTTTTCCTGATATTGTTCAAAATGACGTTCCGCCAATGTCTGCGCTTCCTTGTGAGAGTACGTTTTCTCCTGGATGGTATACGGCAGTTTTCTTCGGTAACCTACCGATACAGGAAGAACAAAATTCTCTGTCAGACGGATGTTCCACAGCTGCGTCTCCTCGTCTGAGATCCTCTCCTGCTCCCAGGGCAGAAAGCTCTCCAGACGCATATCGCCAATCTGGAGAAAAGGGAACCTGGCGCCTTTTTCCTGATAAGTACGTTCCTCGTAGGACATAGGAAACTCCTCGTAATAGTACCAGACCGTTTCGATCAAAATATCCGCATCGGCCGAAACATAATGGTAGCCGACCACCTCCTGGCTGTCGTTTTTCACTGGGATCTCGCCGCTGACCAGAATATCCCCTTTTTTACATGGCGTGCCGGGAAGCGTCATCGGTGTCCCCGCCCGTGTAATGATGGAATAAACGATGCCATCCTTGGAGGCCGCCAGACTGGAAGGTTCCTCCGAAGGCTCCTCCATGGCCACATAGCCGTCCACGTTCTCTTTGATTTCCAGAATCAGCTGCGTTCCCTCTATTTTGGCCGAAACCCAGGTAATATTTTCAAATTCTTCCCGCAGCATTGCGGCGAGCTCACTGCAGTCCAGCTGAGACTTCCGTATTCCGTGAGTAATTCCCTGTTTTTCCAGGAAGGAAAGGATTACCCCCGTACTGTTGGCATAATTTCCAGAGACATGAATGTTCCAGATAAAAAGAGACAATACAAATAGCAGACAAAGACAGAGAAAACTTCCGGCAAAAAAAGCTTTTCGTTTTCTGTTGCGAAAGAGGAAGAAGGGAAGTCCGTATTTTCCGAGCACACGGATTTTTGAACCGCTTTTACGGCAGAGACTGTGCAAACGAAAAAAGTCTGCGGCCGACAGATACATTTCATATGCTCCATCACGGCTGAACAGCCGCCAGAGGAGAATGTGGTTGTGCGCGCATAAATTCAGAAATCGTTCCGGGTCGCTGCTCACCAGACGGACATGCACATATCCTTTCAGATAACGAATCAGCCGGTTCATACCGAGCCTCCTTTACGGTTCGAATGTAATTGTCTGCATCTGGCCGGTAATCTTCATTTCCTCACCGGAATAGTAGGCAATGGTCAGACGGCTTCCCTCAATACAAACCCTCCCTTTCCGTGTCAGGATCCGGATACAGCATGGCTCGTAAGTAAGGATTTTCTGATAGTTTTCCACATACAGTTCCCGTCCGCCAAAAAACGTAAGAACAGCTTCCCTGTAAGAAAGGTCAGCCGGTATCTGCATTGCTGACAGAAGCGCAGGTACAGGAGAATTTGGTTTCTTTTTTCGTCTCAAAGGCTCTCCTCTTTCCCGCTTTATTTTCTATTCTATGCAGATTCCATTTTTATTATGAATTTGTCGAAACAGACATTTGTCGAAACAAACAATAGCAAAAGAAAAAGCACATGCCATATGGCCAACGTATGTCAGATGCTTCCAACATACATTTTGGCCAACGCAGTGGCATGTGCAAAATATCCATGCGAGCACAAGGTAAATTGCCGCTTGCGGCAAGAGAAGGCAGCCTAGAGTGTGTTTGCAGATTGCAGGAATGAACTTTCAAACACACTCTAAAGCGTGGCTACTTGGCTCGTTGCTCGCAGGAATAGATTAATGCTCCTTGGGTATATCTTCGGTTTCGAAGTCTCCGGTTCTGCTTTCAGAGGATTCTTTGGCGCTCTCCTTTTCTATGTTCCGGAAGAAAATCAGGCTGAACCATACAATGTACTGCTCCCCAAGAAAATAGTCCATAGCAAACTTTTCCACCAAATTCGCGACAATGATCCCATGGCTTTCAATACACGGAAACATCTGCTCCGGATGGCGGCAGGCCGCTCTGGGATAAGCGCATTTCTCGCAGGCGGAACAGGAATCCGAAGACAAGGCATAGGTTTCCACCGAATGCTCCCGCAGATACTGCTCAATCACATGCGTCATCTTTTCATGCTCCGCCTTGGCGGACAGGGATTCTTCCATGTTCAGAGCATTCTCCACCTGAGCGATGCTGGAAAAAAACAGCACGCCGTCATACTGACGGCACCGCTCCATACACTCCTCCACAGTACCAACTGCCGGAGGGCAGGACCAGGACGTTCCATAACGGGGACATTCTTTCTTGCAGATCATGCGCACTCTGTCGTTGTATTCAATCGCATCCGGTTTCAGAAACTGATACTGGTAAATCGGAAACTGGGTAATAAAGGACTCTATTTCATCTTTTGTCATAAAATTTTCCTTTCACACGTCTTTCTGCGGCGTTTTAAGACAGTTGAACCGTTACACGCTGCGCGATGCGCAGAAACTGCATTCAAGCAGTTTTGCACCGCGCAGGCCTCGGGATTTTCCACATAGTTCCGGCAATGGTTTCGTCATTAGCCGTCTGCTTAAAGTCTGCTCTTAAAATCTTCGTAGGAAAAGCTGTTGACCAGGCGTTCCGTACCGTCCTTCTCCCGATAGACGATGGAAGGGAGCGGCATTCCGTTAAACGTATTGGTCTTTACCATCGTGTAAAGGGCCATATCCTCAAATACAATCCTGCTTCCAGGCTCCAGCGGATAATCAAAGGAATAGTCTCCGATCACATCTCCCGCCAGACAGGTTGGGCCGCCCAATCGATAGGTCCACGCCTTTTCCGCAGGCAGACCGCTTTCACGCACCGGCGGCCGGTATGGCATCTCCAGAACATCCGGCATATGGCAAGCCGCGGAAGTGTCGAGAATCGCCAGATTCATCCCGTTGTGCAGCGTATCGAGAACGCTGGAAACAAGGATTCCCGCATGAAGTACCACGGCCTCTCCCGGCTCCAGGTAAACCTCCACGCCATACGTCTCTTTCAGACGCCGGATAATCCCAATCAGCCGTTCCCGGTCATAGTCTGCCCGCGTAATGTGGTGTCCACCGCCAAGATTCAGCCATTTTATCCGGGAAAGCCAGCGGCCAAACCGCTTCTCCACAGCGGCGACCGTAGTTTCCAGCGCATCGGAATCCTGTTCGCAGAGCGTGTGGAAATGAAATCCATCCAGCAGCTCCATCTGCTCTTCCCGGAAATTGGCAATCGTCGTTCCAAGCCTTGAACCGGGTGCGCAGGGATCGTAGATCGCATGTCCCTCCTGAGTGGAACACTCCGGATTGATCCGCAGGCCGATGGATTTCCCGGCTTTTTTGGCCTGCCGCCCGTAGCGCTGAACCTGTGAGGGACTATTGAAGACAACGTGATCCGCATAGGAAAGAATCTCGTCAAATTCGTCCGCGCGGTAGGCCGGGGAGAAGACGTGTGTCTCCTTCCCAAATTCCTCCCTGCCAAGCTTTGCCTCATACAAACCGCTGGCTGCCGAGCCATCCAGGTACTTTGCGATCAACGGATAGCAGGAATACATGGAAAAAGCCTTCTGGGCCAGCAAGATCTTACAGCCGGAACGCTCCTTTACCTCCCGGAGGATTTCCAGGTTGTGCAGAAGCTTCTCCTCCTCCACCAGAAAATACGGAGTTCTCCATCCGGCCTGTGTCTCCTTCCCCATCAATCCACCAGAACCGGGTCATGGGACTCCTTCCACGGAAGCCCAAAGCGGTTCAGCGCATCCATAAACGGGTCAGGATCAAACTCCTCAATGTTGTGAACACCCGGTTTGTTCCAGGTACCGTTCATCAAAAGCATCGCCCCGATCATTGCCGGAACGCCGGTGGTGTAGGACACCGCCTGGGAACCAACCTCCCGGTAACATTCCTGATGGTCACAGATATTGTACAGATAATAGTTTTTCTCTTTTCCGTCTTTTATTCCGCGGAAAATACAGCCAATGTTTGTTTTTCCCACAGTGCGCGGGCCCAGAGTAGCCGGATCCGGCAGAACTGCCCTCAGAAACTGCAGCGGAACAATCTCCTTTCCCTCGAACATGATCGGCTCGATGGAGGTCATTCCCACGTTCTCCAGACATTTCAGATGGGTCAGATAGCTCTGTCCAAAGGTCATGAAGAAGCGGATTCTCTTGATTCCGGGAATGTTCAGCGCCAGAGATTCCAGCTCCTCATGGTGCAGCAGGTACATATCTTTTTTGCCAACACCCTCAAAATCGTACTCTCTCTTGATCTCCATGGGTTCTGTCTCGATGAACTTTCCGTCTTCCCAGTAGGAACCGTTTGCGGAAACCTCGCGGATATTGATCTCCGGGTTAAAGTTTGTGGCAAACGGGTAGCCGTGATCGCCGCCGTTGCAGTCCAGGATATCGATATAATGAATCTCGTCAAACTCATGCTTCAGCGCGTAAGCGGAAAAAACACCTGTCACGCCCGGGTCAAAGCCGCTTCCCAGAAGAGCGGTAATGCCCGCCTCCTCAAAACGCTCTCTGTACGCCCACTGCCATTTATACTCAAACTTCGCCGTATCCTCCGGCTCATAATTTGCCGTGTCCACATAGTGAGTCTTTGTCGCAAGGCAGGCGTCCATAATGGTCAGGTCCTGATACGGAAGCGCCAGGTTCAGGACTACGTCCGGCTTCTCCTGCTGGATCAGCGCGATTAGCGCGTCCACATCGTTGGCGTCCACCTGCGCGGTGCGGATCACCGTCTTCGTGGTGCCCTCCAGTTTCTCCTTCAGTGCGTCGCACTTCTCCTTTGTCCTGCTGGCAATGCAGAGCTCCTCAAATACTTCTGAATTCTGGCAGCACTTATGGATTGCTACCGATGCGACGCCGCCGCATCCAATGATCAATGCTTTTCCCATGATCTTCCTCCTGTTAAAATTTTTTATGAACAATAGTAACGATTCAGACTGCTGAATCATAAATACTTCGCAACCATTCCGTTTACAGCTATCCCTCAAAGTATTTTCGAGCAAAATATGTGAAAACACCAGGACTTGCCGCGTGAAACTACATGAGCATTATTTCTGAGCCGCATGAAACTGCAATTACTGTATTATTTCTGAGCCGCGTGAAACTGCACGAATATAACTTCTGCACAGCGAAACCACATAATGATTCAGCCGTACAGAACTGTTATGCTTGTTCAGGAAACGCCAGCAACATCTCCCGAACGATTTTGCAGGCCGCCATGGCCGATATCCCGCTGGGATCATAAGGCGGACTCAGTTCATTTACGTCGCAGGCCACAACGTTGGTCGTGGAGCAGACCATCTGAGCCGCTTCCCGCAGCTGGTCGAAAGTGACGCCTCCGGCCTCCGGCGTACCGGTTCCGGGAAATACGGAAGGATCCAGCACATCCAGATCCAGCGTAAAGTATACCGGACGGCCTTTCAGCTGCCGCAGACATTCTTCCAGTCCCTGAAAATGAAATTTCTGCGTTGTCACATGCTCCCGCCCCCAGGCAAACTCCTCCCGGTCGCCGGAGCGGATCCCAAACTGAAAGATCCGTCCGTCGCCAAGCAGTTCCCAGCATCTGCGGAGTACGCAGGCGTGGGACAGCTTCGCCCCGAGATAATCCTCCCGCAGATCGGCATGGGCGTCGAAATGAACAATGACGAGATCCGGATACTTCCGGAATACCTCCCGCACCGCGCCCAGTGTCACCAGATGCTCGCCGCCAAGCATAAACGGACGTTTGCCGTCTTCCAGAATTCTGGCGCAGCGCTGACCGATAGCGCCGAGGGCTTTTTCCGTATCTCCAAAACACAGTTCCAGGTCTCCGCTGTCGAAAAATTTCCGGTCCGTCAGATCCTTGTCCTGATAAGGACTGTAGGTTTCGATCCCGAAGGATTCCGAGCGGATGGAACGGCTTCCAAAGCGCGTTCCCGGCCGATAGGATGTGGTAGAGTCAAAGGGCGCGCCGTACAGAACCGTATCTGCCTCCGCATACTCCGCGTCACATCCAAGAAAAGCTTCTACATTTTTATTCAACATCTTCTAACAGTTCCTCCACATATGCCGGCAGGTAAAAAGCTCCCTTGTGCAGCGTCGTTGTATAATATCTGCAGGAAAGTCCCCGCATGTTCCACTCTACTTCTTTTAAATCCTTCAGGGGATGATACTTTTTCGAAGCAAAGCCGAACAGCCAGTGTCCGGAAGGGTAGGTGGGAATATGCGCCTGGTACACGCGGCTGATCGGGAAAGACTCCACAATCCTCTTATGGGCTCTCTGGCAGGCCGCCGCGTCCTCCGGATAAAACGGACTTTCATGCTGATTGACCATGATCCCGTCCTCATGCAGCGCCTTGTAGCAGCTTCCGTAAAATTCCCTGGTAAACAGGCCTTCTCCGGGACCGAACGGGTCGGTGGAATCCACAATGATCAGATCGTATTCATCCTCACAGGAACGGATAAACCGCACGCCGTCCTCGTAATGGATGTTCAGCCGGCGATCATCAAACCGGCAGGCGGTCTGGGGCAGATATTTCTTGCACACCTCCACCACCAGCGGGTCGATCTCCACCATATCGATCCGTTCAATCTCCGGATAGCGGGCCAGTTCGCGAATGACGCCGCCGTCCCCTGCTCCGATGACCAGAACATCCTTCACCTTGGGATGGACCGCCATGGGTACATGAACGATCATATCGTGATAGATAAACTCATCCCGCTCTGTCAGCATCATATAGCCGTCCAGAGTCAGAAACCTTCCAAACTCCGGCGACTCAAATACGTCAATACGCTGAAATTCACTTTTTCCGCTGTAAAGCTGGCGGTTCACCCGGATAGAGATCTTCACATCCGACGTCTGCATTTCCGAAAACCAAAATTCCATAGTCATACTCCCTTCAAAACATTCAGCCGTTCAATTCTCTCGTCTTCCGGCCCGGTCATCGAGCATCCTTTTTCCTTTGCGTAACGGATATAGTCCAGAATCGGCCCGGTGATCCGCTCTCCCGGCGCCAGAATGGGGATTCCCGGCGGATAGCACATGACAAATTCGCTGCAGATCCTTCCCTCGGTCTGCTCCAGCGGAAGCGATTCCTTTTCCGCGTAAAACGCGTCCTGGGGAGATACGGCCACCTGAGGATTGATATATTCCTGCTTCATCAGTCCCGTCTTGGGACGGCCGAACCTGCGGCGGATCTCTGACAGGGCGCTGACAAGCCGCTCGATCTCCCGCGGCCGGTCGCCGATGGACAAGTAGGCGAGCATATTGCCCAGGTCTCCAAATTCGATCTGGATATCGTACTCGTCCCGGAGCAGGTCGTACACCTCAATTCCCGCAAGTCCGGTGTCCAGGGTATAGACGGAAAGCTTTGTCACGTCAAAATCAAAAATACTGTCGCCGTTGATCAGTTCCCTGGAGTAGGCGTAGTAGCCGCCGATGCGGTTGATCTCGCTGCGGGCGTATTCCGCCATCTCCACCACCCGGGCAAAGGCTTCCCTGCCCCGCAGCGCCAGGTTTCTTCTGGAAATATCCAGGCTGGACAGCAGCAGGTAGGAGGCGCTGGTGGTCTGCGTCAGATTGATGATCTGACGGATATACCCGGCGTGCATCCGCGGCCCGGCCAGCAGCACCGAGCTTTGGGTCAGGCTTCCCCCCGATTTGTGCATGGACACGGCCGCCATGTCTGCGCCTGCGTCCATGGCGGATACCGGCAGATTTTCACCAAAATAAAAATGAGTTCCGTGGGCCTCATCCGCCAGACAGTACATGCCGTGGCCGTGGGCCAGCTTCACGATCGCGCGAAGATCTGAACAGATGCCGTAATAAGTAGGGTTATTTACAAGGACCGCCTTTGCGTCAGGATTCTCCAGAATGGCCTGCTCCACATCTGCCACACACATGCCAAGGGGGATTCCCAGCCGCTCTTCGCAGGCGGGATTCACATACACCGGCACCGCGCCGCAGAGCACCAGCGCTCCAATCACGCTGCGGTGAACGTTCCGCGGAAGAATGATCTTTTCTCCACGGCGCACCACGGACAGCACCATACTCTGCACCGCAGACGTGGTGCCGCCCACCATCAGAAACGCGTGGGCCGCGTGAAAAGCCGCCGCCGTCAGTTCCTCCGCTTCCTTGATCACGGAAACCGGATGACATAAATTGTCCAGCGGCTTCATGGAATTTACGTCCATCTGCACGCAAGTCTCTCCCAGAAGGGCCGCAAGCTCCGGATTTCCCCGTCCTCTTTTGTGTCCCGGCACGTCAAAGGGAACGACCCGCATTTTACGGAATTTTTCCAGCGCCTCATAGATCGGCGCTCTTTGCTGATCCAGTTCTCTCATCACTACTTTTCCTCGTTTCTTCTATCAGTAAATGCTTCTGCCGCTGAAAATCTCGATCATTTCCCGGCGCAGATTATCCATGATATCCAGGCGCACACGGGGCGGAAGCTCGTAGACGTCTGTGTTGAACAGATAGTTCTGCAGGTCGATTTCCTTGAGCATCATTTTTGTATGGTACAGGTTGGCCTGATATACGTTGATATCCACCGCGTCATAGCGCAGGAGCGTTTCCTTGGCGATATAATCCTGTATGGAGGTCACCGGATGATCCATAAACAGTTTTTTGCCGTTTACGTCTCTGGTAAATCCCCGCACCCGGTAGTCCATGGTGATGATATCGGAATCAAAGGAACCGATCAGATAATCCAGCGTCGACAGCGGGGTAATCTCTCCGCAGGTCGCCACGTCGATATCCACGCGGAACGTCGCCAGACAGGTATCCGGATGGTACTCCGGATAAGTGTGGACTGTCACATGGCTCTTGTCCAGATGAGCCACCTGGGTTTCTCCCTTGGCGCGTTTTACCGGACCCTCCGCGATGAGAAGCGTCACGGACGCTCCCTGAGGGTCGTAGTCCTGGCGGGAAATGTTCAGGACCGTAGCTCCGATCATTTCCGTCAGATCCGTCAGAATCTGCGTCAGACGTTCCGAATTATACTGCTCGTCAATGTAAGCGATATAATCTTTCTGCTCCCGCGGCGTTTTTGCATAACAAACATCATAAATATTAAAGCTTAAAGCTTTTGTCAGATTATTGAATCCGTACAGTTTCAGCTTCTGCTCCATATCTCTTCCTCCTGCAGCATGATAATAAAAAAGACGCAGGCGATGAAAACTTTCCATCACTTGCGTCTTACCTGTTTCTCAGAACTCTCGCGCACACTACAGGCGCACAGATGCTGTCCTTTGGCGTCCCGCCTCAGATCCAGCGCTAACAGCTGTCTGTTCTCACAGGAAAATACAATACCAGAGTCTATATAGCAAATATTATTACTTTTACTACTCTTATTGACCATTTCACAAGTTGATGTACGCCTTTCACGCACCGGTTATAAAGTAACCAACTTATAAAAAAGAGAGCTTTCTGCTCAATCAATAAGGCAACACAAGTTGCCAGCCGGCTTTACCCGGCAATTCAGCGCCTGGGCCCCTGCCTTTCCACACGGTCCAGGAATATTTGCATGGAAACTCTGTTGTTACAGTATTCTCCCATACGAATTTAGCATAACGGAAAAAGGAATATCTGTCAACTGTTTTCTTAAATCAGCAGGAATTTTTTTTGCATTTTTTTGCAAAGAAAGCGGTTGACTTTCCGCCCTGGAATGTGTACCATCAGAGAAAAAAGGATGTATCCCTCCTGGCTGTCAGAATGCCGGCCATTTTGGAGGCGATAATGCACATCAGCGAAAGGAGCATTATGAGTACCATACAAAATCCCATTCTCCGGGGATTCCATCCGGACCCTTCCATTCTCTGTGTAGGGGAAGATTATTATATTGCCACCTCCACCTTCGAGTGGTTCCCTGGCGTACAGATCTATCATTCCAGAGATCTGGTACGCTGGGAATTGATCGCCCGTCCGCTGGATCGTCTCAGCCAGCTGAACATGCTGGGCGAGGACAATTCCTGCGGTGTATGGGCGCCTTGTCTGTCTTACGACAACGGCACCTACTATCTGATCTACACCGACGTGAAGTCGTTTATCGGCTCGTTTAAGGACACCCACAATTATCTTGTGACGGCAAAGGATATCCGCGGTCCGTGGTCGGAGCCGGTCTATCTTAATTCCAGCGGCTTTGACCCGTCTCTGTTTCATGACAGCGACGGCCGGAAATATCTCGTGAACATGCTCATGGACCATACCTCCTTCAACGGGAAATTTGCAGGAATCGTCCTGCAGGAATATTCTGTGGAGGAGCAGAAGCTTGTGGGACCGGTTCACAACATTTTCAAGGGAACGCCTGCGGGACTGGCGGAGGGCCCCCATCTGTACCGCCATGACGGATGGTATTATCTGATGATGGCCGAAGGAGGCACCGGCTATGCCCACGCTGTTACCGTGGTCCGCAGCCGTCAGCTCACCGGACCGTACGAGATGGATCCGCAGCTGCATCTTCTGACCACAAAACATCAGCCGTGGTATCCCATTCAGAAGGCAGGTCACGGCAGCCTGATCCACGCCGCCAACGGCCGCTGGTATGTGGCCCATCTTTGCGGCCGCCCGGTGGGCGAAGACCGCCGCTGCATTCTTGGCCGGGAAACGGCCCTCCAGGAGGTTGTGTGGAAGGACGGCTGGCTGCGGCTGAAAAACGGCACCAACTGCCCGGATGCTGCCCTGGAGATTCCGGACACGGATGCTCTGCCTGTGTCCCGAAACCTTCATGAAGATTTTGACGGAGATGGCTGGGACATACATTTCCAGACCCTGCGGGTGCCGCTGGCAGAACGTGCGTCCTTAAGCGCGCGGAAGGGATGGCTGCGGCTGACCGGAGCGGAATCCTTAAATTCCAAGTTCCACCAGTCGCTTCTGGCCCACAGACAGCAGAGCTTTTACTGTCAGGTGGAAACAAAGCTGGAATTCCATCCCCGGCATTTCCAGCAAATGGCTGGACTCACCTATTTCTACAACACCCAGTGCTATTACTACCTGTATCTGAGCAGGGAGGAACATCTGGGGCGGGTGCTGTCTGTCATGAAGTGTGATTTGGGACAGGGAACGCTGCCTCTGGGAGCAGGCATACCGCTGCCGGGGGACGGCCCGGTATATCTGCGGGTGACCACATCACGGGAAACCGCCCGCTTTTCCTGGTCCCTGGACGGCACAACGTTTACCGACATCGGCGGCACTCTGGACGCCACCATTCTCTCGGACGATTATTTTGAGAGTACGGGCCACGGCATGTTCACCGGAGCCTTTTTCGGTATCTGCTGCCAGGATCTTTCGGGGCAGAAATGCTTTGCAGATTTTGACTATTTCGATTACAAGGAACTGGATGATTAAATTCCATCGGCAATGCCAAAGGGGCGGGAACCTCTCAGACAGGTTCCCGCCCCTTTCGACAGCGCCGCAAACAGCCCGTCATGCAGCCATATCATCCTGCATGGATCTCTGGTTTTGGCTTCTCATAACAGTGCGTTTATTCTATTTCTATTCCCTGTATTCCTGAAATCCAAAACTATCGTAGTCCTCTTTCATAAACCGGTGATACAGCACATGTTCTCCTTCCTGCTTCAGGCAGTAGTAATAGCTGTCCGGCACACCCTCCGGAAAATACAGCAGCAGGTCAAATTCATCGTCCATCCGGCGTTCTTCCACATGTTCGGAGAATTTGTGAAAATAATCCTGCGCCTGCTCCAGGGTGACTCCATGTGACGAGACAAGCTCCACCAGTCCCTTCAAAAACAGATTCTCCGGCATTTCCCGTACTACATACTCTGCGCCCTCCGGCGGTACGATGACACAGAACCGTTCTTCCTTTTGTGAAAACCGAAGACCGCCAAGCTCCCGCGCCTGTTCCCGAAATTCTTTCAGCAGCTCCTTCATCTTCGCGTTCCCCACGGCGGTTCCAAGAAGATGGTTCAGCGATTCCAGCGGGTAGTAAAGACGGACGGTTTCCCTTTGATACCCCAGTTTTATCTGCTGCTCCTGCAGCAGATCCATAACGTTTTGTTTCAGTTTTTCAAAATCAGCCATAGATGATTCTCCTGTCACTTCATGATTAAGATGCCAGAGTCAAAAGCTGGCGCTCACGAATGGGCTCTGAAAACTCACACGGTTTCGGAACCCAAGAACCTCTAAGCTTTCAGAAATTTGCTAACCCGTGTCCCCAAAGAAAGAACTCGCAAGTTCATCTGATTCATAATATATCAAAAAAAACCTCAGCTGTAAATCGCCGGTAACAGTTCAGCCTGCCTCTGAATAATGACAGATAAGATTTCATATACTGTAGGAAAACAAAGTCCCGAAAGGAGACGTCATGAAGATCCAATGGAAACCATTCCTCCTCCAGCTGGCCATCCCTCTGGCCGTCGGGGGCGTGTCAGGATTTCTCATCAAAGACAGTATGGAGCGCTACGAAGCGCTGGCAAAGCCGCAGCTCTCACCGCCGCCGGTCGTCTTTCCCATTGTATGGACACTGCTTTTTCTTTGCATGGGGGTTGCCGCCTATCTGATTGCCATAAGCGGTTCGCCGGACAGAAAACAGGCGCTGATCCTGTACGGCGCGCAGCTGGCCGTCAACTTTTTCTGGCCGCTGATCTTTTTCAATCTCGGCTTTTACCTGACCGCTTTTTTCTGGCTTCTGCTTCTTCTCGCGCTGGTACTTCTCACTGCCCAGAACTTTGGCCGCATCTGTTCTTTGGCCGCCTGGCTGCTGCTGCCTTACATTCTGTGGCTGGTGTTCGCGGCTTATCTAAATTTTGGCATTTTCCTGCTCAACCGGTGACGGCACAATCATCCGTTCCATCACAAAGCGATGTCCGGTGGATACCGTAACAGGTCATCTGGCTGAACTGATACGGTATTTCAGCGCAGCACCGTGAAGTACAGCAGCACCAAAACGCCCAGCGCGATCCGGTACCAGCCGAAAACTTTAAAGTTATGACTCCTGATATATTCCATCAAAAAACGGATCACAAACATGGAGACAACAAAAGCCACCGCCATGCCCACAACGAGAATTGACAGCTCTGACCGGGAAAAGCAAAGACCCGACTGGACCAGCTTCAGAAGCGAAGCGCCGAACATAACGGGAATCGCCAGAAAAAACGTAAACCTGGCGGCCACACCCCTGGATACTCCAAGGAGCAGCGCTCCGACGATGGTTGCGCCGGAGCGCGAGGTGCCCGGGAACACTGCCGCGATCAGCTGGAACACACCGATCAGGACCGCTGTTGGGTAATCCAACGCTTCCAGGCTTCCGATCTTTGGCGTCTTCCCTTTCTGTCTGTCCTCGACGATCAGAAACGCGGCGCCAAACACGATCAGCGCCAACGCCACCGTCCGGTAATTGTAAAACATGGCTTCCAGGGTCTCGCCAAACAGCACGCCGGCCACTGCCGCCGGAACACAGGCAGCGAGGATTTTTCCCCAGAGGTTCCACTGTTCCTTCCTGATCCACGCGGCAATCCCCCTGTGGCCCAGCGGCGCGGATGTCTGACTCTTTCCAAATGGAAAGAAGTCACTCCAGAACAATACGGCTACCGCCAGAATGGCCCCCAGCTGAATCACCACCTGGAACACGCTGTAAAAGCCGTCGCTCACTTCCAGCTTCACAAATTCATCCAGAAGGATCATATGTCCGGTGCTGCTGATGGGCAGCCATTCGGTAATCCCCTCCACAATTCCAAACAGAACCGCTTTCATCACTTCCATTGCCTGTCATTCCTCCGTTCCTTTTCCTGTTCGCTGCCTGTAACGGTTCAGCCAGGTCTGTGCGTTTACTGCACAGACCGTATGAAAACGCAGCGCCTGTGGCATCCGGCCCATGGCGAAGCGATGTTTAATGGCCGGATGCGGTAACTGTTCAGCGAACTGTTACCGCCGCCTGGAGCGCGTTCAAAAGAACAGCGGCAGGCGGCAGACGGCCTGTTATCTTATCCTATGTCTTCAGGAAAAGGAAAATACA
>JAGHIA010000071.1 GCA_017887445.1 Fusicatenibacter sp.
CCCCAGACGCGACGCCAACGCCGACGCCGGACGCAACGCCGACCCCAGACGCGACGCCGACCCCAATCCCGGAAGAAAACCCGGAAGATGAGGATATGGCGGATCCGGAAGAAAACATCCGGCAGCCGTCCGCTCCCGTCGTTGTAATAACGCCGCCGAAGGTAAGCATCGAGAATACGCCATGGCTGTTCCATACCATAGAAAAAGATTATGCCCTTGTGCAGGTAAATACATATCTGAACGTCCGCGAAGGAAAAGGAACTTCTCACCGGATCGTGGGAACCATTCCGAAAAACGGTCTGTGCTATGTCATTGCCGACCCGGATTCCGATTGGGTATATATCGAATCCGGAGACGTGCGCGGGTTCGTCAGCAGGCAGTACCTGCTGATGGGCGAGGCGGCTGACAATGCGGTGAAGACCGCCGGCGAGGACAGTTATGTTTTTGGAGAGGTAAAGGTGGAGCCGTGGGATAACGAGGCTTACACCTACTCTTACGACACTGTGAAGAACGTAGCGTCCACCAGCGCGTTCCGCAATTCTCTGCTGACCTATGCGCAGCAGTTTTTGGGGAATCCGTATGTATGGGGCGGGACCAGTCTGACTAACGGAGCCGATTGTTCCGGATTTGTACAGCAGATCTACGCCAATTTCGGCTATACGCTGCCGCGGACTTCCAGAGAGCAGTCCGGCGCAGGCGAGAAGATTTCCCTAGAGGAGGCGCAGCCGGGCGATCTGCTGTTCTACCAGAGAGACAACGGATATATTTACCATGTTATGCTCTATATGGGAGAGGGAAAGGTCATCCACGCCAGCAGTCCGTCTACCGGTATCATCATCTCCGATTATAATTACAGCCGTTCCACCGGATATGCGGTGCGCATCATCGAGGAAGATCCGGAGGCGATCACCATCAATTCCGGTGAGAACTATGTGAAAGCCAACGGCCAGTACCTTGGAAAATTCAAGCTGACCGCATACTGCAACTGCACAGAGTGCTGCGGCAAATGGTCCGGCGGCCCCACCGCCTCCGGAACAGAACCCACCCAGGGACGCACCGTAGCCATGGCCGGCCTGCCTTTCGGAACAAAACTGAACATCGGCGGCCAGGTATTTACCGTGGAAGACAGAGGAACGCCCTACGGTCATGTGGATGTTTATATGAACAGCCATGACGAGGCTGACATCTTTGGCGTGCAGTACGCGGATGTTTTCCTTCAGAACGAATAAAGATAAAGAATAGTACATCGTAAATGAAAATCCCGGCATCGGAGAAACAGAAGTATGGATGTTTAAAATCCAAAAGCTGTCTTCTGATACCGGGGCTTTTTTAACATGTTCTATGAACAGTTTCCTGTGGATTTTGCTAAGAGAGCAAAGGACTGGGTTGAACTGTTCGAACTCTAATGCTGCAAAGTGTGTTTGACAATTCATTCCTGCAATCCGCACGCTCCAAGTTGCAGAAAGCAAGTTTCACATTTCAAACGCACACTTGAAAATATTTCGAGAAAGAGGAAACTATGAATGTGAAAAAAGATATTTTTATCAGCTACAGACGAAATGGAGGAGAATGGTTCGCCTATTGTGTTTATCTGGAACTGGTCTCTGCCGGTTATTCGGTGTTTTTTGACGTGACCAGTCTGGGGAGCGGTCCTTTTCCTGAGCATCTCAGGGAGGCCGTACAAGCATGCCAGGATTTTATTCTGGTATTGCCTCCGAAGGCGCTGGATCGCTGCGTTGAGGAAAAGGATTACGTTTATGCGGAAATCAAAACCGCAAGGGAAAACAAGAAAAACATTATTCCGCTTATGATGGATGGGTTTGTGCTGCCCTCCAGAAGATTTTTTGAGGAACATCATGTGCCGGAGCGATACGAGCTGATGGAGTTTGTGTCGGAGCAGAATGGAGATACCATCAATGGCATCAAAAATCTGGAAGGTACAATCCTGTACCTGAGAAAACTGCTGACCGCGGTCCCCAATGTTTCAGGCAGGCAGGAAAAACCCGTAGGGCTGGCCCGGCTGTTTGCGGAAGGTTGGGAAACCCCGGTGAAGATAAAGCCGGAATATGAGATTTTATCCAGCCTTTCTACCAATGAGTTCTTTGTGGAGGGCAGCAGGGACAAAGAGATCGCTTGGCTGTCAGACGCCATTGAGCGGATGCAGCCGGTGTTTGTGTGGGGGTATGGCGGTGTGGGAAAGACGGAGCTTGCGATAGAATTTGCCCGCCTTCATTCCCGCCGCAGGAACGTGGCCTTTGTTACGTTTTCCAATTCCATGCGGGAAACTGTGATCCATTTGAAATTTCTGGGATATGAGATGCCCGATCTGGATCGGATGTCAAGGGAAGATCGGGAAGCGGCGGAGGAGAAGATATATCGCGAGAAGCTAAAGATGCTGAACGATTATGGGGAATCCGACCTTCTGATCGTTGACAATTTTGACGCGCCAGGGAAGTCGTTGACCGATCTGAGAAACGAAAGCGCTTACCGGGATGTTATCGGCCTGAAACTTCATGTGGTGTTCACAACCAGAAGCAGGCCTGATAAGTATACGAAGGAACTGCAGCCTCTGGCAAAAGACGATCTTCTGGCACTTATGAGGCATTATATGGACGGCGCACCCGTGTCGGAGGAGATGCTGACGCGGCTGATCGACGCAGTGGATTCCCATACAATGGCGGTGGAGCTGATGGCGAAGCTGATCGGCGACGAGTTCAGTGATATCACGCCGGAAAAGATTCTGGAAGCTTTCTCCAGAGAGCAGGTAAAGAAGCTGGACGGTTTAGAGATAGACAGCTACAAAGACAGAGTGTATACAGAACGTTCGATTTTTAATCATATCAGGCAGTTGTTTGATTTGTCCGTGCTGTCAAAGCCAGAGAAAACTGTGCTGCGCCATGCCTTTTTTATCCCAACTGGCGGACTAAAAAACGATGTATTCCTCAGAACTGGTAAAGAACACTGGGAATTTGGCGCTGCCGTTCCAGGTGCTCCAACCTACGATAAGGTGGTAAAGGGCCTGGCAAGCAAAGGCTGGCTGCGGCTTAGAGACGGCAGCATCTTCCTGCATCCGTTGGTAAAGGAAGTTATGTGGGAAGAAGGCTTCATCGAACTGGACGGTGAGCTGACTTTGTATCTGCAGAATTTCTGTGCGCCTCAGCTCAATCCTGAGTGGTATATTGGTCAAAACGGACTGACTGCAGAGGAGTGGAAAAAGATTGAGCGTATGCGGGCAGAATATATGGTCAATGCCAGCCAGCATTTCCATGAGGAACCGTTCTTTGCGGCTGCGGCAGCCTGGTCATTTAGAAACTGTGGGGATTTTGATCAATGTGTGCTTTATTCTCACGATGCACTGGATACGATGCTGTCAGAGGAAGAAGACAGTGAGAAAATCCGGCACAGGCATTTTATGGCGATGCAGCTCTTACATGAGCTATGGTGTCCCAGGATGGTGGAAAGTGCATGGGATTTGGATTTCTATTACGGAAACGAGCTGCTGGAAGACCATGACGAGGAACCGGAGGATGTCCTGGGTATTTATTATAAAATACAGACGATCCACGGGATTCGGCCTGTGGACAAGAAGAAACGATATGTGGAGATCAGTGAGGACGGGACGATCCTGAAACGGTTTAACTGTCTTGACGATACGGAGTATGTAGTTCCCGACGGCATTATAGAAATCGAAAGCCAGGCATTTAAAAAATGCATCCGTTTAAAACATGTGGTGATGCCTGACAGTGTAAAACGGCTGGGAGAGGACGCTTTTCTGGACTGCCAGGAGCTTGAGAGTGTGAAACTTTCAGAGAATATCAAAGAGTTGCTCTATGGTGCTTTCTGTGGCTGCGAGAATCTGAAAGAGATCAATATTCCCGGCCAGACAGAGGTGATCGGGGAGGATGCCTTTCTGGCGTGCCGGAGTCTGGAAACGATCAAGCTGCCAGCCAGCCTGCGTGCCATAGGAGCTACTGCTTTTCAGGACTGCACCTCCCTTGTCAGTCTGAAACTTCCGGAAGGCATGAGGAAATTGGGAGCGGAAGCCTTTGGTGGATGCGAAAGCCTGAGACGAATGATCCTTCCGGAAGGATTAAAGATACTGGAGGCGAAGGTTTTTCTCGACTGCGAAAGCCTGGAGGAGGTCATTCTGCCTGATAGTTTGGAGGAGATCAGGGAGAGCGTTTTTCATTCCTGCAAGAGTCTGAAGACCGTACATCTGCCTCGGAATGTGAAGGGGATTTCTCTGGCAGCTTTTCGGGATTCGGCCATTGAAAAGATTACCGTTGATGAGGAGAATCCCTGGTATTGTTCGGCGAGAGGGTCTTTGTTTACAAAAGACAGAAAGAAACTGGTCTGCTGCCCTCCGTTAAATACGGTGTTTCGGGTTTTTGACGAGACAGAGGAAATCGGCGCGTTTGCCTGTTGGGGAAACACCAGGCTAATGAAACTGGAAATACCGGAAAATATCCGGAGTTTATCCCAGGGTGCCTTTGGCGGCTGCTCCCAGCTGAAGACAGTGACGCTTCCGGAACATCTGGAGGAGATTGGGGAGGGAGCCTTTGAACGCTGCTTTACACTGAAAACGCTAACCCTGCCGGAAAATATCCGCGTCGTTCCCCGTGAACTGTGCGCAGAATGTTACGGACTGGAGGAAGTAACTTTGGCAGAAGGAACAACGGAAATCCGCCGCAATGCTTTTGAGGACTGCATTTCAATAAAGAAGATCAGAAATACTGAACATATTGTCATAGTGGAGGGGACTGTATTTCAGAATTGCCATCGTCTGGCCATTCCCCGCATGGATAGCCGGTGTCAAAACGTCAGATATTTGGGCACCGATTTCGAGACAGTCTGTGAAAACAGCACGAAGCTGATGCTGGGATATGAGAGAAAAAATGTGGACGAATGGAAGCAGAGGGAGTTAGAACGTCTGGAAAGGCGGGCCACACGCATCATGAGAGCGCTGGAAAATCAGTAAAACGGGTATTTAGAATCTAAAACATGATCTAAATTATGATTCAGACCATGATTCAAACCAAGATCCAAACAAAAAGAGCAGTTGCATAGTAAACATCTATAACCGCATTGGTCAAACAACCTTTGCGGTTATTGTAACAGTTCAGTTTTGCTGAACTGTTACCGACCCTTTTACACAGGCTTGTTTTGGTCTTGACTTCTTATATACCGATTGGTATAATGGATAAAAACACCAAGGAGACAGAGAATGGATAACCGACAGGCAATACTGGACAGCGCTCTGACGTTGTTTTATGAAAAAGGCTATGACGCGGTAGGCGTTCAGCAGATTGTGGAAATGGCCGGAGTGACGAAGCCGACCCTTTACTACTATTTCGGAAGCAAACAGGGATTGCTGTCCTGCCTGCTGACGGAGCATTTCGCCAGGCTGGAAGCGGAGATGGAGCAGATCAAGGAGGCCCCCGACCGGATCCCGGATAAGCTGTACCGGTCCGCACGGACGTTTTTTAATTTAGCGTCGGCCGACCCGCGGTTTTATCTGCTGATGCTTGCTCTGTTCTATTCCGGAAGAAAGAGCGAGGGGTTTCAGACAGTATACCCGCTGATCGAAAAGTATTATCTTCTGTTTGTGGATATTTTCGACAACGCCAGCCAGGAGCTGGGAAATATGCACGGGCGCCAGAAGCAGTTCGCGGTAGGATTTTCCGGAACCCTGAACCATTATCTGATGATGGCGGCGAAGGATATGGACGATCTGTCCAACCTTACGATCACGGACCAGGAAGTTTACGCGGTCGTTCATCAGTTTATGTACGGTATCTATTCGTAAAAGGTTTGTAACCGTTCCGCTGGATGAACGGCTGCAAATGTTTCGGTTACTGCTCACGGCAGCCGCAGACATTTACTGTTTGCGGCGCAAGAACGTGATCCAGGTGTGAGCGGCCGGGAACAGCAACCTGTTTCGGAGTATTATATTAATTTCAGGAGGTTTATGACACATGGCACCATGGTATGAGGCAGCAGAATTTTATCATATTTATCCGCTGGGACTTTGCGGCGCGCCGGTGAGAAATGAACAGCAGGACATCACCCACCGTTTTGACGTGCTGGAGCAGTGGCTGGAGCATGCGGCCGGTCTGGGATTCGGAGCAATCTATATCGGGCCCCTGTTTGAGTCCACCACCCACGGCTACGACACGAGAGATTACCGCACCGTGGACCGGCGGCTGGGAGACAATGAGGATTTCAAAAGGTTTGTGGCCCATGCCCATGAATTGGGCGTGAAGGTTGTTGTGGACGGGGTTTTCAATCATACGGGCAGAGAGTTTTTCGCCTTCCGTGATATCCAGGAAAAGCGGGAGGGTTCCCGTTACTGCGGATGGTACAAGGGCATCTGGTTCGGCGGAAACACCTGGTACAACGACGGATTTTCCTATGAGGCGTGGAGAAACTGTTTTGAGCTGGTAAACTTAAACCTCCAGAATCAGGAGGTGCGGGATTATCTGCTGGATGTGATCGCTTTCTGGATCGATGAATTTGACATCGACGGGATCCGTCTGGACTGTGCCGACTGTCTGGACTTTGGATTTATGGAGCAGATGCGGGCCATGACAGAGAAGAAAAAAGAAGATTTCTGGCTGATGGGCGAGGTGATCCACGGGGATTACAGCCGTTACATCCAGGATGGCAAAAGGCTGCTCCACAGTGTGACAAATTATGAGCTGCACAAAGGACTGTACTCGGGACACAACGACAACAATTATTTTGAGATCGCCCATACCATCCGCCGGGAATTTGATGAGAACGGCGGAATATACCGGGGAATGAAGCTGTACAGCTTTGTGGATAATCATGACGTGGACCGGATCGCCTCCAAGCTGAAAGAGGCGGGCAACCTGATTCCGCTTCACGCGCTGCTGTATTTTCTGCCGGGAATCCCTTCCGTCTATTATGGCTCTGAGTTTGGCATCGCCGGAAGGAAAGAGGGCGGAAACGACGCGCCGCTGCGGCCTGCGCTGAACCTGGAGGAGCTGAAAAAGGACGCGCCGCATCCGGAGCTGACAGCGTGGATCCGGGAACTGTCGAAGATCCGCAAGGCACATCCGGCCTGTGTGGAGGGGCGTTACAAAGAGCTGCTGCTGACCAACCGTCAGTACGCGTTCTGCCGCAGCAGCGATTCCGACTATCTTTTGGTTGCGGTGAACAACGACTCACAGGAAGCCAGCATACAGGTTCCGGTGGACGGGGACTGGGAGTATGTGGACGCGCGGACAAAAGAGCCGGCGGTTGTGGAAAACAAAAGAGTATCGGTTACGCTTCCGGCATTCGGATGTGTGATTCTGGAGAAAAAATAAGGAGAGAGGATTATGGGTGAAACAAAAAAGAAAGCGGCAGCGCGGAAGAAACGTGTGGATGTGAAAAAAGAATCCGTAAAGCCGGAGATTCAGGAGAAGAAATCGCGTTTTTCAGATCTGGACCGGTATCTGTTCGGCCAGGCGACCCATTATGAGATTTTCTGGAAAATGGGCGCCCATCCGGACCGTGTGGACGGGAAAGCGGGAACGTGGTTTACTGTGTGGGCGCCCCATGCCCAGGAGGTTTCGGTGGTCGGGGATTTCAACAACTGGACGCCCGGCGTTCACCGGATGGAGCGGACGCAGAGCGGCGATGTATACGAGCTGTTTATCCCCGGCGTGACGGAGGGCGCGCTGTACAAATATTGTATCAAAGCCAGGGACGGCCGCCAGCTGTTTAAGTCCGATCCGTACGCGTTCGCGGCGGAAAAGCGTCCGGGGACAGCGTCCAAGGTGGCGCGGATCGACGGGTACAAATGGGGGGACGACCGGTGGATGGAGAACCGGAAAAACTTTGACCCGAAAACCTCGGCCATGACCATTTACGAGGTACATTTAGGCTCCTGGATGAAGCATCCCTGGTCGGAGGCCAATCCGGAAGGCTTTTACAATTACGTTCAGTTTGCCCACGCGATTGTGGATTATGTGAAGGAGATGGGTTACACCCATGTGGAGCTGATGGGAATCGCGGAGCATCCCTTCGACGGCTCCTGGGGGTATCAGGTGACCGGGTATTACGCGCCCACTTCCCGCTACGGAACGCCGCGGGAGTTCAAATATCTGGTGGATTATCTGCACAAAAACAAGATCGGCGTCATCCTCGACTGGGTACCGGCTCATTTCCCGAGAGACGCCCACGGTCTGGCGGATTTTGACGGAGAACCGCTGTACGAGTACGCGGACCCGCGCCAGGGCGAGCATCCCGACTGGGGAACAAAGATCTTTAATTACGGCATGAATGAGGTGAAAAACTTCATGCTTGCCAACGCTCTGTACTGGATCGAGGAGTTCCATGTGGACGGACTCCGTGTGGACGCGGTGGCCTCCATGCTTTATCTGGATTACGGAAAGAAAGACGGAGAATGGGTGGCCAACAAGTACGGCGGCAACCAGAATCTGGAAGCCATCGAGTTCTTTAAACACTTAAACTCTCTGGTACTTGGAAGAAACAAAGGCGCGGTGATGATCGCCGAGGAATCCTCCGCATGGCCGAAGGTGACAGGAAATGTGGAGGACGACGGTCTGGGCTTCTCCCTGAAGTGGAACATGGGATGGATGCACGACTTCCTGGATTACATGAAGCTGGACCCGTATTTCAGAAAATATAACCACAATAAGATGACCTTCTCCATGACCTACGCGTTTTCGGAGAATTATATCCTTGTCCTCTCACACGACGAGGTGGTGCATCTGAAATGCTCGATGCTCAACAAAATGCCGGGAGAGCCGGAGGATAAATTCCGCAATCTGATGGCAGGCTACGCGTTCATGTTCGGTCATCCGGGCAAGAAGCTTCTGTTTATGGGACAGGAATTCGGACAGCTCAGAGAATGGAGCGAGGAGCGGGAACTGGACTGGTATCTGCTGGAGGAAGACAGCCACCGGCAGCTGCAGGAGTTTGTCAGCGACCTGCTTCATATGTATACAAAATATCCGGCGCTGTACGCCAACGACAAAGGCTACGAAGGGTTCCAGTGGGTCAACGCCAACGACGGCGACCGCAGCATTTTCAGCTTTATCCGCTGGTCGCCCACGGGACGGAACAATCTTCTGTTTATCTGCAACTTTACGCCGGTGGCCCGGCCGGATTATATGTGCGGCGTGCCGAAGCAGAAACAGTACCGTCTGATCCTGGACAGCGACGACGCCAGGTATGGCGGAAGCGGCAAGGAGAAGCCGAAAGTTTACCGCAGCAAAAAAGGCGAGTGCGACGGACAGCCGTACCGTCTGCCTTATGAGCTGCCGGCGTTTGGGGTGGCGGTGTTCTCCTTCTGATGGATACTATTTTTGAGATGACCATATGAAAATGCAGCACCTGTGGCATTCGACACATCGCGAAGAGATTTTCAATGCCCGGGTGCCGTAAAACATCCTGCTCGGCCATCCGCACCAGAAAACCATTCCCATCCGTCCACCAACGCACAGAAAGCCAGGAGGCGCAGGCGGCATGTGGACTCTGGGGGCGTCTGCCGGGATGCGAGAAACTCTTAACGCGCCAGTGGCCCGCCAAACGGGGCAGGCGCAGGACTGCAAGTCCGGAGCCTGAGGAGCGCCTGAGCCGGGAATGCATCAGGCATTCCTGGCGAATCGCTCCGGTACCCGTTTGGCGGGCCACTGGCACGTTTAGAGTTTCCGCGTCCCGGCAGCAGCCCCCCAGAGGACACATGCCGCCTGCGCCTCCCGGCTTTCGTCCGCCTAAGCCATCTTCACCCCCTGCAGTCCAGCCAGGACCACGATGACATAAGCGATAACAAGCGCCGCCGGATAAACCGCATAAAACACATACTTTTTCCGGATTCCCCGTTCCCCGTTATAAAACAGCACCGGGAGAATATCCACAAACGTAATAAAACCAAACAACTGCGAAGTCATAGACATCAGAAAACATCCCAGCGCCATACCGAACACCTGACGGCTCCGGAACATATACAGCACCAGAACAATGATAGCAGTAAAGATACCATAATCGACGCAGAGGATCATGGACAGCGCGCACGCGCCGACGGCGGTCAGAAGCCTGACCGTCGATTGCTTCCACGGCGCGGAATGCGCCAGGGAAACCTCCGCTTTCTCTATAAGTATCAGAAGGCCAAGACCGATCAGCAGGGCAAACACCGGATTCTGCCGGTAAATATTCCACGGCGTGCCGCTGTAGACAAGGTCAAAGGGAACCTCTGAGACCACCGCCAGAACGCCAAGTCCGATGGCATACTTTTTCAGGTCGCTGGTGTGCATGAATCCCTCCACCAGCAGGAAGCAGAACAGAGGAAGCGCCAGGCCGCCGATCATCTGAAGGACAAAGTCCGTGATAAATAAGGTACCGTTGGTTTCCATAAATACCTGATAGGCATCCGCGTCGTTGGAAACCTCGGCCAATCCGTTTTTCAGGAGTATACGGTCGAAAACTGCCGTTGCGAGAATGCCGGCCACCATAGTGACCATAGCGATGATCTTGATGGTACTTCCGGAAAGTTTTTTTCTGGAGTCGGAAGTACGGGGTTTTGTGTAGTTCATAGCAAAAATCCTTTCCATTCGTGAGTGTAAGAGTTATAAGAAATTATAGAAAATGCGCGGCTAAGTGTCAATCCTTCTTTTCGGTTTTCGTTGACGGGCGGAAGCGATTCGGTTATGATGAAGTAACAGGTGCAATGGTTACACACGATCACACAATGGGGGGAAGAAAGTATGCTTTACGTTACTGGAGATACACACGGCAGACAGGATCAATGGGTGCAGCAGGTAGAACCCGTCCTTCAGCCAGGAGATACCATGATTGTCTGCGGTGATTTTGGCGTGGGATTCTGGAAAGGCCGCTTCGGGCCGGAGGAAGCCTTTTACGATCACATAAGCGGGCAGGACTATACGGTGCTGTTTGTGGACGGGAACCATGAAAATTTCGAGAAACTGTACAGCTATCCGGAAGAAGAGTGGAAAGGCGGCCGGGTGCATAAAATCCGCCATAATCTGCTCCACCTTATGCGCGGCGAAGTCTACAGCCTGGACGGGATCACGCTCTTTGCGTTTGGCGGCGGATATTCTCTGGACAAATACATCCGCCAGGAGGATGTTTCCTGGTGGCGGCAGGAAATGCCGTCGCCGGAGGAGTATGAAAACGCCAGGGCGAACTTACGCCAGGCGGGGCAGCAGGCCGGTTATATCATTACCCATACGGCCCCGTCGGAGTCGGTCTGTTATCTTTCCACCATCCGGAGGCTGGGAATAAAAAACAATGTGATAGAGGAAATGCCCCTGACCACATTCCTGGACGATATTTACCAAAACGTGGCCTACAAGCACTGGTATTTCGGACACTTCCATGTGGATGTGGAGCTGTGGCGGAACCAGACGGCAATGCTGAGTACGATCCGCCGGCTGGAAACCGGAGAGATCGTACGGCAGTGGGAGACCTGCGAGGGGCGCTCGTGACGCATATCCTGGGAACAGCAATTTTTAAGTAATGATTCAGCCAGGTCTGTGCATTTACTGCACAGACCGTATGAAAACGTAGTGCCTGCGGGCATCCGGTCCATCGGGAAGGGTTTTTCAATGGCCGGATGCCGTAACTGTTCAGCCGGCTGAATCGTTACATGTAAACACCTTTCAGTTCACAAGAAAACGGCAGACAGCGCTAAGAAGCAGCAGATGCGCCGGATAAAAAATGTAAAAAACATATTTCATTGCCAGTCCCCGTTTCCCGTTGTACCCATAGATCAGCGGCAGTCCCAGAAAAGAAAAATACTGGGAGCTGGAGAGAAAAACAAGCGGGATGCATCCGGCAGAAAACGCAAGGGTTCTGTGAGCGCGGAACAGATACATCAGGCTGATGCAAAGAACGCCCGCCGCGCCGTAATCCGTCCGCAAAAGCTGCGCGGCAAGGCAGCCGCAGGCCACCGCCGCCAGCTTCAGCGCCCAGGCCAGCGAAGCGGCCATGGAAGGAAAACGCTGCTCGATCAGGCGAAGAACGCACAAGGTGAGCAGTCCCAGGAACAGCGTGAAAAACACGTTCTGCGCCGAGAAATCCAGCGGCGTGCCGCTAAGCGCCAGATCAAAGCAGGGGTCCGAGATCAGAGCGAACACAGCCAGATTCCGTCCGTAGGCAAAAAGATGGCGGGTGTGGAGGAAACCTTCCACCAGAAGAAAGCAAAACAGCGGGAAGGCCAGCCGCCCCACCAGCCGCATCACATCGTAGAGCGTTACCAGCCAGGAATAGTCTGTCATAAACGCGTTGTAGGCCTCCACGGTCATGGAGGTCGTGCCTCCCAGGCTGCGTATCATCTGCAGCACCACCACCGCGCCGGTGTGGTCGATCAGCATGGTCACCAGGGCCACAAGCTTGATGGTGCTTCCGGAAATACCTTTTTTCAGGGAAAAATTCATTGTCAGGATTCCTTTCTTTTTTGCCGGCGCCTGCAGCAGTTTGGCATTGCCAGACGATTACCGGCGCCTGTCATAGAGTGTGTCTGAAAATTGCTTTCATTATATTCCAGTCCTTTTCCCCAGTCAACTCAGAAAAGCCGCTGCCGGCAACGGTAACTAGTCAGCTGGCTGAATAGTTACCGGCAGTAACCTTGACCGGTATTTTTTTTCGCGCAAAATGGTCTTTACAATAAAAAAATAGAATGTTACCATAGTTTTATGAACAAAAAATCCTGTACGGGCGATAGAATGTGTTTGAAGGTAACAGTTCAGCAGCGCTGAACTGTTACCTTTGAAAATCCATACGCCCGGAAGGGAAAGGAAGGAGAGAACTACATATGTTAAAAACCCTGGGGGCACAGGTGAAAGAGTTTAAAACAGCCTCCATCCTGACTCCGGTCTTCATGATACTGGAAGTTATCATGGAAACCATCATCCCGCTTCTCATGGCGTCGATCATTGACGACGGCGTGGAGGCCGGCAATATGCAGCATATTTATCAGATAGGAGCTCTGATGGTAGTGGCTGCGGCGATCGGCCTGTTTGCAGGTATGATGGGCGGAAAGTTTGGCGCGAGGGCGTCCACAGGATTTGCCCGGAACCTTCGGGAGGCAATGTTTGTAAACATTCAGAATTATTCTTTTGCGAACATCGACAAATTCAGCACCGCCGGTCTGGTGACCCGTCTGACCACGGATGTGACAAACCTTCAGAACGCGTATCAGATGCTCCTGCGTATGTGTATGCGCGCGCCGTCCAGCATGATCTGCGCCATGGTGATGGCGTTCACGATCAACGCAAGGCTTGCCAGCATTTACCTGATCGCGGTAGTGATCCTCGGGATCTGCCTGTTCCTGATCATGAACAACGCAACCAAGTATTTCCAGCAGGCGTTTCCAAAGTACGACGACCTGAACGCGTCCGTGCAGGAAAACGTGTCCGCCATCCGCGTGGTAAAGGCTTATGTGCGGGAGGACTATGAGACAGACAAGTTCCATAAAGCCAGCCTGAACATTTACAGGATCTTCGTAAAGGCAGAGAAAAACCTAAGCTTCAACGCGCCGCTGATGCAGTTTACCGTTTACGGCTGTATTCTTCTGATCAGCTGGCTGGGCGCGAAGATGATCGTGGGAACATCCATGACCACCGGAGAGCTGATGAGCCTTCTGGCTTACTGCATGAATATCCTGATGAGCCTGATGATGCTGTCCATGGTCTTCGTTATGGTTACCATGAGTCTTGCCAGCGCCAGACGTATCACGGAAGTATTAAATGAAAAGAGCGATCTGTCCAATCCGGAGCAGCCGGTCATGGAGGTTCCCGATGGAAGCATCGTGTTCGACCACGTTTTCTTTGCCTATAAAAAGGACAACCAGGAGCCGGTGCTGAAGGACATCAATCTGTCGATCCGCTCCGGCGAGACCATCGGTATCATCGGAGGAACCGGAAGCGCCAAGACCAGTCTGGTCAACCTGATCAGCCGGCTGTACGATGTCACGGACGGCAGCATCCGGGTAGGCGGAAATGATGTGCGAAGCTACGACATGGAGGTGCTGAGAAATCAGGTATCCGTGGTGCTTCAGAAAAACGTGCTGTTCTCCGGAACCATCCTGGACAATCTCCGCTGGGGCGACAAAGACGCGTCGGAGGAGGAGTGCCGCCACGCCTGCCAGCTGGCCTGCGCCGATGAGTTTATCGAAAAAATGCCCGACGGCTACAACACCCACATCGAGCAGGGCGGAAGCAACGTTTCCGGCGGACAGAAGCAGAGACTTTGTATTGCCCGGGCGCTGCTGAAAAAGCCGCGGATCCTGATCCTTGACGACAGCACCAGCGCCGTGGACACAGCCACAGACGCGAAGATCCGCAAGGCTTTTGCCGAGGAGATTCCCAACACGACGAAGCTGATCATCGCCCAGCGTATCTCCAGCGTGGAACATGCGGACCGCGTCATCGTCATGAACGAAGGGTGCATCGACGCCTTTGACACACCTGAGAACCTGCTGAAGAACAATGAGATCTACCGGGAGGTTTATGAATCTCAGACGCAGGGCGGCGGAGACTTTGATGAAAAGGCAGGTGAAGAATAATGCCAGGACCGAACAGAGCGCCGGCCGGAGTAAAATCCCAGGTGAAGAACCCTATGGCGATTTTCCGGCGGCTTATGGGATATGTGATGAAACGATACATGATCCAGTGGATCGTTGTCATCGTACTGATTTTTGCCAGTGTACTTGCCAATGTGCAGGGCACGATGTTTATGCAGACGCTGATTGACGACTATATCACGCCGATGCTCGGCCAGGAGAACCCGGATTTCGGGCCGCTGGCCATGGCCATCCTGCGGGTGGCCGGTTTTTACCTGATCGGCGTCGCGTCAACCTTTACCTATAACCGGATCATGATCTATGTGACCCAGGGATGTATGCGCGCGTTCCGCGACGACATGTTCTCCCATATGGAGAAGCTGCCGATCCGGTATTTCGATACCCACGCCCACGGCGACATCATGTCCATTTACACCAACGATATTGACACCCTGCGCCAGATGATCAGCCAAAGTATCCCGCAGATCGTCAACAGCCTGATCACGGTGGTCAGCGTCTTTGTCAGCATGATCATCCTCAGCGTTCCGCTGACAGTGCTGACGCTGGTGATGGTGACCCTGATGATGTTCTCCACGAAAGCCATTGCGGGGCGAAGCGGAAAATACTTTATCGAGCAGCAGAAAAACCTTGGCGCGGTCAACGGTTTTATCGAGGAGATGATGGACGGCCAGAAAGTGGTCAAGGTGTTCTGCCATGAGGAAGAGAGCATCAAGGACTTCCGGGAACTGAACAACCGCCTGTTTGAGAGCGCGGACCGTGCCAACACCTTTGCGAACATTCTCGGACCGGTCAACGCCCAGATGGGAAATATCAGCTATGTGCTCTGCGCCATCGCCGGAGGCGCGCTGGCCTTGAGCGGCTTCACGGGACTGACCCTTGGAAGTCTGGCCAGCTTCCTGACCTTCAACAAGAGCTTCAATATGCCCATCAACCAGGTCAGCCAGCAGCTGAACGCCATCGTCATGGCGCTGGCCGGAGCGGAGCGGGTGTTCCGCCTGATGGACGAGAAGCCGGAGGAGGACAACGGCTATGTAACGCTGGTCAACGCGGTGGAGAAGGACGGAAAGCTGACGGAAACTGTGAAGCGTACCGGCCATTGGGCGTGGAAACATACCCACCAGGCGGACGGCTCCGTGGATTATGTTGACATGAAGGGCGAGGTGGTCTTCGAGCATGTAAACTTCGGCTACGATCCCAAGAAGATCGTACTTCACGACGTTTCCCTGTACGCGAAGCCGGGTCAGAAGATCGCGTTCGTCGGCTCCACCGGAGCAGGAAAGACGACCATTACCAACCTGATCAACCGGTTCTACGACATTCAGGATGGAAAAATCCGCTATGACGGCATCAATATTGAGAAGATCTGCAAGGACGACCTGAGACATTCCCTTGGCATCGTACTTCAGGATACGCACCTGTTCACCGGAACGGTGGCGGAGAATATCCGCTTCGGAAAGCTGGACGCTACGGACGCGGAAGTGGTCGCGGCGGCCAGGCTGGCCAACGCCGACGGATTTATCCGCCGTCTGCCCGACGGCTATGACACGGTACTCCACGGCGACGGCGCCAACCTGAGCCAGGGGCAGCGGCAGCTGCTGGCCATTGCCCGGGCGGCCATTGCCGACCCGCCGGTTCTGATCCTGGATGAGGCTACCAGCTCCATCGATACGAGAACCGAGCGCATCGTCCAGGATGGTATGGATAAGCTGATGAGCGGAAGAACCAGTTTTGTTATCGCCCACCGGCTGTCTACGGTCCGCAACGCGGATTGTATCATGGTACTGGAGCAGGGCCGGATCATCGAGCGGGGAACCCACGACCAGCTGATCGAAGAAAAAGGAAAATATTATCAGCTTTACACCGGAAATGCAATCGGGGAGTAAGGCGGCATAAGGAAAACATTTTTGGATCGTCACTTTTGATATGCTCTGCGGCAGCGGCTGTGAAAACAGCCGCTGCCGCGCGTTTTTCGCTACTTTTTCCGCCAATAGCGTTTACTATCTTGGTCTTTAAAAGCAGAAGCAGCGAGAGCATGATGTTCCACGCCCGGGCTGCTCCTATACGCAAAAAGTTGCTGCCAAAAAAGCTGCCATAGAGATTGCTCTCATGGCAGCCTGTCTTTGCTGTTATTATTCCCTTCTATTTACATTATGGTACCACCGGAAATGCAGGAACACATTTATGTGCTGGTTTTTCTTTTGTTTTGTGCTTTGCAAGCATTTTTTTATGTGCTATACTTTCCTCATAGGAGATGAGGATTTGGAGATACACGAAAGGATTAAAACGCTAAGAAAAGATGGCTTCGGAACGGTTCCGGAGAGATTTTCTGCGAAATTACAAAGAATTAAGAACTCGCCGGCTTTGCTGCACAGCTATATAAAGAAGATGAAAATTCTTTTAAGCGACGGATGGTATCAGAATTGAGCAGCTTGTCAGAGGATGAGTGGGGACTTAATTCCTGCAATCTGCATGCCCCACTTTGCGGGGAAAATGAAAGTGAAATTATAAGCTAACGCCGACCGCAATCATGAAAGGATGTGTTACCATGCCACTACCCAAAGAGCAATTTTACACCGTTCAAGATATTTATAAACTTCCCGACGGCCAGCGCGCCGAACTGATCGACGGCAAATTATATATGATGGCTCCGCCGAGCCGGATACATCAGAAACTGCTCATGGAGCTGTCCGCAACGATCAGAAATTACATTATGAAAAAAGAGGGCTCATGTGAGGTCTACCCTGCCCCGTTTGCTGTGTTTTTGAATGAAGACGATAAAAACTATGTCGAACCTGATATCAGTGTGATATGTTCCCCGGACAAACTGACGGACAAAGGGTGTGCCGGCGCGCCGGACTGGATCATCGAGATTACTTCACCCAGCAGTCAGCGGATGGATTATCTTACGAAATTATTCAAATACCGCACAGCCGGAGTTCTTGAATATTGGATCGTCAACCCCGCGAAAGAAACTGTGCAGGTATATTCGTTCGGCGAAAAAGAAGATTCTTTTCAGTATTCTTTTGGGGATGAAATTACATCCGCGATTTATGCAGATTTAAAAATCCGTATTTCGGATTTGCTGTAAAAGCTGGTCCTGTGCCATAGCAAAGCCGCTTACCGGCAGTATGGAAGACACGAGGAATTTATGATAATTCTGTCCACAGCAAGCTATTTGCGCGGAAGGTTTTGGAGAAACTGAAGACGGAGATCCAGGAATCCGTGAAAGTTCCCGGGAATTTTCCGTATAAACAGTCAATGGGTATGCCCGTGACGCCGGTTTCGCTTCCAAATTGTGATCAATGCGGTCAGTGTGAAAAAATCTGCCCGACAGAAGCCATTACCATAGAAAACGCGGCAGTGACCTGTCAATAAAAACACACGGACTACGCCCACAGGGCATCATCACCAGCGAACAGGCAAGATACTCAAAACCACGGAAAGAAATCTTTCTCTATGCCCTTCAGAAGACCGGCCTGCATTCGGAAGAAGTCATCCATATCGGAGACTCTCAGGAAAGCGATGTCAAATGTCCCCGCCAGGCGGGAATCACCGGCATCTGGCTAAACAGAGAAAACGCCCTGGTTCCAAGCTGATAGGTTTTACTTTCCATGTACCACACTCCTTGCATGGCTAAAAAGTGTTTCATGGGAAAGTCTTTCTTCTGTTGCTGCTGCTTGCCTGTCAGCTTCGTCAAGTTTCATTTCAATATTATCTGTGAAATTTGCATATTCTTCCAGACTTAGTACGACCATTGCACCATATCCGTTTTTTGTAAGGTATACAGGACTTCCACTGTTAACAATGGCTTCGATTTCTGGGAATTTATTTCTAAGGTCAGAAACAGGGCGAATTTGTATCATGTTCATGTACTCCTTTCGTACTATTTATTCTATCTTTGTTTTATCAGAATATTATCGTGATGGCAACGGTTATGAGCCTATGAAGCAATTCTGTCTGCGTTTTTAGTTACTGTTCACTCGTGCCTCGCAAACAGTAACATTCGCGGGCTCATTTAAAGTTTGCTTTCAGTCCGCAGGTTTCAAGGATGTTGTACAGAGGCTTCCAATACGATGACGTGCTCTCCATAGCAGCCATGGCCCCGCCGCCCTACTTTAGCCAGTCCACCAGTTCCCGGAGCTCCCTGGGTGTTGCCCCAACGGCACGTATGTCCTGCGTGTTGCCTTTGCTGAAGCAAGCTACGATGAGCTTTTTGTGCACGGC
>JAGHIA010000002.1 GCA_017887445.1 Fusicatenibacter sp.
ATGCCGCCGGGACGTTTAGATTTTCCACGCCCTTTCAGCCGCCCTCGCACCCGCCCATGCGCCCCGCACCCCCTCGTCTGGCCCGTCCGCCCGCCATCGCTGCGCCTCTTTGGCCCCCACCCATACTTTGATACAAAAATAACAAAGTTTATGTATTTTTAACAATACATTTCGTTTATTTCATCAACAATCGTGGACATTGTCCAAAAAGAGTGTTATAATTCAGATATGTATGGGATTTCTAATAAGGAGGATATAAAGAAATGGCAAGAAAAATGAAAACCATGGACGGTAATCATGCTGCCGCACACGCATCCTATGCGTATTCCGACGTAGCAGCGATTTACCCAATCACCCCATCATCTGTCATGGCGGAAGCGACAGACGAATGGGCAACCCAGGGAAGAAAGAACATCTTCGGCCAGGAAGTTCAGGTAACCGAGATGCAGTCCGAGGCTGGTGCGGCAGGCGCTGTTCACGGCTCTCTGGCAGCAGGCGCCCTGACGACCACATATACCGCTTCCCAGGGACTTCTGCTGATGATCCCGAACCTGTACAAGATCGCTGGCGAGCAGCTTCCGGGCGTGTTCAACGTATCTGCCCGTGCCCTTGCGAGCCACGCGCTGTCCATCTTTGGCGATCACTCTGATGTTTACGCCTGTCGTCAGACCGGCGCAGCAATGCTGTGCGAGTCCAGCGTACAGGAAGTTATGGACCTGACCCCGGTTGCGCACTGCGCCGCCATCAAGGGAAAAATTCCGTTCATCAACTTCTTCGACGGATTCCGTACCTCTCATGAGATCCAGAAGATCGAGACATGGGATTACGAAGACCTGAAAGACCTGGTAGATATGGATGCCGTAGACGCGTTCCGCAAACATGCGCTGAACCCGAACCATCCGTGCCAGAGAGGTTCCGCACAGAACCCGGATATCTTCTTCCAGGCAAGAGAAGCATGTAACCCGTATTACGACGCCCTTCCGGCAATCGTACAGGAGTACATGGACAAAGTAAATGAGAAGATCGGAACAGACTATAAACTGTTCAATTATTACGGAGCAGCAGACGCAGAGCATGTGATCATCGCTATGGGTTCTGTCTGCGATACCATCGAGGAGACCATCGATTACCTGATGGCAGCTGGACAGAAAGTCGGCGTTGTAAAAGTACGTCTGTACCGTCCGTTCTGCGCGCAGGCTCTCATCGACGCGATTCCTGAGACCGTTAAACAGATTTCCGTTCTGGACAGAACAAAAGAGCCGGGCGCTCTTGGCGAGCCGCTGTATCTGGACGTTGTGGCAGCTCTGAAGGGCAGCAAGTTTGACGCTGTGAAGATCTATACCGGACGTTACGGCCTTGGTTCCAAGGATACCACACCGGCACAGATTGTTGCTGTTTACAACAACACAGAGAGAGAAAAATTCACCATCGGCATCGTAGACGATGTGACCAACCTGTCTCTGGAAGTCGGCGCTCCGATCGTTACCACTCCGGAAGGAACCATCAACTGCAAATTCTGGGGACTTGGCGCGGACGGTACCGTAGGCGCAAACAAGAACTCCATCAAGATTATCGGCGACAACACAGATATGTACGCGCAGGCTTACTTTGATTATGACTCCAAGAAATCCGGCGGCGTTACCATGTCTCACCTGAGATTCGGTAAGAAACCGATCAAATCCACATATCTGATCCACAAAGCGAACTTTGTTGCATGCCATAATCCTTCTTATGTCAATAAATACAACATGGTTCAGGAACTGGTAGACGGAGGAACCTTCCTTCTGAACTGTGCGTGGGACGAGGCTGGACTGGAAGAGCATCTGCCGGGCCAGGTAAAAGCGTTTATCGCCAACCACAACATCAAGTTCTACACCATCGACGGTGTGAAGATCGGTATCGAGACCGGCATGGGACCGACCCGTATCAACACCATCCTGCAGTCCGCGTTCTTCAAGCTGGCTGACATTATTCCGCAGGACAAGGCCAACGAGCTGATGAAAGCAGCCGCGAAAGCTACCTACGGACGCAAGGGCGACGACGTTGTTGCAAAGAACTGGGCAGCCATCGACGCAGGCGCACAGCAGGTAAAAGAAGTACAGGTTCCGGAAAGCTGGAAAGACGCTGCAGACGAGGGACTTCAGTCCACACATGCAGAAAAAGGCTCCAAGGAAGTTATTGAATTTGTCAACACTATTCAGTCCAAGGTTACCTCACAGGAAGGAAATTCCCTGCCGGTATCCGCATTCAAGGATTTCGTAGACGGCTCTACTCCGTCCGGAACATCCGCATACGAGAAACGCGGTATTGCGGTCAACATTCCTGTATGGCAGCCGGAGAACTGTATCCAGTGTAACCGCTGTGCATATGTCTGCCCGCATGCAGTCATCCGTCCGGTTGCTATGACCGCTGAGGAAGCTGCCAACGCACCGGAAGGCATCAAGACTCTGCCGATGACCGGTATGCCGGAGTACACCTTCACAATGGCGATCTCCGCTCTTGACTGTACCGGATGCGGCTCCTGTGCAAACGTATGTCCTGGCAAGAAGGGCGTGAAAGCTCTGGCTATGGAAAATCTCGCGGCAAACGTTGAGTCTCAGAAATACTTCGACTATGCGGCTGCACTTCCGGAGAAGACAGACGTTGTCGCTAAGTTCAAAGAGACCACCGTTAAGGGCAGCCAGTTCAAGAAACCGCTGCTTGAGTTCTCCGGCGCATGCGCAGGCTGCGGCGAGACTCCGTACGCGAAACTGATCACCCAGCTGTTCGGCGACAGAATGTACATTGCCAACGCGACAGGATGTTCCTCCATCTGGGGCAACTCCTCACCGTCCACACCGTACACCGTCAACGACGCAGGCAAGGGTCCGGCTTGGTCCAACTCCCTGTTCGAGGACAACGCTGAGTTCGGATACGGAATGCTTCTGGCAAACAAAGCGATCCGCGGCGGACTGAAAGCGAAAGTTGAGTCTGTGATGAACAATGAGAACGCTTCCGAGGAAGTGAAGGCAGCATGCCAGGAATACCTGGATACCTTCAACGTAGGCGCGACCAACGGCACAGCAACAGACAAGCTGGTTGAGGCAATCAAAGATATCGACTGCGATGTTTGCAGAGATATCGTTAAGAACAAAGACTTCCTGGCGAAGAAATCCCAGTGGATCTTCGGCGGCGACGGATGGGCATACGACATCGGTTTCGGCGGTGTTGACCACGTTCTCGCAAGCGGACAGGATATCAATATCATGGTATTCGATACCGAGGTTTACTCCAACACAGGCGGACAGTCTTCCAAGGCAACTCCGACCGGCGCGGTAGCACAGTTTGCCGCTGGCGGTAAGGAAGTGAAGAAGAAAGACCTGGCAAGCATCGCAATGAGCTACGGTTATGTATACGTTGCGCAGATCGCTATGGGCGCTGACTACGCACAGACCGTAAAAGCCATCGCAGAGGCTGAGGCATATCCGGGACCGTCCCTGATCATTGCTTACGCTCCGTGTATCAACCACGGTATCAAGAAGGGTATGAGCAAAGCTCAGCCAGAGGAAGAACTGGCAGTAAAAGCTGGTTACTGGCATTGCTTCCGCTTCAACCCGGCTCTGGCAGCAGAAGGCAAGAACGCATTCTCACTGGATTCCAAGGCTCCGAGCGGAGATTATCAGGAATTCCTGGATGGAGAGGTTCGTTACAATTCTCTGAAACGCTCCAATCCTGAGAAGGCTGCAAGACTGTTTGCTAAGAACGAGGACGAGGCAAAGGCACGCTACAGCTACCTGAACAGACTGGTTACTCTGTACAGCCCGGAAGAATAAGAGATTTTTATGACATGTCGCGGCGGACGGCGAGCGCCGCCGGGGCATGCTCGCTTTGACATAACGGTTCCGCTTCGTTGAACTGTTGTGTTTTAGACCATAAAAAATGCCGCCTGCGGTTACCGTTCTCTTCGGAGAAGGGGATTGCGGGCGGCGTTTTTTTATTACAAGACCGTTCGATTTCTGGTAACTGTTCCTCTGGCTGAATAGTTGCTGTTTTTATCATCGGAATAAAAATAATCTGATGATCGTGCGGCTTTGCTGCATGGTTACATAATCTGAAATGAATGGTAACCGTTCAGCCTGCCACTATACCGCGAGGTGTTTTTGCGCAGAATGCGCGAAAACCCAAGGCCTGCAGCGCGAAACTGCATGAAATGCAGTTTCTGTGCATCGCGAAGTGTGTAATAGTTCAGCAAGGCTGAACTGTTACAATGAATGAGGAGGTAGCGTATGACAAACGAGGAAATATACCGGATTGCCATGGAGCAGTCCGCGGTGGATGCAAACTGTCAAGCGGAGGATTTCCTGCGGCCGGAAAACGTGATCGTCGCCTCGGCGAAACATCCAGAGGCGCGCAGGTATCTGGAACTGCCGTTTGTATGCGATCTGGTTTCTTATGGAAGCAATCTTGTCGCTTCCATTGACAGAAAGTATGAGGAACTGGTCAGAGAGTACATTGAAAAATACCCGGTAGAGCATTGCTTTGAGACGCCGAACCTGCATGTGCTCAACGAAGCGTTTCAGAAGCATGGAATGATGGTGTGCTTTATGGCGGAGTATTTTCTGCCGGACGTAAGACAGCTGAAGCGGCTGCCGTGCAGCTATGAGCTGCGGGTGCTGGGGCCGGAGGACTTTCAGGAATTGTATACGGATCAGTGGTCCAACGCCCTGTGTGGAAAGCGGAAGGAGCTGGATGTGCTTGGCGTCGGGGCGTATCAGGACGGAACGCTGGTGGGACTGGCCGGCTGTTCGGCGGACTGTGAACAGATGTGGCAGATCGGCGTGGATGTGCTGCCAAAGTTTCGCCGCCAGGGAATTGCCAGCGCGGTGACCAGCGCTTTGGCATATGAGATCCTGGAGCGGGGTAAAGTGCCGTTTTACTGCTGTGCCTGGTCGAACATCAGATCCGCGCGAAATGCCATAAGGAGCGGATTCCGGCCGGCGTGGGCGGAGCTGACGGTGAAGCCGGAGGCGTTTGTGCGTGGGATGAACCGGTGATCGAGGCGGAAGGACTTGACGCTGCGTGATGCTGCGAAGATTGACTGGAATTAATTCTATACGGGAAAAGAAACAGGTTCAGTTACTGTTTACGGGTACCTGTGAACAGTAACCAGGTTAAAAAATGGGTGTCCACTTTTTTTGTCATCGCTTGTCCTGTTTCTTTTCCCGTATTATATTTGTGATAAGATGTCAGGTCAGAATCTGTTGCTGCGATTCACAGCAGTTACAAGCGCTTACTGTGAACAGCCGCAAACCCGTAGCAGTTCAGCTGATTGAATCGTTGCACCAATCCATCTGCGGGCACAGCTTTTGACTTTGATATTATAGTATAAAGTTTTTTCAGCTATATACGGAACGAGGGAGGGAGGGCGGCAGCCAGACGGCGGAAGTTGTTTCGGAAGAGAATTTATTGAGGGAGAAACTGCATCGGCAGGGTTGCGTAACGATTCAGACGGCTGAATAGCTATGGCATCCGGCCAATAAAAATCGCTTGGCGATAGGACGGATGCCTGTAGGCGTTACGTTTTCATACGGCCTGTGCAGTAAATGCACAGACTTGGCTGAATAGTTACTGAGTTGCTGCAAAAAAGAAAATGGACATGGATAAAATCATTGAAAATATGGTAAATGGCAGATATGAGTATGCAGGGTTTCTTGCAAAAGGACTGTTTGGAGATCAGCTGAACAGTTTTTTTACGTCCGATGGAGAAATTGAATGGTGGGGAGTGCTTCTGGCGATCATCCTGGGGGCGATTGTCGCTGGGGTACCTATGGCTGCGGCGGAAGACGAAGATCTGGGTATCAAGCTGCGGTGTATGATAGCAACCATGCTTTTGACCGCCATTCTGACGGGAACGCAGGGATATATTTTTATCTGTGCCGTCATATGGTGGGCGGTGTATCAGATCTGCCTCCTGGTGCAGAACTGGCTGTGAGGACGGAGGAGGAAAGAATCTATGAATGAATTACTTTTCAATATTTTTGAGAAAAACAAGGTCGTCTTTTTCCTGTTCGCGATCGTGGGAACTATTTCATTTTTTGCTTACTCGTTCCGGGGAGACGATCTGGAAAGCAATACTTTCCGGTATGTGGCGCCTGTGTCCCTGTGGCTTCTGGCGGAAAATATGGCAAAAACCGCCGGATACATATTTCCTGAAAAATGGAACAGGATCGCCGTTATCGTAAGCTGCCTTTTGATTGTGGTCATGGTTCTTGTGTCGCTGAAAAAAGACTTTACGCTGAACGCGGTGTTCAATATTGTGGGCAATCTGTTTGTCATGTACGCGGCGCCCATGGTTCTGTATATCGCGCTGTGCTCGGTTGTCGTTTTTGGCGGCGGTGCGGCGCTTATCCTTGTGGGAGTACCGGCTCTGGCTTTTGGAGCAATGTTTCTGGAACATAGAATATACGATTAGAGATGTGTATGAATGTTAAGGGGAGAGGAATATGTCGATTTTTTCTGATAAACTGGAGAAATATGTAGAACAAAAAAAGATGCCGGTTTATACGCTGGCAAAAATCTGTGGGATGGACCGGTCGCTGATGTATAAGATCGTTCATGGAACGAGACGCCCAAGTTCCGTGCAGGTGGTGGAGAAGATCGCCAAATCCCTGGAGCTGACGCCCCATGACCGAAGTTTGTTGTTGGAGGCATGGCACATTACGGATGTAGGGGAACATATTTATTATGAGAGAAAAATCATTCTTTCATTGATAGAAAATCTGCATCCGGAGAAAAAGGTGCTCGGCGAAAAGCATATGGAATCGCGGAAGGAGGACTACGTTTCCGGCCAGGAGCTGGTCATCTGCGGAAAAAACAATGTAAATACCTGTCTGAAAATGCTGATAGAAGAGGAGGCGGAGCGTCCGTCTCCGGTGTTTCGTATGATCTGCCAGCCGGAGACGAGTTTTCTTTTTGAAATGCTGGCCGTTTACTGTGCGGACCGTGCGGACTGCGAGGTACGCCATCTCATATGTCTGGAAGAAAGCGTGGAAAAAGAAGAAAACAGATACAATCTTCAGTGTCTGAACAGAATGACGCCGCTGCTGAGATCTTCCTGCAAATATAAAGTCCACTATTATTATGACCGGGTGCAGTCTCATTTTTACAATATGAATGTGCTGCCGTACCTTTTTCTTACGGAGAATGGAATGGTACAGATGAGTCCTGATTTTGAGTATGGAATCTGTACGAGAATGCCGGAAAAATAAAGTTTTTCCGGGAAATTTTTGAGAACTATCTGGGGCAGACGGAAAAACTGTTTATGGAAGAGAAAGGTGTCAATGGGATTTCGGAGCAATACGGGGAAAGAGTCGCGCAGTTCAATAAAGTGACAGCGGTGCTGACGCCTGCACCGGTGCAGGGGGCGGTTTCTATGGAAATGATCGTGAAGCATCTGAAGCCTACGTTTGCGGAAAAGCAGGAATTGATGGTGTTTTTGACATCCAATAAGGAGTACTGTCAGCAGTGCGTAGAAAGCAAGGATTACCTGACGTTCTTTACGGAGGAGGGAATCCGCGATTTTATGGATGATGGAAACATTGTCGATCTTATCGCGGATCAGATGGAGAAGCTTTCCCGGGAGGAACGGCTGGAAGCCTTGAAAAGGATGCAGCGGATGATGGAGGCCGGGGAGGTGCATGCGCAGCTGATCCGTCCAGGACTTTTAAATATGCCAAGGGATTTTTACATGACTTTCTATGAAAACGGACAGAGCGATATTATCTTCCGGACTTCCGGAAAACAGTGGCGCGTTCTGCAGATCCATGAAAAAAGTCTGGGGATCTCTTTCGGAAGATTTATCCGGTTTTTGCCGGAATGTCCCCAGGTGTGTACGGCAGAGGAAAGCTGTCAATTTGTCCGTGAGATGGTGGAGGAGTATACCCGCAGGCTTTAAGCGATGTTCAATGGACGGATAGCGTGACGGTTCCGCTGGCGTAACAGTTCAGCCTGCCACTATCCCGCGAGGTGTTTTCGCGCAGAATGCGCGAAAATCCCGAGGCATGCAGCGCGAAACTGCATGAAAGGCAGTTTCTGTGCGTCGCGAAGCGTGTAATCGTTCAGCAAGGCTGAACTGTTATCAGCGCTGGCTGGATTGCTACAATATTTTATGACATGGGAGGATATGAGATGAAAAAATTGGTTGTTCTGCTGTTGATGAGCGTACTGCTGACGGGATGTTCCGGGGACCAGGAAGACGTTGGCGGAATTTCCCTGGCGGAGGAGTCTGTGGTTCAGGAGGAAAGTGAACTGCAGGAAAGCAGTGAGCCGGAGGAGGATCTCCAGGACAGCAGCGAGTTGGAGGAGGATCCCCAGGACAGCAGTGGGCTGGAGGAGGATCCCCAGGACAGCAGTGAGCTGGAGGAGGATTCTCGGGACAGCAGCGAACCGGAGAAGGATTCCCAGAAAAACAGCGGGCCGGAGGAGTCGAAGGAGAAAGACGAGGAAGAAACGTCGGAAATTTCCAACCGCACACAGGCAAGTCTTTCCGTGGGAAACAGCAGCGCTCAGCTGGCAAAACGCGGAGCGAACGCAGCGATGGTCCATCCGTTGGCAAATGGAGAAACAATCTGTGTTTTTTATGTCAATCCACTTTCCGCTGATCCTGGCGATACGGAGAAATACAAGGTGAAAGGAAATATTACAAACGCATTGGTGGATGAAAAGGATAAGGCTTATTTTATGATGGACGATTGTTTGTATCAATACACCTATGGGGAAGAGGAGGAGCTGCTTCTGTCTGATCTGCCCTATGGGGCGCTGATCGGAGAAATCGGAAGCCGCGTTTATTTTCAGTATGACGGACCGGAAATGGATGTGGTGACGAAGCACCTGATGTATTACGATACGGAAACCGGGCAGTCCGGAGAAATTGCCGCGGAGGATCTTCAGGGAAATGTGGATGCTCTGATCGGAGGAGAGCATTTCTTTTATATCGGCGGAAGGACAGATCCCAGTGCAAAGCCTCTTTATGAAATTGATACAGATTCTTTGCGTGTGACGAAGATCGATGATCATGTGGTCACCATGGCGTATGATGAAGCGGGGAACCTTTACTATACGGCGTCGGAATCGGTGGATTACTTATCGAATCCTCTGATTGTGAAAAAATATGAGACAGAGACTGGAAAAATATCGGAGATCTTTCGGGAGACTGGAGAGCAGGATATCGGAAGTCTTATTGTGGCAAATGAAAACGCTCTTTATTTTGAAAGCTATCAGGAAGAAGGCACAGTCCTTTCCTGCTGGGATTTTGAGAAAAATGATCTCGTACATATAAAAAGCGGCGTAAATTTGAAGTATATTCCAAACTGTGAATACAGAAACAAGTTTTATCTTTCTCAGTATACGACAGACTCTGAAGGAAAGGTTGCGTGGAGCGAGCTGTATGAATATCTGGGCAGTAAGGAAGATCCTATTCGTCATGTCACGGACGGTCTGAGACTGGTGACCAATGAAATAAACGGCGAAATACTGGCGGCTGCCGCCGATGGTCTGTTTTATACAGGGCCGCTGGAAAATGATATCCAGTATAGAATCGAGGTTTTCCATATCGGGATGAACATGCCAGATGGGGGAAGATGGGAGCAGGTGGGATGAAAAACAGTAACAGTTCAGCGCAGTTAAACTATTACACGCTTCGCGATGCACAGAAACTGCATTTCATGCAGTTTCGCACTGCAGGCTTCGGGATTTTCACACATTCTGTGTGAAAACACCTCGCGGGATAGTGGCAGGCTGAACTGTTACGAAAAACAGGCTATTATGCCTGAGAATAGTTATCTTTTGATTTCAGATACTTATGAAGGAATCCGGAGGCATATTGCATGGGCAAAAAAGTGACACACAGAAAACCAAGGGCAAAACATAAAAAAACATCGATTATTATCATTGCTGGATTGGCAATCATCATTGCAATCTGCTATATGAGGTATTCTCAAGGGACGGAGAAAACAGGTATACAGACAGATGGAGTACTGCTGATAGAGAATGAAGATCAGATTGAAAATCTCGAATTAAATGACTCTGAAAATAGTATGGTTCAGTCGTTCAGAAATAAAATTTCATACCGTATAGAGGATATTGTATGGGATGGTGAGCACGGCACAGCAGAAGTCATGGTATGTACTCCTGAGCTGCCGGTTATTATTCAACAGGGTGTTTCGGATGCGGTGGAAGCATCCGAAACAGATGATTATCAGCTTATGCTGGAAGAAGCGGAAAAGAACATACAAAAAACATTGGACTCTGATAAATGTTCCATGAAAGAAGTTCAAGTCACCATGGAAGCCAAAAAGGATGGAGATGAAATTATTCTGGTCAATAATGATGAATTTGAATCTATCATCATGGGGAATCTGGGAGAGATGTTTATTGAGATGCTGACGGAGAATTTATAAATGGGTAAATATAGCAGGTGTTATAAGATTTTTGCTTGGGTTGTTTTGGCAGCGTTGTTTGTGCAGATCGCTGGCGCGCAGATAGTCACGGCAACTGGAAAATATGAGAAAATTACATATTCACTTAACAGCGATGAAGTGTCTGATGCATCCATTGGACTGTATGTTTATGATGAGATACTTTATATTACGGTGGAAGATCTATGCGCATTGACACGTTCTGAATATTCAGAAAAAGACGGAGTTATTACCATACAGCAAGGAGTTCATACGGTCGATCTTGATACGGGAACTCAGACATTCAGCGACGGTTTTCAGGATGTGTCCCTGACGATATTAAATGTTGATCATGCCACTTATGCAGTTCCGGCGCTGCAGTTTCTCAGCTATTTTAAGGCAACGGCTTTTGTTTATGAGGACACCTTATATTGCCGTATGCCATCATTTACTGCATGGGAAGCCTTAGGTGTCGATTATGACGATTCTTTGGTAGATATTTATGAGTTGTATGGAGGGAAGAACACTGTAACATTTTCGATGTGCTTGGATATTATTGTGGACTTTGTCATGGGAAATGCATCTACTTCTGATGGATATCTGAATGATGCATTTGTGGAAGCACTGGAAGTGAATTTGTCAGAGTATGATGCGGTGAAGCAGTATACGCAAGTTACTCAGGAACAACTTTATGATGATGTCCACTCTGAAAACGGACTTCAATTTCTCGAGACGATAGCCAAATTTGCTGCGGAGCCAGTAGACTGGTTTATTCAATATTATTATAATAAGCAAGAAAAATCTTTTGTTGAAGATGCATATAAGGCATATAGTGCAGGGAATGTCAGCGAGGTAAAGAAATATGGTGAAAAGTTTTATGAAGCCTTTACGAAAAAGAATCAGAGCCGTTCAAATGCTGAAAAAATTTTTACCAGCGCTGATTATGTGATGCTGTTTGTGTCATCGATTGTGGAAATAACGCATCAAATGAAATATATTGAAGCTACGGATAATCTGGCTTATCATGTGATGGGGCAAGAAAATTTAAAGTATCTTGGTTTTGAGGCGGGAGACAACGATTGGTTTAGAATAGCAAATGAATTTAAAAATGTTGTGGGAGTAAGTGCTGCCAGTTTAGAAAATACAATAAAGGAATATGTAACAAGTGACAGTTTGTGGGAGAAATCTATAGGAACTATTGTATCTACGGCAACAAGTATTAGCGAAGGAACTTGGTTATTTGCCTCAGAAGCTGCAAGGTTGCTCACCGAAAGATTTCCTTGGACAGCGCCCTTGGTAGAAGCCTTTCAGGCGGACTTAAGTGGAATATATTTGTCAGAATTACAGCAGAATGTATATGCGGTTGTGCACACGATTTTCCAAAAACTGCAGGATCAGCCGGATGATCCGGAGCTGCTTGAAAAACTGATCCAGGCAGAGGAGTTTTATTGTCGGGTATCGATCGCTATGTATGAGAATATTAATACTGCGGTAAAGGAATTCTCAAGCGACGCTGAGTATTGGACGCCCATCTTCCAGGAGAAAATTGATAGGTTGGCTGTCTCGTTATATCAATTAACAGATTTGCAGGAAGATAGTGTGGACGAGTGTTTTCCAATGGATCTTTCCTCTTTTCAGGAACCGGGAATGCAAAGTGCATGGGGAAGTGATCAACGCTATCAGGTTTTTGAAATGGACCTGACCTGGGAAGAAGCAGAGGCTTTCTGCGAACAAATGGGCGGTCATCTTGCGACAATCACCTCACCAGAAGAACAGACAGAGATTTTTAATCTGATCAAAAATGGGCAATCGGCAGCCTATTGGCTCGGCGGAACTATGTCAAATGGAGAGTGGTCATGGATCACAGGTGAGTCCTTTGATTATACACTATGGGACAGTGGAGAACCCAACGAATGCGAGGAAAACATGCATGTGCAGGTCTATGGTGATAATGGCACATGGGACGACACGTGGAATGAAGGTAACGTCGATGACGGAATGGAAAATCATGGATTTATCTATGAGTGTGACACTGTAAATGATACAAACCAGACAAGGAACATGGTATACAAGTATTTGGATGAGGCTCCGATTATCGGAAAGGAGCAATATACTGGAAATGAAGGAGACAGTTTTGTATACAAAATAGGAAAGCACAGATATACAAGGGGAGAGACGGACCTTGATGGCAATTCCTATGAACATGGATTAGAAGGCTGGGTGGCGCGCTGGAATTATACAGAAGAAAAATCCTGGACGTATAGTGCTTTCAATATTGGTGGGGATTATTCACAACTCACCGGTCAGTGTGTATTGATGAAAAGTTATAATACAACAGATTTTGATACTACCCTTGAAATATCTGGAGACGGGCGTATATTGGGAAGTTATCATTTGACTCCGGATGCAATTCCTTTTGACATTTCTCTTGACATTACGGGAGTAGAAGAATTGAAAGTATATTTCTATGACAATAAGGCTGCGTTTGGAGGAACTTCTTTTGGCCTTACAGGAATGGAATTACAGTAAGTTAATTACGGCTGATCACGGCAGGTGATCACGGCAGGAATTAAAATCGAAAATAAAAACCTTGCAATCGTCCCCGAAATATGGTAAACTGTCTAAGTCAATGAAAAGACATGGACGGATTCCCGAGTGGCCAAAGGGGACAGACTGTAAATCTGCTGCAAATTGCTTCGATGGTTCGAATCCATCTCCGTCCAGGTGGAAAGAGAAGTCTATTTCTGTAAAGAGATAGGCTTCTTTTGCTATAAAGTAAAAACTACGCTCGAACATGGAGGACAACGGGATGTTTTTAAAGTACGAGAATCTGATCATCCGAAACGCAACAGAAAAAGACGCGGAACAGCTTGCCGAATGGTGGAACGACGGCAGCATCATGGCTCATGCGGGATTTCCCAACGGGTTGGGCAAAACAGCGCAAAGTATTGCGGACAGTCTGCGGGAGGATACAGATACAACCCGCAGGCGGCTGATAATTGAAATGGACCATAGAGCAGTTGGAGAAATGAATTATGACAACAAAGGCAATCGGACTGCGGAAATCGGAATCAAACTGTGCGATGCTTCAAAACAGAACCATGGAACCGGAAAGATTCTGCTGAGTATGTTGATCGCATCGCTGTTTCATGATCTGGGATATGAGAAAATTGTTCTTGGCACAAATCTGAAAAACAAAAGAGCACAGCATGTTTACGAGCAGCTGGGCTTCACAAAGGTGCGGGTGAATGAAAATTCCTGGACAGATCAGGTCGGTGAGCTGCAGTCAACGGTCGAGTACGAGCTTTACGAAAAAGATTTTATTGATTTTGTCAAATAAGAAGCGCAGAGATAGTAACAGTTCAGCCTTTCATTATCCCGCGAGGTGTCTTCGCGCAGAATGCGCGAAAATCCCGAGGCCTGCAGCGCGAAACTGCATGAAATGCAGTTTCTGTGCATCGCGAAGCGTGTAATCGTTCAGCAAGGCTGAACTGTTGCCAGAGATCATTGTTCAGACAGAGGGAGGATGCAATGAGCTGCAGCAGAAATATACCATCGATGAATCTGAAAAAAATCTGTGATTCCGGGCAGTGTTTCCGGATGCGGAAAAAGCAGGAGACGGAAGAAGAAGTGTACCAGATCCTTGCGGCGGACCGCTGGCTGGAAGTGCGCCAGGAGGGGGAAACCTTCTGGTTTTCCTGCGATGAGGAGGAATACGATACCTTCTGGCGGGAATACTTTGACGCAGACAGGGATTATAGGGCCGTGATCGGCAGCATCGATGCCGGCGACGTTTACCTGACCCAGGCGGCTGCCTATGGGGAGGGAATCCGTATTCTGCGCCAGGATCTGTGGGAGATGATCGTTACGTTCATCATCTCCCAGCAGAATCATATCCGCCGCATCCGCAAATGTATCGAGACGGTCTGCGAAGCATACGGCAGCCGCTGTACCGCGCCGGACGGGACAATTTATTACGCGTTTCCAACACCGGAGCAGCTGGGGCGGGCGCCGGAGGAGGAGCTTCGCGCCTGCGGACTTGGCTATCGGAGCCGCTATCTGGCCGAGACGGCGCGGATGATCCTGGAAGGCGAAGTATCTCTGGAAACTCTGTCCGCTCTGCCGGTTTCCCAGGCCAGAGAGGAGCTTCTGAAGCTCTGCGGCGTGGGCCAGAAGGTCGCCGACTGCATCTGTCTGTTCGCGCTTCACGACCTGAAGGCGTTCCCGGTGGATACCCATATCCGCCAGGTATTGGAAGCGCATTATCCCCAGGGATTTCCTTTCGGGAAATATCCGGAGACGGCGGGAATCCTGCAGCAGTATATTTTCTATTATGATTTAGAGTGCGGCTGAAAAAGCATTCCTGCAGTCGGTATGCCCACGGGGACACAGCGTCAGGACAGATAATTCTTCATCGTCCGCAGCGCCGATTTTTCCAGGCGGCTGACCTGGGCCTGGGAGATGCCGATTTCCTCGGCGACCTCCATCTGGGTTTTTCCATCGAAGAAACGGAGATTGATGATATGGCGTTCCCGCTCGCCCAGGCGGTCGATGGCGTCCCGCAGGGCCAGGTCCTGCACCCAGTTTTCCTCACGGTTCTTTTTGTCGCTGAGCTGGTCCATTACATAGAGGGTGTCGCCGCCTTCGGAGTACACCGGCTCGTAGAGGCTCATGGGACTCTGGATGGCGTCCAGGGCGTAGACGATCTCCTCTTTGCCGATGCCGATCTCCTCGGCGATCTCCTCAACCGTAGGTTCCTTCAGATGGGTGCGCATGTAGGCCTCGCGCATACTGAGCGCCTTGTAGGCGGTATCCCGCAGGGAGCGGCTGACGCGGATGGCGTTGTTGTCCCGCAGGTAACGGCGGATTTCCCCGATGATCATGGGGACCGCGTAAGTGGAAAATTTCACATTTAGTGTCGTATCAAAATTATCGATGGCCTTGATCAGGCCGATACATCCGATCTGAAAGAGGTCGTCAGGGTTTTCGCTGCTGTTGGAAAACCGTTTGATGACGCTGAGCACCAGGCGGAGATTGCCCTGGATATAGCGTTCTCTGGCCTCGGTATCCCCTTCCTTGATTCTGATAAGTAACGTTTCTTTTTCCTCATTGGTCAGCACCGGAAGCTTCGATGTATTGACTCCGCATATTTCAACCTTAGTTGTAGCCATGTTAGAATCCTCCTGTCGTTTCTTCGTATGGTAAAATCATTCCAACTCAGAGTTTTTAATATACGAGACGGAGGAAAATTTAATAAAGTTTTGGCCCTTGACAAATGGGGGAAGAGAAAAATAAAAAACGCCTTCCGGTCTGCAGAGAATACAGAACGGAAGGCGCTTTTTTTGAAGATTATGCGTAGCTAATTCGCTTGTCACTGTTCCGTAGAGACGCTTTTCCACAGAATGCGCAATTATCCCGCAACGATTCAGCTGGCTAAATCGTTACATTACTCCAACGCATACAGTGAAAAACTACAGGAACGTATTTTGACAGCACGAAATGTGTAATGGCTCAGAGATGCTGAATGGTTACATTTATGCTTCCGGGATCCACACCCGCATGCCGCCTTCTTCGCGGTTGCCCCAGAGATAGTAGGGAACTGCCCGGAATACGGCTTCCTCGGCTTTCGGCGGTACGTCGCTGTACAGGCTGCCGTCGCAGGTCAGGCGAAGGCCGGTGAATTTCACGGCAGTATAATCGCCCAGAACCGGGTCGGAGGTTTCCTCGGCGGTGATCACAGAATCTTTCAGGATACGGATGGTCTGAAGGTCTGGGCCGTTGTCCTGCTGCTCGATGCAGTAAACCAGGGGACCGCGCATCAGAGCCACGCATCCGGCGTTCTCGCGCACCAGCGGGTTCGCGTACATGCGTACCACCGGCATATCAAAGGAAAGCTTCAGCTGATCGCCGCTGTTCCAGGAGCGGTTCAGATACAGATATCCCTGGCGGATCTCCAGCGTCTGAGCGTCGAGAACCTGGCCGTTGAGCGATACCAGGAAGTCTTTGCACCATCCGGGGATGCGCACAGCCAGAGTAAAGTCTGCGCCCGGCGCGTCCGGGGTGACGGTGTAGGCTACGCCGCCGTTCCACGGGTATCCGGTCTCGGTGCGGATGGTCACGCCGCCGCCGGCCTTGGAGGTAAAGGTTCCGCCGATGTATAAATGAGAATAGACCGTATCCGTTGTGTTCTCCTGGCCGATAGCCTCGCCCCAGGCATATGCCGACAGGGAAGTGAGCAGCCGGGACACGTTGGGCGGGCAGCAGGCGCAGGCGTACCATTTGGGCCGTTTGGGGATCACATGACGGTATTCCGGCTGTACACCGGAAAGTCCGGGGATGACTTCCAGCGGATTTACATAGAAGAAACGTTTTCCGTCGTGCTGCATGCCGCTGAGGACACCGTTGTAAAGGGCGCGCTCCATCACGTCGGAGAACTTTCGGTCAGGCTGCAGTTCCAACATTCTCCGCGCGAAGAATACCAGGCCGATGGAGGCGCAGGTTTCCGCGTAGATGGTATCGTTGGGCAGATCGTAGTCGGTGGTGAAGGCCTCGCCGTGGACACTGGAGCCGATGCCTCCGGTGAGATACATCTGGCGGCTGACGGTGCTGTCGAACAGCCGCAGACATGCCTGCCACAGTTCTTCGTCGTGGATTTCGCCGGCAAGATCGGCCATGGCTGTGTAAAGATACATGGCGCGGACGCTGTGTCCGGTGGCGTGATCCTGTTCCCGCACCGGCGCGTAGTTCTGGGCGTAATTTTTGTCGGAAGCGTCCTGGGACCAGAATTTCCAGTCGCGGCTCTTTTCTTCTTCCTCAAAATAATCCGGGGCGGTTCCGCGCTCGTCGATGAAATACTGGGACAGGCGCAGGTAGCGCTCCTCGCCGGTGGCCCGGTAGAGACGAAGAAGAGCCAGCTCGATCTCCTCGTGGCCGGGAATGCCGCGCACCTTGCCTTTTCCGAAACGGTTGTCAATATGGTCTGCCATACGGCACATGATGTCGAGGAAGTTTCTCTTGCCGGTGGCCTCGTACCAGGCGACCGCCGCCTCGATCATATGACCGGCACAGTACAGCTCATGGCAGTCGTGAAGATTCTGCCAGCGGTGCTCCGGTTCCTTTACGGTGAAATAGGTGTTCAGATAGCCGTCCTCCTGCTGGGCCTGGCCGATCAGCTCGATGACCTGGTCGGCACGCTGCTCCAGCTCCGGGTTCGGGCCGAGTGTCAGTGAGTAAGCCACAGCCTCCAGCCATTTTGCCAGGTCGCTGTCCTGAAACACCATTCCGTAATACTCGCCGTCTGACTTTCCGGCCGCGATGCGGAAGTTTTCGATGGCATGGCTTTTCTCCACGTCCGGGAGTTCGTCGTTCAGGATCTGCTCCTGGTAAGGGATGACCACGTCCTTTACCAGATTCTGGAAGTAAGACCAGAAGCTGTCCTCCACCCGGAAATTTGTCAGTGTAATCTCATGTTCCTGTTTTTTTACCATTGTCACAGTTCTCCTTTCGGGATATTTCGTGATATGCAAGCCAGATAGTTACTGTTTACAGTCGCTCGCGCCTGAATCACGTTTTTACATCGCAAACAGCAAGTGTTTGCGGCTGCTGTGAATATGTAACTGTTCAGCCAGGTCTGTGCATTTACTGCACAGATCGTATGAAAACGTAGTGCCTGCGGGCATCCGGCCCATCGCAAAGCGATTTTCAATGGCCGGATGCCGTAATCGTTCAGCTGGCTGAACTGTTACAAATACCGCTCTTTTATAAGCTGATTTAAGTATATCATAACACATATAAAATGAAATGGACAAACGGCGAAAAAACATGTATAATTCGGCAATAAAGACAGAACGAAAAAGGAGAATGAAAAAGGAGGAGAACCATATGATCTTTCTGCAGACAGAGCAAAGGCGGCGGGTCTGTGAGTGCAATGTGAACTACAGTCCCGAGGGGATTTTTCATCCGGACCGGGTGATGGAGGTATACGATCTGCTGTATCTGACCCAGGGAAGCTGGGTGATCTGGGAGGAGGAGCAGAGCTATCCCATACGGAAGGGACAGATTCTCCTGTTGGAGCCAGGCAGACGCCATTTCAGCAAGGAAAAGTGTACGCCGGGTATGCGGAATATGTATCTGCACTTTGAGCGCCTGGACCGGGACGGAACCGGCGAAGGCGAGGGACTGTGGCTGCCGAAGGTGTTTGACTGCGAGGGGAGCAGGGAGATTTCCCGGTTGTTTGAACAGATGCTTGAGGCATTTTGGTCCGGCGGCCGGCAGCAGAGCCTGCGGACCACGGCGCTTCTGGAGCTTTTGCTGTGGGAGCTGTCCGCCGAGGGAGAGCGGGAGAAGAAGAATACGGACCCGCTGATGCGAGAAATCCTGCAGCGGTTCTACAGTTCCCCGGAGCGGTTCTTCTCTCCGGAGGAGCTGGCAAAGGATTACGGGTTCAGCGTGCGTACCATCAGCAGCAGGTTCCGCAGATATACCGGGAAATCCATCCATCAATACCAGATGCAGATGAAGCTGGACATGGCCCGCTCGCTGCTCCGCCAGGATCAGGGACGGGGCCTGCGCGATATCGCTCAGAGCTTTGGATTCTACGACGAATTCCAGTTCAGCCGCCTGTTTAAACGTCAGTTTGGCGCTCCGCCGTCTTATTTCCGGGCAGGGAAAACTTTGGACTTGTAAGTGGTATGAAAATGCAGTGTCTGCGGGCATCCGGCCCATCGCGAAGTGTGTAATCGTTACCGGACTTGAAATAGAAAAAAGATTGTGATAGTATTTTTTTGAATAAAAGCGGAATGGGAACAGACCGCTTGGCGACAGCAGATATACAACAGAAATACATATGGAGAAACGTTATGAAACTGAGAGAAGTACAGCCGGAGACAACCTGTACGGTAACGGGAATGTCTCTTCCGGTGGATATGGAGCGCAGGCTCCAGGCTCTTGGCCTGACCTGCGGCAGCAGCATACTGGTGATGAACCGGAAACGCCACGGAGCAATGATCGTAAAGATCCGCGGGACACGGTTTGCGGTGGGCCGGTTGCTGGCGGAAAATATTGAGGTGAAGGAGGAACAGAAGGGATGAGTGACAAACATCTGAACGTGGCGTTTATTGGAAATCCCAACTGCGGAAAGACCACGCTGTTCAACGCCTACACCGGCGCGAACCTGAAGGTGGCCAACTGGCCGGGAGTCACCGTGGAGAAGGTGGAGGGCAGTTTTAAATTCCAGGATTACCGGATGAAGCTTATGGACCTTCCGGGAACCTACAGCCTGACCTCCTATACAATGGAAGAAAAAGTATCCAGAGAATATATTTTAAGCGACGCCGTGGACGTGATCATCGACGTGGCGGACGCCTCGGCGCTGGAGAGAAATCTTTATCTGACGCTGCAGCTCATCGAGCTTGGAAAGCCTGTGGTGCTGGCGCTGAACATGATGGATATTGTGGAAAAGCGCGGAATGGAGATCGACCTTCACCGTCTGCCGGAAATGCTGGGTATCCCGGTGGTACCGGTCAGCGCCAGAAAGCGGCGGGGACTGGATATCCTGATGCACGCGGCGGTCCACCATCAGGACCCCATGGAGAAGACGCCGGTGATCCATCATCACGGCAACCGTCATTCCCAGCATCCCCACGACCATCACCGGGAGTTCGCCATGGTCTACAGCGACGAGATCGAGGACAAGATCGACGTGATCAAGGAGCTGCTCAAGGAAAAATATCCGGACATGTTCAATCACCGCTGGCACGCCATGAAGATTCTGGAGGGCGACCCGGAGGTGACAAAAAAATATCCGGTGCAGCTGCCGGAGGGGCTGGTCTGCAGCTATGAGCAGCAGATCATCAACGAGAAATATGATTTTATTGAAGAAATCATCGACGAGGTTATGGTTCACCGGGAGGAAAAAGCGGCGGCCACCGACCGGGTGGACGCAATCCTTACCAACCAGTGGCTGGGCCTTCCCATTTTCCTTCTGATCATGGGGGCAGTATTTTTCTTAACCTTCACCATCGGAGACTGGCTGAAGGACTATATGGCGCTGTTTATCGAGATGCTTTCCGGCCATGTGCAGACGCTGCTGGACCATATGGCGGTCAATCAGGCGCTCAGCTCCCTGATCGTGGACGGGATTATCTCCGGCGTGGGAGGAATCCTCACCTTCCTGCCGAATATCTTTATCCTGTTCCTGGCGCTGGCGTTTCTGGAGGACAGCGGTTATATGGCAAGAGTCGCCTATGTGATGGACGGACTGATGGGTAAGGTCGGCCTTTCGGGAAGGGCGTTTATTCCCATGATCCTGGGCTTTGGCTGTACGGTGCCGGCGATCATGGCTTCCCGGGCGCTGGAAAACCGCCATGACCGGCTGCGCACCATGCTGGTGACGCCGTTTATGTCCTGCAGCGCAAGGCTGCCGATCTATCTTTTGTTTTCCCAGGCGTTTTTTGGAAAGTACGCGATGATCGCGGCGTATTCCATGTATGTGCTGGGACTTGTGGTGGCGATCCTGGTAGCCTTTCTCGTACATCTGGCGGACAAGGGAAAAAGCCAGTACAATCTGCTCATCGAGCTGCCGGAGTATAAGGCTCCCAGCGCGCGGACCATCGCCATTTATGTGTGGGAAAAGGTGAAAGATTATCTGACCAAGGCCGGTACCACCATTTTTATCGCTTCGATCCTGATGTGGTTCCTGCTGAATTTCGGAACGTCCGGTTATACCACGGAGATTGGTCAGAGTTTCGGCGCGGTGGTAGGAAAAGTAGTGGAGCCGCTGTTCGCTCCGGCGGGACTTGGACACTGGCAGATTGTTGTGGCGCTGATCGCGGGAATTTCCGCCAAGGAAGTGGTGGTGTCCAGCTGTTCGGTGCTGTTTGGGATTGGAAATATCACCTCCGGCGAAGGCATGGCGGCCCTGGGCGCCCTGCTGGGAGACGCGGGCTTCGGCGCGCTGAACGCATACTGCCTGATGGTGTTCGCCCTTCTGTATACGCCGTGTATCGCCGCCCTGGCGACCATCCGCCGGGAGTCCCGCAGCTGGAAATGGACGGGAATCTGCGTGGTGTTCCAGTTTGCTGTCGCATGGATCCTGGCAGTTCTGATCTTCCAGATCGGGAGTGTGATTCTTTAGACGTTTTTTGGGACTTCCATGGATGGAGGCCGTAACTGTTTTGCTTGCCGAATCGTTACGGAGTAAGTTTCTATAAGAAAATATGGTTTTGGGAGGACATGCGGACAATGGGGCAGGAGGAGAGAAGACGAAAAATTCTGGAGTACATTCAAAAGAGCCAGAAACCGGTGTCCGGCCAGTGGCTCTCCCGGCAATGCGGCGTCAGCCGCCAGGTGATTGTCCAGGATATCGGGGCGCTCCGGGCGGAAGGTTTTGGGATTGTGGCCACCAACCGGGGATACGTCTGCCAGGTGCAGCGGGTGTTCCGGGTGCGTCACCTTGATTCCCAGATTGCCGATGAGCTGAACCTGATCGTGGACCTGGGCGGCGTGGTGATGGACGTGTTTGTGGAACATGAGGTGTATGGGAAGATTCGTGCGGAGTTAAATATTGGTTCCCAAAAACGGGTGGAGGCGTTCTGCCGGGAAATTCGGGAAGGAAAATCCAGTCCGCTGAAAAACATCACCAGCGGCGTTCATTTTCACACCGTCTGCGCCTCCACAGAGGAAGTTCTGGAACAGATCCGCCAGGCGCTGGCGGAGCGGGGGTATCTGGAGGGAGCTATGGCGTAGGAACGATTCCGCTGATTTGAATTATTATATGCCGAGGAAAAGGAGTGGGGCACTATGAAGAAAATCACAGGACTATTTTTAGCAGGACTGCTGTGCTGCCTTTGCGGATGCAGCGCGGAGGAGCAGAAGCCATCGGAGACTGAGAATGTCTTTCAGAATATGGAAGGCAGCGCAGAGGAAGGCTACAGTGTTAAGAACCTGGAATGGGGCATGGCAGAGGAAGCGGTGCGGGAGGCTGCAGGAGAGGAATCCTTGGAGGCGGACGGAGACCGTCTGATTGCCACATCCGAGAGTGGTGACGTACAGTATGCGGAAATCTATATCTTTGCCGATGAGACCAGACAGAATCTTGTGACAGTGGAATATACCTGGAATAGTCAGGAGAAGGATTCGTTTTCATCGGTTTCAGACGCATTGTATCAATACGCAGCAGATGCAATGGAGGAGACGGACGCGGGAAGTAAGCTGACAGAAGAAATGATGGAGACAGGAGCCACGTGGACAGGCTCCGACGGCAGCATGGTACAGATCCTGTCTTCCGGACAGAGCGCGATTTCCGTGAGACTTCATGCTCCGCGCCAGGCACCGGCGACCCTTGGGTAGGGGGGACGAAATCGGAGCGCGGCAGGCGGCATGTGTCCTCCGGGGCGGCTGCACAGGCGCGGAAACAGCGGAAACTCTAAACGGTGCAAAGTCCCGCCCTCCATGGCTGCCAACAACCAGCGAACCAGCCGGGGCCGATGACCTGCGTATCCGGCGGGCATCTGCGGGGGTGCGAGAAAATCTTAACGTTCCGGAGCCGTTCCGGCCGGGGCAGATTCAGTGCTGCCAGCACTGAATCTGAGGCGCACTGAACCGGGAAATCATAAAGATTTCCTGGTGAATTGCGCCGCTCCCCGGCCGGAACGGCTCCGGGACGTTTAGATTTTCCGCACCCTCCGCAGCCGCCCGCCGGATACGCAGGTCATCGGCCCCGGCCGGTTCGCGTCCGCCGTATCACGTCTGCTTTTTCACGAATTTTCACATCATTTTGGGTAGAACTTTCATCCGCAAGCGGGGCCCAATCGGTAAAATATATAAAAAAGTAAAATAATCAATGGGCAATCCGACAAAAAACAGTTTATCTTAAAAGTTTTCATGTAAAAAGAGTACAAAAAAATCGAAGATCTTTGTGCAGAAAGAAAAAAGACCCCAGGAATTGACAAAAAAATAAAATAGCAGTAACTTATATTAAACTTCTATGAAATAAGTAGAAAGTAAGTAATTATTCAGCTGGCTGAATAGCTGTAATAGTTCCGCGTAGCTGAACTGTTACGAATAGTTACAAAAGTGAAAAGAAAGTAATCAGAAGGGAGGGAGCAACACGGCAGAGTTTAAAGATGATTTAATTGAGCAGCTGACCTGTCAGACAGCCTTTCGTCTTCCAATCTTAGGAGACATTGACGAATCGGTTGTGGTGACCTGGATGATCATGGCGGCTCTGGTGCTGGTTTCTATCTGGCTGACCCACGACCTTCGTGTGGATCACCCGGGCAAGAAGCAGCTGGCGCTGGAATCCTTCTACTGCTGGATCAAAGGATTCTTTGAGGATATCCTCGGGGATAAGGGAAAACGGTACGCCAATTATATGATCACCGTAATCCTTTATCTGGGTGTGTCCAACATGATCGGTCTGCTCGGCTTCAAGCCGCCGACCAAGGACATGAACGTTACCATCGCCCTTGCGCTCATGAGCATTCTTCTCATTGAATACTCCGGTATTCAGGCCCGTGGTGTCAAAGGATGGGTAAAGTCCTTCGCGGAACCTATGCCGATGATCGCGCCGATCAATGTGATGGAGATTTTCATACGGCCCGTCTCATTGTGTATGCGGTTGTTCGGAAATATTCTCGGAGGGTTTGTGGTCATGGAACTGATCAAGGGAGTGGTCCCTGTGTTCGTGCCGATACCGTTCAGCCTGTATTTTGACGTGTTTGACGGCCTGATCCAGGCGTATGTTTTTGTTTTCCTGACCTCTCTGTTTATCAAAGAACAGGTTGAGGAGTGACATAACGGTTACAATGATTGAAACAGCAGTAATTTTACCAAACAATCAAAAAGAATGAAAAGGAGAAAAATATCATGGAATATTTAGTAGCAATCGGAGCAGCAATCGCAGCATTAACAGGTATCGGAGCAGGCGTAGGCATCGGTCTGGCCACAGGCAAGGCCACAGAGGCGGTGGCAAGACAGCCGGAAGCAGAGAGCAAGATCAGCAAAACCCTGCTGCTTGGCGCGGCGCTGGCGGAGGCGACCGCTATCTACGGTTTCGTTATCGGCCTGCTGCTGATCTTCGTACTTTAATCTGAATTGTAAGGCTTCACAAGATCAAGAAAAGGCAGGTGCGACAGGTGTTAAGAATCGATATCAATCTGGTATATATTATCATTAATATACTGATCCTTTACTTCCTTCTGAAGAAATTCCTGATCAAGCCGCTGGACAATATTCTGGCGCAGCGTCAGGCGAAGGTGGACGGGATGTTGAACAATGCCAGCACCAGAGAGTCCGAGGCTTTGCAGCTGAAGGAAACGTATGAGAATCAGATCGCAGCCGTTCAGGCCGAGTCCGACCAGCTGCTGGAGCAGGCGAAAAAGGACGCGCAGTTTACGCGGGATAAGATTTTAAGCCAGGCCAGCGACGAGGCGAGGACCATTGTCGGAAAGGCAAGGGAGACCGTGGCTCTGGAGCGCGAGAAAGCCATGCGCGAGATGGAGGCGGAGGTTGCCGGGCTGGCTTTGACGGCGGCGGAGAAAATCCTCCGGGATAAGAGCGGCGCGGCCAGCGACCAGTTGCTATATGACCAGTTCCTGGAAGCAGGTGATAGTGATGACACAGACCTCAATTAGTTACGCAGTGGTTCTGTACCAGCTGAAGATCAGCCGGGAGGCCGTGGACCGGACCAGGCAGATTTTGGAGGAGGTGCCGCAGGTTCAGAAGGCGCTGGAAAATCCCACCGTTTCCATGGAGACGAAATATCGTCTGGTGGAACGGATTTTTCCAAAGGAGATACAGAACTTTTTAAAAAATATGTGCGGCCATCATCAGGCCGCCAACGCGCAGGAGATTTTCCAGGCTTACCAGGAGTACGCGGACCGGCAGGAGAACCTTCTGCGCGCAACGTTGTGTTACGTTACCCCGCCAAGGGAAGACCAGATGGAAAACATCCGGCGGTTCCTGAGAAAGAAGTATCACTGCCGGGAGGTAAAACTTCATCTGCTGGAGTGTCCGGATCTGATTGGCGGCTTTCTCCTGAAGGTGGGAAACAGAGAGTATGACTGGAGTCTGAAAGGGCGTTTGCAGCAGTTGGAACATAAAATTATCCGGAGGTGAGTGAGTTGAGTTCGATTAATTCAGAAGAGATCATTTCGATCCTGAAAGAGGAAATAGAGAACTATGACGCCATCGCCCGGGACCAGGAGACAGGTACCGTCATCTATGTGGGCGACGGGATTGCCAATGTGTACGGCATCGATCATGCCATGTACGGCGAGATCGTGACCTTTGAGAATGGTCTGAAGGGCATGGTACAGGATATCCGCAGAAATCAGATCGGCGTTATCCTGTTTGGAAAGGATACGGGCATCAAGGAAGGCACAAAAGTCGCCCGTACCGGAAAGAAAGCCGGCGTTCCGGTGGGAGAGAAGTTTATCGGCCGTGTGGTAAACGCCCTTGGCGAGCCTATCGACGGCAAAGGACCGGTGGAGGCGGACGGTTATCGTCCCATCGAGCAGGAGGCCCCTGGCATTGTGGATCGTAAATCGGTGGATACCCCTATGGAGACGGGAATCCTGGCCATCGATTCCATGTTCCCCATCGGCCGCGGCCAGCGTGAGCTGATCATCGGCGACCGTCAGACCGGAAAAACCTCCATTGCCACAGATACCATCATCAACCAGAGGGGAAAGGATGTTATCTGTATCTATGTGGCCATCGGACAGAAAGCGTCCACCATCGCGCAGGTGGTTTCCAGCCTGGAGAAGCACGGCGCCATGGAGTATTCCATTGTCATGGCGGCTACTGCCAGCGACTGCGCGCCGCTGCAGTATATTGTGCCTTACGCGGGTACTTCCCTGGCCGAGCATTTTATGTACCAGGGCAAGGATGTGCTGATTGTCTACGACGATCTGTCCAAGCACGCGGTGGCGTACCGTGCGCTGTCCCTGCTGCTGGAGCGTTCCCCGGGCCGTGAGGCGTATCCCGGCGACGTGTTCTACCTTCATTCGAGACTGCTGGAGCGTTCCAGCCACTTGTCCGACGCGTTAGGCGGCGGTTCCATCACAGCGCTGCCGGTCATCGAGACGCAGGCCGGCGACGTTTCCGCCTATATCCCGACCAACGTGATCTCCATCACCGACGGTCAGATTTTCCTGGAGAGCGACCTGTTCAACTCCGGTATGCGTCCGGCGGTCAACGTAGGTCTTTCCGTGTCCCGTGTGGGCGGCGCGGCGCAGACAAAGGCCATGAAGAAAGCGGCAGGTTCTATCCGTATCGACCTGGCCCAGTACCGGGAGATGGAGGTATTCACCCAGTTCTCCTCCGACCTGGACGATGCCACAAAGGAACAGCTGCAGTACGGAAAAGGACTGATGGAGCTTCTGAAGCAGCCGCTGTGCCATCCCCTTGACATGCACCAGCAGGTGATCACGCTGGTAGCGGCCACCCATAAAAAGCTGATGCATGTGGAGCCGCGGAAAATGAAGGCTTACCAGATGGAACTGCTGGAATTCTTTGAGCGGAATCACCCGGAGATCGGGCAGGAAATCCAGGAGAAGAAGGCGCTGGACGACGAGCTGATCGGGAAGATCGTGAGCGCCGCAGAGGAATTTAAAGACAAGAGCAGGTGTTAAGCTATGGCAAATATGAAGGAAATCCAGGACAGGATCCGAAGCGTTCAGGATACGATGAAGATCACCAACGCCATGTATACGATTTCTTCTTCCAAGCTGAAAAAGGCAAAAAAAGCTCTCGAGGATACGGAGCCGTATTTTTATGCGCTCCAGGGAGCCATCGCCCGTACCCTGCGCCATGTGCCGGACCTGGAGCACCGCTATTTCGACAGCCGCGACGCCGTTCAGGGCAAAGAGCGGAAGGTTGGCTATGTGGTAGTCACCGGCGACAAGGGTATGGCAGGCGCCTACAACCATAACGTGGAGAAGATTGCCGAGGAGCAGATGGCGGCCAGGGACTGCGATCATTACCTGTATGTGCTGGGAGAGATGGGACGTCAGTATTTCACCAGACGGAATATGACCATCGACACCCAGTTCCACTATACGGTACAGAAGCCGACCATGCACCGGGCCCGGGTAATTGCCGAGCTTCTGGTGGATAAGTTCAACAAAGGCGAGCTGGACGAGATTTATATTATTTTTACGCAGATGAACAATTCTGTCACCATGGAGCCGAGGATGATTCCGCTGCTTCCGCTGAAAAAGGCAGCCTTTCAGGTGAACACACCCGCGATCCTGGATATCCACCAGGAAGAGATCGAGATGGTGCCCTCCGAGAAGGCGGTGCTGGATATGATCGTGCCCAACTACATCACCGGTATGATCTACAGCTGTCTGGTAGAATCTTACTCCAGCGAGCAGAATTCAAGGATGATTGCCATGCAGAATTCCACCGACAGCGCCAAGGATATCCTGAGAGAGCTGAACATTTCCTATAACCGTGCGCGGCAGGCGAGCATTACCCAGGAGATTACCGAGGTCGTCGCCGGCGCAAGGGCGCAGAGAAAATCATAAATTCCAGGTCTGTGTATTCAAGTGCACGGATCGTATGAAAACGTAACGCATGCGGGTATCCGGCTCATCGCGATGCTCAGAAGCTGCATTTCATGCAGTTTCGCGCTGCAGGCCTTGGGATTTTCGCATAGAATGTGCGAAAACACCTAGAACATGTTTGAAAATTCATTCCTGCAATCTGCACGCCCCACAAACTGTGACGCACATCTTGCAGAAAGCAATTTTCAAACACACTCTAGCGGGATAGTGGCAGGCTGAACGGTTACGAATCGCTACCTAATGTGAAAGAATAGAGGGAAAATCCTATGAAGAATGGAAAGATTGTGCAGGTAATGGGACCTGTCGTAGACGTAGAATTTGAGGATAACGATCTTCCTATGCTGAAAGACGCTCTTACCGTCCGAAACGGAGAGAAAACCTGCGTGATGGAGGTGGCGCAGCACATTGGAAACAATACGGTCCGCTGTATTATGCTGTCCGCCAGCGAGGGACTTTGCAAGGATATGGAAGTCATCCCCACAGGCGCAGGCATTTCCGTGCCGGTCGGCAGTCAGACCCTGGGACGTCTGTTTAACGTGCTGGGAGAGACCATCGACGGCGGCGAGGAACTGGCGGACACAAAGCACTGGGTCATCCACAGAGACCCGCCAAGCTTTGAGGACCAGAGCGCTGTAGTAGAGGTTCTGGAGACCGGCATCAAGGTTATCGACCTTCTGGCGCCATACGCCAAGGGCGGAAAGATCGGTCTGTTCGGCGGCGCCGGCGTAGGTAAGACGGTGCTGATCCAGGAGCTGATTACAAATATTGCCACAGAGCACGGCGGATATTCCATCTTTACCGGCGTGGGTGAACGTTCCCGTGAGGGAAACGACCTGTGGTGCGAGATGAAGGAGTCCGGTGTTCTGGAGAAAACGGCGCTGGTGTTCGGCCAGATGAACGAGCCGCCGGGAGCGCGTATGCGTGTGGCGGAGACAGGACTTACCATGGCGGAGTATTTCCGCGACGAGGAGCATCAGAACGTGCTTCTGTTTATCGATAACATTTTCCGTTTCGTTCAGGCCGGCTCGGAGGTTTCCGCGCTGCTGGGACGTATGCCGTCGGCGGTAGGCTATCAGCCGACGCTGTCCACGGATGTGGGCGAGCTTCAGGAGCGCATCGCATCCACGAAGAACGGTTCTGTCACCTCGGTGCAGGCGGTTTATGTGCCGGCCGACGACCTGACCGATCCGGCTCCGGCCACCACTTTCGCTCATCTGGACGCGACGACAGTGCTTTCCCGTAAAATCGTGGAGCAGGGCATTTATCCGGCGGTGGATCCGCTGGAGTCTACCTCCCGTATCCTGGAGGCGGATGTGGTCGGCGAGGAACATTACGAGGTGGCACGCCGCGTGCAGGAGATTCTGCAGAAGTACAAAGAGCTGCAGGATATCATCGCAATCCTTGGTATGGAAGAACTGTCCGAGGAGGATAAGCAGACCGTTTACCGGGCGAGAAAAATCCAGAGATTTCTGTCCCAGCCGTTCCATGTGGCCGAGACATTTACCGGCGTGCCGGGCAAATACGTTCCGCTGAAGGAGACGATCCGTGGCTTCAAGATGATCATCGACGGAGAGATGGACCAGTATCCGGAGGCAGCGTTCTTCAACGTTGGTACCATCGACGATGTGATCGAGAAGGCGAAGACCCTGCAGGCGGAAGCATAAAGAAAAGGAGGAAGACGGATGGCAGAGAACGTGGGAAAAAATACCTTCTTTTTGAAAGTCATCGCGGCAGACCGGGTTTTCTTTATGGGAAAATGTACCTATCTGGTGCTTCCGGCGGTGGACGGTGAACATGCGATCATGGCCCACCATTCCGATATGATGATCGCCACCGACACAGGCACGATCCGTTTTCAGACCGAGGACGGACAGCGGCAGGAGGCGGTGATCGGAACCGGATTCACCCAGGTGATCAATAACCGCGTGACGATCCTGGTGGAGTTTGCCGAGCGGCCCGATGAGATCGACGCGCTGCGGGCCAGAGAGGCCAAAGAGCGGGCGGAGGAGCAGCTTCGGCAGAAACAGAGCCTGCAGGAGTATTATCATACGCAGGCATCGCTGGCGCGCGCGATGGCGCGGCTGCGGATGACCAATAAGAATAATATTAATAATTAATCGTAAAAAGCGCAGAGGCGCGGG
>JAGHIA010000072.1 GCA_017887445.1 Fusicatenibacter sp.
CAAGGGCCGCGGCTGACATTCCTTTCCAATGTCAGCCGCGGCCCAAAATTCATTCCCGCAATGTTCAAGCACCCTCTAATCCACGCTTTTCCTGGCGGTATCTATGAAATACCGCATCACCGAGGAAACATACTTGTTCCTGTGATGCGCCAGGCAGACGTTGTTGCGGAAAACAAAATCCGACAAATAGATCTGCGCCAGAGTCCCCTTGGTTATTTCTTCCTGCGCAAGCTTTTCCGGAAGCATGGTAACGCCAAGCCCGCAGCGCACCGCATCCAGAAGCGCCTCCGCCGAAGAGCTTTCCCACGCAGGCTCCGCCTGATATCCCTGCTGGGCGATGGCCCGGTAAAAGCTCTCGAAAGCGCCGCTGCTCCTCTCCCGGAAGAGCAGCGGCTGCTCGAGAAACTCCTGAAGGGTGACCGTCCGGTTGGCCAGGCTGTGCTCCGGCGCGCAGACCGCAATATGATTTTCCACAAAAAGGTATGTCACATGGATCAGCTCCGACTGGACCACGCCGCCGATCACCGCCAGGTCCAGCTGATTTTCCAGCAGCAGCTTCTCCACCGCTTCCGTGGTGTTCACCTTTACCTGCACGGTCACATTGGGGAATTTTCTGTTAAACTCCCTCACCAGCGCAGGCATATAATAAATTCCCACGTTGATGCTGGCGCCCACCCGCAGGGTCCCCCGGGCGTCCAGGTCCTGCATGGACGGCCCTGCATCGTCATAAAGGCTGATCAGATGCGCCGCGTATTTCTGAAACTCCTTTCCCTCGCCGGTCAGTCTCATCCGCTGGCTGGCATGGTCGAAAAAACATGCCCCGTAATGATCCTCCAGTTCACGGAGCGCAATGCTGATGGCCGCCGGAGTAACCAGAAGCTCCTCCGCTGCCTTTGCGACGCTCCCCTCTCTGGCCACCGCAAGAAAAATGCGAAAATGACGAATCGTCATACTGTCAATCAATCTCCCGTCTTCTGAGAATGTCATAACATTCTGTCTCTGTCCCCAGGTCCACCCACAGATCCTGCTTCGGGTGAGGCGCGCTTTCCATGGGATTTCCTTCCTCATCGTAGATTGCTTTCACCGTCACCGCCCGGTTTTCCCCGTCCGGCTTCATAAGTTCGATCTCTTCTCCGACGCTGAACTTGTTCCGCTGCTGGATGTGACAGCAGCCGCGGCTGTCTCTCTCTCCCGCAATGCCAAGATAGGTATAATCCTTCGCATAGGTATTGCTGTCGTAGATCTGCGCCTCGCCGGAGGGCTTTCCGTAGAAAAATCCCGTGGTAAACTGACGGTAGGTGCAGTTGGAAATCTGACTGCGGTACCAGTCCAGATTCTCCTCGTACCGTTTCGGGTCTTCCAGATAATCGTCGATGGCCTTCCGGTAGGTGCGCGCCACGGTAGCCACGTAGAGGGCCGTCTTCATTCTCCCCTCGATCTTAAAGCTGTCGATCCCCGCCTCCACAAGGTCCGGGATATGCTCGATCATACACAGATCCTTGGAATTAAAAATGTACGTTCCCCGCTCGTTCTCATACACCGGGAAATACTCGCCGGGACGGGACTCCTCCATCACCGCGTATTTCCAGCGGCAGGGATGCGTACAGGCCCCCTGGTTGGCGTCTCTGCCGGTAAAAAAGTTGGAAAGCAGGCACCGTCCGGAATAGGAAATGCACATAGCCCCGTGGACAAAAGTCTCGATCTCCATCTCCTCTGGAATGTTCTGGCGGATCTCCTTCAGCTCCTCCAGGGAAAGTTCCCGGGCGGAAACCACCCGTTTCGCCCCAAGAGCATGCCAGAACCGGTAGGTCCCGTAATTGGTATTGTTGGCCTGGGTGCTGATGTGGCGCTCGATGTCCGGGCAGACCTCCCTGGCGATCTGATATACCCCCGGATCTGAAATGATCAGCGCGTCCGGCCCGATCTCCTTCAGCTCCTCAAAATAGCTTCTGACCCCTTCCAGGTCCCTGTTGTGGGCCAGAATATTTGCCGTCACATAGACGCGCACGCCCCGCGCGTGGGCAAAAGCGATGCCCTCCCGCATCTCGTCCATGGAAAAATTCTTTGCTTTGGCCCGCAGTCCGAACGCCTCTCCGCCGATGTATACAGCGTCTGCGCCAAAAACCACGGCCACCTTCAGCACCTCCAGGCTGCTGGCAGGCACCAGCAATTCCGGTTTCCTCATAATTGTCCTCCCTTCAATACAAAAAGCATCCGGCCGTGCAAAATTACTGCACCATGGGCCGGACGCGCATAACTTCTATTTTTTTACACTGATCGTGATCCCGTCTCCCAGCGGAACGATGGACGTGAGCAAAGCCGGGTCGTGCTTCAGCGCATACAGATATTCCCTCATGCGCTTATGGATGGTGCGGTTGCGCCGCTCCACAGCGAAGCGTGACTCGATCACATCCCCATCCTGCAACACGTTGTCGGAGATCACAACGCCTCCCGGCGCCAGAAGCCGCAGCACCTCCGGGAGAAAATGGATATACTGACCTTTGGCAGCGTCCATGAAAATCAGGTCGTAGGGTCCCTCCAGCGTCTTCAGTACATCCGCCGCGTCTCCTTTCAGAAAGGTGATCCGGTCTTTGTAGCCGGAATCCTGGAAATTCTTTTCCGCCACAGGAAAACGCTTTTCGTAATTCTCAATGGTTGTGATCCTGGCGTCCGGCCGTCCGTACTCCGCCATCAAAATCGTGGAAAAACCTACGGCGGTCCCCACCTCCAGAATCCTTTCCGGCTTCTGTATGGCGAGAAAAACTTTCAGAAAGCTCTGCATTTCTCTGCGGATGATCGGAACCTGCGCCGCTTTCGCCTCCCGCTCCAGCTGTTCCAGAAAAGGGGTGTGCCCCGTATCCAGGGAATTTATATACGCTGTCATCCGTTCTTCCGTGATCATGTTCTCTCCAATAGTCTCATGTGGACTGCGCAACAGCCGCACAGTCCTGGTTAAATGGTTTCATCCTCTCACTCCTGCCCTGCGGCGTCCTCCGGCTTCGGCTGTCCCTCCGTGTTCTTTCCGGAGAGGATCTCCAGCATATCGTCCACCGTCTGTGAAGTGTTCAGAATATACGTCCCCGGAAGCAGCTTCCCGTGATAGCCGGAAAAGATCACCTGGGCGCGGAACACATACAGGCTTTCGTTGATCAGCCCGTTTTCGATAAGCAGTTCCCCCACGTCTTTCTCGTCCATACTTTCCGTCACCTGAACGGTCACGTCCACTCCGTCCCGGGCCGTCGCCGCCGGCTGCTGGTTAAAAATGTCATACCCGAAATCATACGCTGTCTTCCCCGCAAACAGAAGCACCAGAAGCAGACAGATATAGATCAGGATTTTCAGTATGCCTCTCGCGCCGGTCACTGCCGCGCGATAGCCGGCATTTTTCTTTTTTGCGCCCATAGATACTCCTTCAATACTCAGGTACAAACACAAAAATCTCGTCGGTGATCCTCTGCTGGACCTTCTGGATCATCTTACAGACGGCCAGTTCCGCCTCCAGATAGGCGTTGGCCTTCTCGTTTTTCCTCAGGTCGTAAAAATCACGCTCAAGAGCATCCACCGCGTCAAACAGATCCACTTCCTCTGACAGCTGCAGATGGTAATTTCTGATTCGGTAATCGTCAATCCTTCTTTTCAGCTCCGGGTCCTTGGAGATTTCCTGCTCCATCCACAGATAATTCTGATATTCTCTGCTTTCCTGCATCTCCAGCACCAGGCTGTCCAGACATTCTGACACCTTATCCATGCTTTATGCCTCCATGATGATCGGCAGGATCATAGGTCTTCTCTTTGTGCGCTTCCAGACGAAATCGCCAAGGGCGTCCTTGACCGCCGATTTTATCTTCCCCCAGTCTGAGATCCGGCGGTTCAGGCACGCGTCCAGCGCGTCCTCCACCACCTCGCGGGCCTCTCCCATCAGATCCTCGGATTCGCGCACATAGACGAATCCCCGCGATACAATATCCGGCCCCGCGAGAAGCTGGTTGCTTCTCTTTTCCAGCGTGAGGACCACCACCATAATGCCGTCCTCCGACAGATGCTGACGGTCGCGCAGCACGATATTTCCAACGTCTCCGACACCCAGGCCGTCCACCATGATGGCTCCGGTAGGCGCCTGTCCCACGGCAAGCTCCGCACCGTTTTCATCCAGGGAAAGCACGTCGCCGGAGTGCATCATAAAAATGTTCTCCTTGGGAATTCCCAGGCTCTGGGCAATCCCCGCGTGGGCCTTCAAATGACGGTACTCTCCGTGCACCGGAATGGAATACCGCGGCTTCAGCAGGGAATAAATGAGCTTGATCTCCTCCTGACAGGCATGTCCGGAAACATGCACGTTCTGGAAGATCACATCCGCTCCCTGCTCCGACAGGTCGTTGATAATGTTGGATACGGCTTTTTCGTTGCCCGGGATGGGGTTGGAACTGAAAATTACCGTGTCCCCCGGTTTGATAGATACCTTCTTGTGAAGATGAGCCGCCATTCTGGAAAGAGCCGCCATAGACTCGCCCTGGCTTCCTGTGGTGATCAGCACCAGCTGCTCATCGCTGTAATTCTTCATCTGTTCAATGTCGATCAGCGTATTCTCCGGGATCTGGATATATCCCAGCTCCTGGGCCGTGGAGATCACATTGACCATACTGCGGCCCTCCACGACTACCTTTCTGCCGAACTTGTAGGCCGAATAAATAATCTGCTGCACCCGGTCCACGTTGGACGCAAAGGTAGCGATGATGATCCGGCTGTTGCTGTGTTCCGCGAACAATCCGTCGATGGTATGGCCCACGGTCCGCTCCGACATGGTAAAGCCGGGACGCTCCGCGTTGGTACTGTCGCACATCAGCGCCAGCACGCCTTTCTTTCCAATCTCCGCGAAACGCTGCAGGTCGATGGCGTCGCCGAACACCGGCGTGTAATCCACCTTAAAGTCTCCGGTGTGTACCACGGTACCTGCCGGAGAATAGATCGCCAGCGCCGCCGCGTCGGCGATGCTGTGATTCGTCTTGATAAATTCAATGCGGAACGCGCCCAGGTTGATGGACTGGCCGTGGCGGATGGTCTTCCGCTTCGTGGTCCGCAAAAGTCCGTGCTCTTTCAGCTTGTTCTCGATCAGGCCGATGGTCAGCTTGGTGGCATAAACCGGAACGTTCACCTCCTTCAGCACATAGGGCAGCGCTCCGATATGGTCCTCGTGACCGTGGGTGATGACGAATCCCTTGACCTTATCGATATTGTTCTTCAGATAGGTCACATCCGGGATTACCAGGTCAATGCCCAGCATATCGTCCTCCGGAAACGCCAGTCCGCAGTCCACCACAACAATACTGTCCTCATACTCGAAGGCAGTGATGTTCATTCCAATCTGCTCCAGTCCGCCCAGCGGAATGATCCTTAATTTACTTGTATTGTCCTTTTTCAAACAGCACCTCCATCTGAGGGGCCTTCCCCTCTCTTCATTTTCCGAACACAAAGAATGTCACAACTATTTTTCGAACGCTACGTCGTCGTCCAGCATTCTGGAAAACACCTCAGATACGGCTTCAAACTCCACCTCGTCTTCCACCATCACATACTCGCTTTCCTCTCCCTGGGACGACGGGAGTTCCTTTAATATATAGGCATTTGCCTCCTCTTCCATAGAATCAGAGACCAGAAGATAATTCACTCCGCCGATCCTGGTCTGCTCCTCTATGTAAAATTCCTCTTTCGATCCGTCATCTGCCGTAAATATAATTTTTTCCATACAATATTCCTTCAATCTGTCTTTTTGCTTTTATACAGATAGTCAAGATATCCCTGCAGAATAAAAACAGCCGCAAGCATATCCACATACTCTTTCCGGTTCTCTCTTCGTATTCCTGTCTCCATCATGGTCCGGTCCGCCTCCACAGTGGTCAGGCGTTCATCCCACATGACAACACGCAGGCCTGTCCGCTTTTCCAGCATTCCCTGAAATTCCAGCGATTTCTCAGCCCGCTCTCCGATATCGTTATTCATATGCTTCGGCAGACCAAGCACAATCGTCTCCACCTGATACTGGTCTGCCAGTTCTTTGATTCTTGCAAGGGTCTGGCGCAGCTTGTTCTCCGACTTTCTGCGGATGATCTCCACTCCCTGGGCAGTCAGACCCAGGGGGTCGCTGATTGCTACCCCAACCGTTTTTGAACCGAAATCCAATCCCATAACGCGCATATCAGATCATTTCCTCTTCCAGGATTCATTCCTGATATACTCTTTGAGAAGCTCTTCCACCAGTTCGTCGCGCTCTACCTTCATGATCATGCTGCGCGCGCCTTTATAGCTGGTAATATACGTCGGATCTCCGGACATAATATATCCCACGATCTGGTTGACAGGGTTGTACCCTTTTTCCGCCATTGCGTTGTAGACCACATTCAGAACCTCTTTTACCTGGATCTCCGGCTCTGTTTTTACCTTAAAATATTGTGTGTTGCTTGTTCCTGACATAGTTTCTTCACGTCCTCAATTTTATTAATATCAGTTTTATTCTAATATACTTTACCTAAAAATTCAATGGAAATTTACCAGTTTTTATTTTCCACACCGCCGTCCGTTAGAAAACTCGGGCCTTTTTCTGTATTTTTTCCGGGAAACATGCGGATTATACCTGCGTCCGGATCCTGCGCGGAAAAAGCGGAAACAAAAGCGGCACAGCCGGAAGATCTATACCGCAGGCTGCAGATAACGCCCGCCAGATCTATCTCTGTCTGTGCCGCTCGTTTTTTTCAATGCCGCCCGGGCATCCCCGGGCATCCGTTACAAGGTGATAATACCAAACTGTGCCAGCGTATAGGAGATCAGAATGATCACCAGAAAAACCGGCGCAATGTACTTGATCATGATATCATAAACTTTTTTCCGGCCAAATGTCTCCCCGTTTCTCGTCACTTCGTCGGTGATGGTCTTCGTTCCGATGACCCATCCCACCATGATACAGGTAAACAATGCCACCAGCGGCATGAGTACGCTGTTGCTCAGATAGTCGAAGAAGGTCAGCAGATCCATACCGAGGATTCGGATCCATGACCAGATGCCGTTGCCCAGAGACACCGGGATTCCCACAGCCAGGGCAAATACAAGGGTTCCCGTACACGCTGTTTTCCGGCTCAGGCCGAACCGCTCCATAAGCACGGAGACGATGGCCTCCATAACGGAAACCGAACTGGTCAGCGCCGCGAACAGCACCAGCACAAAGAACAGAAGGCCAATGACTCTTCCTCCCGCCATCTGCCCGAATACTTTCGGCAGAGTCACGAACATCAGGCCGGGGCCGCTGGAGGACATTCCCGCCTCCCCGCTGAAAATATACACCGCCGGAACGACCATCAAGCCCGCCAGAAGGGCAACCACCGTGTCGAAGATCTCAATCTGGTTTACCGATTTTGTCAGGGAAATCTCCTTTTTTGTGTAAGAACCGTAGGTGACCATGATTCCCATGGCAAGGCTCATGGAGAAGAACATCTGTCCCATGGCGGCGCAGATGGTTTTCAGGGAAAACTTTGAAAAATCCGGAAGCAGGTAATACTTCACACCTTCCAACGCTCCCGGAAGCGTCAGGATATACACGCAGATACCGATGCTCAGGAGCACCAGAAGCGGCATCATCACGCGGCTGATCTTCTCGATCCCCTTTTCCACGCCTCCCATCACGATGACCCAGGTGGCGGTCAGATAGACGGCAAAGAAAATCAGCGGAGACACCGGGCTTCCTATAAATGCCGCGAAAAACTCATCGCCGGCGGCCTGCCCATGCAATCCCTGGACATAAACGGTCATATACTTCAGGACCCATCCTCCGATGACACAGTAATACGGCAGAATGATCACAGGGATTGAAGCCGCAAGATACCCCAGAAACTTAAATCTCCTGCACAGTTTCTCATAAGCCATCACGGGACTGCTTCCCGTCTTTCTTCCGATGGCAATCTCCGTGGTCATCAGTGCGAAACCAAAGGTTACCGCCAGCACAATATAAACCAGGATAAAAATTCCTCCGCCGTATTTTGCCGCCAGAGGCGGGAATCTCCACAGATTTCCCAGACCCACCGCGCTTCCGGCCGCCGCCAGGACAAATCCAAGGCCTCCGGTAAAGCTTCCTCGTTTCTTTTCCATTTTTACTCCTTTCATGGCGCACCAGCTGCGCCAATAATGGTAGATTTGGAAGTTTACTTCCAAACTTTCTCCTTTCATGGCGCACTGGCCGCGCCGCTGTATGTTCAGAAAAACACTGCCCGCAGAAGGGTTCCAAAGATTCTCACTGTTTCGGAACCCTTCTGCGGGCAGCAGTTTTTGACCTCAACCTTGTGTTACTACAGAATAGCACACTCAAACATTGCAGTCAATGATTTTTACTTTCCAAGACGGATCACATGGAAGCTCTTATCCTTCAGGACCGCTTTCAAAATGCCGCCGTCCATGGCTTCATTTTCCACCTTCACCGGCGCCACATTGTCCGGATGCTCCTCGGTGTTTTCCGCTTTTACGTCACTGTGGGTCAGCATGATATGCTCTTTCACCTGATAGCCTTCAAACTGGCGCAGGTCGCAGGTCAGCTCCATGGAATCCTCCAGGTCCTTGTTCACCGCGAAGATCGTCACCGTCTCGTCTTCCTCGTTCATTACGCACACAGCGTCCAGATACGGAGCGTCTCCGTGTCTGCTCTCGTATACCGGCGCGTTCACCAGGGTGTTGAGCACCGTTCCGCGGCCGTAATTGCTGATCAGCGCGAACGGATGGAAGATGGTCTGCATCCATGCTCCGGTATCGGAGGTCATGATCGGGGCGATTACGTTGACCAGCTGTGCCAGACAGGCTACCTTGACACGGTCCGCGTGGCGCAGCATGGTGATCATCATGCCCGCTACCAGCAGGGCATCCTCAAAGTTATACACATCCTCCAGCTGATGGGGCGCTTTCACCCAGCGCTCCAGCTTTTTGTCCTGCTCGTTGGAGTGATACCACACATTCCACTCGTCGAAGGACAGGTTGATGGTTTTTTTCTTGCGTTTCTTTGCCTTCACCGCGTCGCAGATGGAGAGTACTTCGCTGATGAAGTGGTCCATGTCCACGGTGTTTGCCAGAAATTCCGCCGTATTGTTTTCCTGATTTCCGTAATACTGGTGCAAAGACAGGTAATCCACCTGGTCGTAGCTCTCGGCAAGTACGGTGTCCTCCCAGGTTCCAAACGTAGGCATCGCGTGGGACGCGCTTCCGCAGGCCACCAGCTCAATGTCCGGGTCCACCATTTTCATGATGCGTCCGGCCTCCGCCGCGATCCTTCCGTACTCTTCGGCGGTCTTGTGGCCCATCTGCCAGGGGCCGTCCATCTCGTTGCCCAGGCACCACAGCTTGATATTGTGCGGCTGCTCATAGCCGTGTTTCTTTCTCAGGTCGCTGTAATAGCTTCCGCCTTTCAGGTTGCAGTATTCTACGATATTTTTCGCGTCCTCCGGGCCTCTCGTTCCCAGGTTCACCGCCATCATGGCGGAGGTGTCCGCTTTCTTCGTCCAGTCCATAAACTCGTTGAGTCCGAACTGGTTGGTCTCGATCACATTCCATGCCAGCTCGATTTTCTCCGGACGGTTTTCCTTGGGACCTACCCCGTCCTCCCAGTGGTAGCCGGATACAAAGTTTCCGCCGGGATAACGCACCACCGGCACATTCAGCTTCCGGATCAGCTCGATCACGTCTTTTCTCAGTCCCTGCTCGTCCGCGAAAGGACTGTCCGGCTGATAAATACCTTCGTATACCGCCCGTCCCAGGTGCTCGATAAAGGAGCCGTAAATTCTCTTGTCCACATCCCCGACAATATAATGTCTGTCAATACATAAGCTTGCTTTCTTCATGTCTTTTTCTCCTTTCATGGCAACGATTCAGCCGGCAGAACAGTTACGGCATCCGGCCGCTGAAAACCGCTTCGCGATGGGCCGGATGCCTGCGGGCGCTGCGTTTTCATACGGTCTGCGCAGACCTGGCTGAACTGTTACCTTTCATGTTCTTCCGCTTCCAGCGGTTTATAAATGGGTTCTGACCTTGACGCCAAAAGTTAACTGTATTATAACAGGACGGCGGAAAAGTAAAATGGTTTTTTTTCTCCTGTTATTGACTTTTCTTCCGGTCTGCTCTGTGTTATAGTTATTGGGATGATGCCGGGTTCAAAAACAGGCGTCATTGTAAAGGAGTTTTTTATGTTTACGATTGATTACTGCGGCTATCGCACCCGCAATCCCCGCCACGACCTGATTGACCGCCCCTCCGGTTCCGCCAGCTTTCTGTTCCTGCTGGCGCTTTCGCCGATGCACTTTACTTTTCCCGGCCGCCCGGCCGAAAAAGCAACGCCCGGCGCATGTATCCTTTACACCCCGGGATTCCCTCAGCATTACCAGGCGGAATGTGAGTTCTACAACAGCTATCTTCACTTTTTCGCGTCCGAAGAGGAAGTGTCCCGGTACGGGATCCCTGAGAACTGCCTGTTCTATCCGGACAACACCGAGGACATTCACTGGATCTTAAAAAATATCTACAACGAGTTTCTGGGCGGAGGCGACTGCCGGGAAGAGATGGAGGACGCGTATATCCGCCAGCTGCTGATTCTCCTGCACCGGAGCCGGCAGCAGTCCGCCGTTTCCGTCACCAGACAGAACATTTACCCGGAACTGCTCTCCCTGCGCACAAATATGATGCAGAACTGCAGCCAGGAATGGAACATCGACAAGCTGTGCACGATCATGAACATAGGCAAAAGCCAGTTTTACAAATATTATTCTCTGTATTTCCACAGCACACCCATGGACGACCTGATCCAGGCGCGGCTCCAGAAGGCCCGTTATCTGCTCACCAACGACGCGGTCACCATTCAGCAGGTGGCCTACGCTTCCGGTTTTCAGAATCTCTGTCATTTTAACCGGCTGTTCAAAAAGCACTGCGGCTGCACACCAGGGGAATACCGCAGACAGCTGCGGTCTGCCCAGCACGGCTGAACAGTTACCATTGGCTGTGCAGCCTTTTTCAGCAGCAAAAAAGAGATGACGTTCTGTCATCTCTTCGCAAGCGCGAGACGGGATTCGAACCCGCGACCCCAACCTTGGCAAGGTTGTACTCCACCCCTGAGCCACTCGCGCATATTGTATATTTTCTGTGAGCCGCATCGCTGCATCTCACAGGACATAATATACAACATAAACCATGATTTGTCAACAGCTTTTTTAAAATATTTTTCAAATTTTTTCGAAAAACTGATTTTTGAGATTTTTCTCCGGTTTCCAACGGGTCCGCGTCACAGATCCTGCAAGCCACAGGCTTTGCTCACTTTGCTCACCACCCCCCGCTGCAGGCATGGCCGCCTGATCCGCTCAAATTCCCCGCAAACTGTGACACACATCTTGCAGAAAGCAATTTTCAAACACGCCCGGGGGAATGAAGTCCCGGCACTTTACGCCTTCAAAATCGCGCTGAGCACATACTGATTGTTGGGGAAGTTTTTCTGGGAGATATCTCCCAGGCGGATCAGATCCACATCCAGCCAGATTTCCTCCGCCACCACCATCATGTTGGCAAACATAATGCCAAAGTTGACCTCATCCCATTTTTTCAGTTTCTCAACGCTGTACTTCTTCGAAAAAATATGGATCCTGTTGTCATACACCACAAAACGCCACGGCTGGCTGTTCATACTGGACGGCGCAAGCCGCGCCGCTTCCAGGATCTGACTCATCCACTGCCGCGGAACCTCTTTAAACACACACAGCTCCTCCAGCGGAAGCCTCCGTGCTTCCGATTGCTTGCGCGTGTGAGCACCTTTGCTCTTTCCAAAGGCGATCAGGCCCACCAGACGTTTTCCGTTTTTTTCATTCTCCCCTTTTTTTACCTTGCTGCTGCCGATAAAACAGGTTCCAAGGCCGATGCTGCACATGTAAAGCACCATCTGCTCCATCAGATACCCTGCGTTCATCAGATACCGCTCCGACTCTTCCGAGTAAAACGCCAGATAGTACGGCGCTTTTACACTGAAAATACTGAGCATTTTTTCCTGCCCTTTCCGGTTGTCCAGGATCGCCATATCCGTGGCGATGCCGGAAAACAGCCCCGGCGTCTCCTGATAATGCTCCCAGATCTTGTCAAGCGTCTGGGGTGGCAGCGTCTCCATGGAATAACTTCTAACCGACTTTCTTACAAAAATAGCCTCATATAAATTCATACTCTCACCCTGATCCAATGCTTTGTGCCGCCGTCCCACAGCGGAACGGCCGGCACTTTGTAACATTATTGTAACATATATCTGCGCTTTTTCAAGGGAAACTTTCCATAATTCAGAAAAGTTTCACAGATAATTCCATACTTTTTTGTGTACCTTGACAGAATCACAGTTTCTTTACATATTCCTCGAAGACCTCCAAAGCGCGGGCAACCGGCTCCGGACTGGTCATATCCACGCCGCAGATCTTCAG
>JAGHIA010000073.1 GCA_017887445.1 Fusicatenibacter sp.
GTTCCGGACGGGGCAGGCGAAGGACTTCCCGTCCTGCGCCTGAGGCGCACTGAACCTGGAAATCATAAAGATTTCCTGGTGAATTGCGCCGGTCCCCGTCCGGAACACTTCCGGCACGTTTAGATTTTCCGCGTTCCCGCAGCCGCCCGCCAAATCCACCAGCCGCCGGCCCCGCCCGCCTTTCGTCCGCCCTCACTCCCCGAAGCTTTGCCTATCTCCTCATCATCCCTTCGAGTTTGGCGCGTTTGTAGGAAGCGAAACGGCCTTCCTCCAGCGCGGCGCGGATCTCTTCCATCATATTATTGTAAAAATACAGATTATGCAGCACACACAGCCGCATCCCGAGCATTTCCTTCGCCTTCAGAAGATGACGGATATAGGCCCTGCTGTAATGACGGCAGGCCGGACACTGACACCCCTCCTCGATGGGCCGCGGATCCAGTTCATACTTTTGATTGAACAGATTCAGCTTTCCTTCGTTGGTATACACATGCCCGTGACGTCCATTTCTGGTCGGATACACGCAGTCAAAGAAATCAATGCCGCGCTCCACACCCTCCAGGATATTGGCCGGTGTTCCCACGCCCATCAGATACGTCGGCTTATCCTTGGGAAGATACGGCACCACCTCCTCCAGGATATGGTACATCTCCTCATGACTCTCGCCCACCGCAAGGCCGCCCACCGCGTAACCGTCCAGATCCATCTCCGTGATCCTTTTCGCGTGGTCGATACGGATATCCGGGTAAATGGCACCCTGATTGATTCCAAACAACATCTGATGGGGATTGATTGTATCCTCCCGCTGATTCAGTTCCTGCATCTTCACCTTACACCGCTGCAGCCACCGGGCCGTCCGGTCCACCGAATCCTGCACATACTTCCGGTCCGCCACACTGGAAGGACACTCATCGAAAGCCATGGCGATGGTAGAAGCCAGATTCGACTGGATCTGCATACTCTCCTCCGGCCCCATAAAAATCTTACGCCCATCCACATGAGAGTTAAAATAAACTCCCTCCTCCTTGATCCGGCGAAGACCAGCCAGAGAAAACACCTGAAACCCGCCGGAGTCCGTCAAAATCGGCTTATCCCAGACCATAAACTTATGAAGACCACCCATCTTCTTCACGACCTCATCCCCCGGCCTCACATGAAGATGATACGTATTGGACAACTCCACCTGCGTCTTGATCCCCTGCAGATCCATGGTAGAAACCGCCCCCTTGATCGCCGCAGCCGTCCCCACATTCATAAACACCGGAGTCTGGATCGTCCCATGCACCGTCTCAAACTCCGCCCGCTTGGCACGCCCCTCCTCCGCCAAAATCCTGTACTTACCCATCAAGCAACATCCTTTCTTACCGCTAAATATCTCTCACGAAACGTTTCAATTACAACTTTGATAACCGCTTCACGCAGCCAGAGCGTACTTAACAGCCCGCACATCCTGTGCGAAAACACCTCGCGGGATAGTGCAGGCTGAACTGTTACCAAAAATACACTCTCGCCCGTTACACATTTCCTCATTATACCTTCTGCTCCTCCCATTTTCAACCCAAAAACACCAGAGTGTGTTTGAAAATGCATTCCTGCAATTTTCAAACACGCTCTAAAAACCAGTTATCGATGGTAATACGTTTTCATACGGTCCGTGCAGTATAAATCCACAGACCTGGCTGAATCGTTACAATCAAGGTAACAGTCCAGCCTTGCTGAACAATTACAATCCATGACTTTTTGATTAGCGCAAGCGGCCTGACGTGAAGCGTGGTATAATTTTTTGAAAAAGTTTTTGATTTGATGTAGTATTCGCCGCTAAAACCGTAGTATATAGGTGAAACCAGAAAGGAGGCGGTGAAATGATAGATGATGAAAAAATCATAGAACTGTTTTTCGAACGTTCAGAGCAGGGCATACGGGAACTGGACATAAAATACGGAAAAGTCTGCCATACCCTTTCCTACCATATCGTAGGAAACAGACAGGACGCGGAGGAATGTGTCAACGATGCTTATTTAAGCGCATGGAACGCCATTCCCCCGGCGCGGCCTGACCCACTTTTGTCCTACCTTGTAAAAATTGTCCGAAACATTTCACTCAAAATCTACTGGAGAAAGAAAGCGGCCAAACGAAGCAGCCACTACACCATTGCATTAGAGGAAATCGAGGAATGCATTGCAGACAAAAAAAGCGTGGAAGATGAAATCGAAGCCAGACAGTTAGCCCGTATCATCGAAGACTTTTTGGACACGCTGTCCCTCGAAAACCGCGTCATTTTCATGCGCCGCTATTGGTTTTCTGACAGCTACAAGGAGATCGCCAGGTTCGTAGGACTTTCGGAGAAAAACATCTCCGTCCGGCTGACCCGCATCCGTGAGAAGATGAAACAATACTTGATGGAAAGAGAGGTATTCGCATGAACACAAAAAAATTTTCTGACGCCATGAACGAACTTGACAGCAAATATGTTGATGAAGCTCTCAACTACAAAAAGAAAGCCTCCAAACCCATTTGGTTAAAATGGGGGACTATGGCGGCTTGCTTTGCTGTTGCAGCTATTCTGGGCGTAGGTATGCTCCAAATTGGATTACTCAGAAAGAAAACCGATACTGCCACTTTAGATAACGGAGATAAGATTGTTTTTGTGGAATCAGAAGTTATCAGCTCAAGTATTGACATTGACGGGACTGTAACAACAAAGCTGCTCACGGAAGAAGAAGCTGCCGTCCTCTTTCCAAACTTGTCCGTTTCAGCTCACGCAGTTTTCAGGACCAGTGATACAGATGCAGGTAATTCATCGGAGCTGATCGGGTTTGAAGGAAACATCGGAAATATAAAGATGGTTGTTTCAACTTCCGATATTCCGTTACTTGACACAGTCATTGAGGGAACAGAAGAAAACACCGAAATCAATGACACACGCATCACTGCCGGATATTTTGTAACAGACCCGAACAGTAAAGGAGAGCAGAACACAATTTACTATGCAACCCTCGAAACCGGCGACTGCAAAATATATCTCGAAAACGCCGGTACAAAAGCCAACAGTGAGACAACAAAAAAACAATTAGCAGAGGTCATTCAAAAATTTCTGGAGA
>JAGHIA010000003.1 GCA_017887445.1 Fusicatenibacter sp.
ATTAAAGAGCCCCCGATTGCTTCTTAGCATATCTCAACAAAATCAATCCTGTTACAAAAGGCTATTTTTCAATAGCTTGTTAAAGTGCGCCATTTTTAGGCTGGCCTCTACTTTCTTTCACACTAATTCTCCTCATTTTAAATATATTTCGGAACATAACAGTACAAACCATTACGTTCTGTACCTCCCGCGGCGTGTAACGGTTCCGCCGCGCTGAATTATTGCATTTCCGTATATTACACGGCATGTAATAGTTCCACCTCGCTGAACGATTGCATTTCTGTATACCCCACGGCATGTAACAGCTCCGCTGGCTGAACGGCTACTCCAGAATCCAGCTCCCATCGTCCGCCATGATCTTCAGTCTCTGATATTCGTTCTGAAGCATCTGCCGTCCAAGGTCTGTGATCACATAGGATTTCCGTCTTCCTTCCTGTCCCGTCATCCGGATCACTCCGTTTTCCTCAAATTTGGAAAGCATCGCATACAACGTTCCCGGCCCCACATGGACACGGTCGTGGGACAGCCTTTCCACCTTCTCCATGATATCGACACCACAGCACTCCTCCAGGAGCGCCATAAGTATATAATACATCGGCTCTGTCAGCGTCTGAAACTGCTCTCTTGCCATCTCTGCTCACTCCTTTTTCATACCCTTCCGCTGGTACCCGCTTTTGACCCCGGCATCATACCTTTCGTTTAAAACACCTCACAGGACAATGAAGCATAACGAACCGGATGCCTACAGGCACAATGCTTTCCTTCGGTCTGCGCAGTAAATACAAAGACCGGGCTGAACGGTTCCCCGTTTCCCCCACTTCTTTCCTATCATGGTAACACATTTACATACAATTCTCCACTACCGAAAGCAAAGTTTCCACATTCCAACTGTCGTCGGATACAGCATACAGCACACGCCCCGGCGAAAAGACACATACGCTCAGCCTGCCATTGTCTGTGCCGGTTTTGATCCAATACTGCCCTTGAACCATCATTTCCTGAGCCGGACCGGATATATCCGCGGCCTCCCGCTCCCAGCAATACTCCAGAAACGCCTGCCATCCGCTTTCGTATTGTCTCGCGGTTATATTTCCCGACAGGCCTTCCTCTGTCCCATCCGTTTTCCGGCTATGCCCCTCCTTCTGCACACTGTCCTTCCATACATAGTCCGCGCTCAGTTCTCTGTACCTTCCAAGAAAGCTCTCACTTTCATCAATCCTGCCAATCTGTACATCCAGTCCTTCCTGCCCCGCCACAGTCACACGCTGCCCTTCATATCCTTCATATCCTTCCTGCCCTTTCTGCTCCTGCTCATAAAACACCACGCCCACCAGAAACACAGCAACGATAAAAGGTATGACAGCAAGCTCCCGCAGCGCCAAAGCCAGATTCTGGCTTCTGGCGGGTTTCCGCAGATTTTCTATCACAGCAATCAGCATAAAAACGACATACGCACCGGCAAATATCCACATGAACAGATACTCGCCGTATAATCCAAACACAAACATAACAAGCAGAACAAACACCGCATAGCCAAGAGGCCGGATCCGTTTCCACTGATTCGCGATTCTGCCGCGGTTTCCAAAGAGAACTTCGTTTCCCGACGCAAGCTGCCGTCAGCACCAGATTCCCCAGATACCTACTCCCACGATTTTACAGAGTTCCACAGCAAATACTCCAAGTACGATCAATGTCAGACATACGGACAGGTTGCTGAACAGCCACATAGGAACATACCCCCAAAAAAGGTCCAGACATCTGGTAGCGGACATCAAAAGCACGGAGAGCAGTCTTACCGCGCAATACCACAACTCCGCCCGCATCACATTGGAAAATCTCTCCTTTGGCGCAGCAATCGGCACAGCATCCTCACGGATTTTCTGCAGCACACAGAACCGCCTCCATCCGTCCACCAGTTTCCACCCGGCCGCCTCACAATACTCTCCAAATTCCTCCGCCTCATCCCCCGGACGCCTGTCTTCCTCCCTGCCATCCAAAAACACCTCCACCGCATACTCCGTTTCCCGCGGCTCCCCTTTTTCAAACACAAGGCCCATACGCCACTCGGCAAAATGCCACCCCTTCCGCGCCATCTCCCCCAGATAGGCGGCCATACTGTCACATTCCGTATAACGATAAAACGCCAGAACCCTCTTTCGCCTGCTTTTCCTTTCACCCATACGAACACCTCCTCGCATTATCGAGTATCGATATTTTCTACTTTCATTATAATATCGATACTCGATAATTTCAACCCTTTTCCGCCATGCTTATACATTTTTGTAAAATCCCGCGGCCTACAGCGCGAAACTGTATTAGCGCCCTCAAAACAGCCGCACCAGCCACCCCCGCGCCCCTCAAAGGCAGCCTTTTTCCGCTTTTGGGGCCGGGACGTTTGGGAAATCCAGTGCTTGCGACTGCAGGCGGACAAGACAGGGAATTGTGTCCGGCAGCAGAACGCACAAACCCAACAACATTTCAAAAACCCATCCCGTTCTGATGACGAACACAATTCCCTGTCCTGTCCGAATGCCGGAGTGAGCACGGATTCCCAACCGTCCCGGCCCCAAAAGCGGAAAAAGGCGTCCCCCCCTATCATAAAAACCCCGACACCAACATACCATAATAAAGAGAAAGAAAAAAGGAGCGTAACCAAAATGAGTTCAAAAACCAGAATCGTCGTCTTACATATGAAAGAGGTGATCTACACCGCCATCTTTCTCGTACTGGCCATCCTGCTGATCATCCTGCTGTTCACCATGTTCGGCACAAAAAAGAAAACCTCCGACACCTCCGGCGCCGACGCTTCCCAGGTTCTGTACGTTCCCGGCGTTTACACCTCGACCATCGAACTAAACGGCCAGACCTTCGATGTGGAAGTATCCGTCGACGAAAACCACATCAACTCCATAGCGCTCAACAATCTGAGTGAAACAGCCACAGCCATGTACCCTCTGATGGAGCCGACGCTGGAATCTCTGGCCAGCCAGATCTACACCACCCAGTCCACCGAGAACATCAGCTTTGGCGATGACAATAAGTATACCTCCCAGCTCCTGCTCCAGGCCATCGACGCAGCGCTGGATAAAGCAAAAGCAGAGGAGACGCCTTAGAGTCTGTTTGAAAATTCGTTCCTACAATCTGCACGCCCCACTTTGCGGGGAATTCGCCCCAAAAACAGTCAGCGTAGACCGGCTACGCCTCCTGGTTTGGAACAAATTCCCCACAAACTGTGACGCATATCTTGCAGAAAGCAATTTTCAAATACGCTCTGAACCGTCTCTTCTGCTTTTACTATATCCATCACATATCCCTTCGGCCACAGCAAATCGCCACGGTTTCCCGAAGCCAGGCTGTTGCCGGACCATCACACCAAAACCTCACCCTCCTGATAACACGCATAAATATACTGCCGGAATTGGTAATAGAAATCCGTATTGTAGTTTGAAATCGCGTCATCAATCCATGAGGAATAAACTTCTTCCAGCCGCTCGATGATATGCTCTTCGTCGTCCCCGCACACATCTTCGATCAACCGCTCATAAACTTCTCCAATAGTCCAGTAATCCGGCAGCAGATAGCGGCAAGTGGCCACATTGTCAAATGCCCCTTCCGGAATATTTAACCGTTCCACAAAATCATCGGCTGTCTTTTCTATGGGCTCACAGTGAAACACATCCGCATAACGGTAGATGCGCGAAATCGTTTGTTTTCCCATAAAACGCACGACTTCCGAACGTTTCAGCTTCTGTCTCCGGCCAATAAACTCAATCAGACTACAGGTATAAAATAATGCACTGTTATTTTTCATCACGCACCTCGCTTTCCCATCAACCGACGATTACCTCTCTAAAAAAGCTGTTTTCTTTATAATTCCTCCAGCTCCTCCAGCCACAACCGCGCGCAAGCATCGCTTGGCATCCGCAGATCTCCGCGGGGCGATACCGCCACGCTGCCCACCTTCGGCCCATCCGGTAGGCAGGAACGTTTAAACTGCTGGGCAAAAAATCTCCGGTAAAAGGTTTTCAGCCATTTCAGAATCACCGCGTCCTCATACTGTCCCCGGAACGCGTATCTCGCCACCCGGTACAGCTTCTTCGGCGCATAAGTCACCCGCAGCATATAATACAGGAAGAAATCGTGAAGCTCATACGGCCCTACCAGGTCTTCCGTTTTCTGGGAGATCACGCCGTCCTTCGGCGGCAGAAGCTCCGGACTCACCGGCGTATCCAGAATATCCAGCAGGATATCCGCCAGTTTCTTCTCGCCGCAGGTGTCGGCATAATACCGCACCAGATGGCGGACCAAAGTCTTCGGCACCGAAGCGTTGACCCCGTACATGGACATATGGTCGCCGTTGTAGGTGGCCCATCCCAGCGCCAGTTCCGACAGATCGCCGGTTCCTATGACCATGCCTCCGCTGCGGTTAGCCAGATCCATCAGGATCTGCGTCCGCTCCCTGGCCTGCCCGTTCTCGTAAGTGACATCGTGATTCTCCATCTCCTGTCCGATATCCCGGAAATGGATGGTCACTGCCTCTTTGATATCCACTTCCTTCAGCGTCGCGCCCAGACACCGGGTCAGCTGGCAGGCGTTCTGATAGGTCCGGTCGGTGGTCCCGAAACACGGCATCGTCACCGAGAGGATCTTATCTCGGGGAATTCCCAGCAGATCGAAGGCACGCACAGTGACCAGCAGCGCCAGCGTGGAATCCAGCCCTCCGGAAATGCCGATGACCGCACTCTGACAGTGGGTATGCTCCAGCCGTTTTTTGAGCCCCATGGCCTGAATGTTGAGGATCTCATCGCAGCGCATCTCCCGCTCCCGCTGGCTGGACGGCACAAACGGATACGGATCCACAAAACGGGTCAGCTCCGTGTCCACAGGCTTCAGCGAAAAGCCGATCCTGCAGTACCCGTCAGATTTCTGCGGCGGATATGTGGTCATCCGGCGCCGTTCGCTGACCAGACGGTCCACATCCAGCTCTGTGCAGACGGTTTCATTTTTAAATCTGGCGGCCTCCGCCAGCATGGTCCCGTTCTCCGCGATCAGATTCTGACCGCCGAACACAAGGTCCTGAGAGGATTCCCCCTCCCCAGCCGTGCTGTAAATATAACCGCACACCAGCCGCGCCGACTGGCCGCTGACAAGACTGCGGCGGTAAGTATCCTTACCCACCATCTCGTCGCTGGCGGAAAGATTGACGATCACCGTAGCTCCGGCCAGCGCATGGCGGACACTGGGCGGCTCCGGCGCCCAAAGGTCCTCACAGACCTCCGCCGCCACCGTCAGATGCGGCAGTTCCTCACACGCGAACAGCAGATTCATTCCAAAGGGCACCTGCCGGCCAGACAGTGTGAGTTCCGTCACCGCCTCGTCTCCCGGCGTAAAATGACGGGCCTCATAAAACTCATTGTAATTGGGAAGATATTTTTTCGGGACAATGCCCAGCACCCGCCCATGGTTCAGCGCCGCCGCCGCATTGTACAGCTTTCCGTCTTTTTCCAGAGGAAGTCCCACAAAAATCAGCGCGTCCACCTTTGCCGTCTCTCTGGCGATCTCCTCCAGCGCCTCCAGCGCCGCTTCCAGCAGCCGCTCCTGCCAGAACAGATCGCTGCAGGTATAGCCGGTGACGCACAGCTCCGGCAGGACCATCACCTTCGCGCCCTGTTCTTCCATCTCCCGGATCCTTTCCAGGATCACCTCCACATTTTTCTTACAGTCGGCAACCGCGATCTTCGGCGTCGCTGCCGCCACTTTGACAAATCCCTGCTTCATGATCTTCTCTCCCTGCCTGGAACGTGTCTGAACCAATGGATGATCAAACACGCTCTAAAATAACTACTGCAACAGTTCAGCCTGTCATTATCCCGCGAGGTGTTTTCACGCGGAATGCGCGAAAATCCCGAGGCCTGCGGCACGAAACCGCATGAAATGCGGTTTCTGTGCATCGCGAAGCGTGTAATTGGTCAGATGGCTGAACGGTTACACAGACCTGGCGGAATCGTTACTAACTATTTGCTCTTTCTGAGCAGCTCCTTCAGTTCCTCCACGGTGAACACGTAATTGGTATTACAGAAATGACAGTTCAGCTCCACCGGCTTTCCATCCTGGATCATCTCGTTCAGATCTTTTCTGCCCACGCTGATCAGCGCTCTGGAAACCCGCTCCTTGCTGCAGTTGCAGTAAAATTCCGCGGGAACCGTGTCGTTGAAGGTCAAATTCATATCGCCCAGGAGCCGCTCAAGGATCATTTCCGGCGTACAGCCTTCGTCCAGCATACTGGTGACAGAGGTCACCTCCGCGAGACGTGTCTCCAGCTTTGCGATGATCTCTTCACTGCAGAACGGCATCAGCTGCAGGATAAATCCGCCTGCCTGGCGCACCGTATTGTCCCGGTTCATGAGGACGCCAAGACCAACGCTGGACGGCACCTGCTCGCTGGTGGCAAAGTAATAGGTCAGATCCTCCGCGATCTCGCTGGTCTGCAGCGCGCACTGGCCCAGATACGGCTCCTTCAGTCCCATGTCCTTGATCACATCCATAAATCCCACGCCGACGGCCTTTGCCACATCCAGCTTTCCTTTGCTGTTTGCAGGAAGGATCACATCCGGATTTCCCACATACCCTTTGACACGGCCCCTGGAATCCGCGGTCACGGTAATCCCGTTCAGCGGACCTCCCGCGTGGATTCTCAGCGTCAGAAGGTCCTTCTCGCCTTTCATCATCACACCCATCATGGCGCCTGCGGTCAGCAGACGGCCAAGAGCCGCCGTCGCCACCGGACTGGTGTTGTGGGCGCTTCTGGCCGCCTCCACCGTATTTCTCGTGGTCGCCGCAAACGCGCGGATCTGCCCGTCGGCCGCCGTGGCTCTTACAATATAGTCTTTACACATAACTTACTCCTTATCTGCAATATATTTATGCTTCGTCTCCCTCACAGCATGTTTCAGATGCCATACGTTTTCACTGTGAAAGTTTTGTGACAGTTCAGCCTGCCACTATCCCGCGAGGTGTTTTCGCACAGAATGTGCGAAAATCCCGAGGCCTGCAGCGCGAAACTGCATGAAATGCAGTTTCTGTGCATCGCGAAGCGTGTAATTGTTCAGCAACGCTGAACTGTTACAAAGTTTTTTCTTAAACTTATCCTATCTTTTTTTCTGATACTCCCGCGCCACAAAATAGATCCGCTCGCTGTCCTCCCGCGCCGGCTCCCGCGTAAAAGCGTCATATACGGCAAGCACTTCCAGTCCGGCCTCCAAAAGCAGCGCCTTTATCTTCTCCGGGCCGTAGGCCCGCTGATAATGGGTCTCCTCAAACTTCCGGTAAAGGCCGTTGTTCTCCCGCACGAAGATCGCCAGCTCATATTCGTTGATATCGTCTTCCGGATCGTAAAAATTATCCCAGATAAAACTGCTCTCCTCCCGGTTCTCCGCGATGGTGCAGTCGCCCATCTGTTCATATTTAAACCGGGTGTTCATATCAAAAAGAAAAATCCCGCCGGGATCCAGATAATTGTTCACAAGAGAGAACACCTGCAAAAGTTCTTCTTCCTCCAGAATGTAATTGATGGAATCGCAGACGGAGATCACCGCCCTGACGGTTCCATATAATTCAAACTCCCGCATATCCTGCATCAGGTACAGGATGTCGCGGCCGCTTTGTTCCTTTTTCTCCTCCGCGATCTCGAGCATGTCGCAGGAATTGTCCACACCGATCATGTCGTAGCCGGACGCGGCCAGAAGCTCCGTCACGGTTCCTGTGCCGCACCCCAGATCCAGAAGCAGGCCGCCGGTGATCCCGTGCTCCGTCAGCAGGCTTTTGATGTACTCGCACCAGGCTGGGTAATCTACGTTGTCCATAAACATATCGTACACCTGCGCAAAGCTGGTATAGCTGTCCATTGGGTTCCTCCTCTTTGTTCTTTGCTTTTCATGATTGTAAATCAATCCTGCACCAGTGTCAAGTGAGAGCGAACGGACAGACGGACGGCCAGCCGGCAGGGCGCACGGGCACGAAAGGCGGCGGCGGAAGATGCAGATTTGCTTCTCACTCCGGCGTACGGACAGTCCCGGCGGGCGTGTTCGCCGCCTGGAGGATTTTTCGGTGTCTTCGGGCGGTTGGGGCGTCGGACACGCCCGCCGGGACGGTTCGTACGCAGTCGCAAGAAGCAATTTCTGCATCTTCCGCCGCTCGCCTTTCGTGCCCGCACGCCCTGCCGGCTGGCTTGGGGATGGAAGGCGCAAGGTTGTGGGCGGGAAGTGTTATGAATGGTACTGCTGACGCCAAATATCCATGCAAGCACAAGGTGAATTGCCGCTAGCGGCAAGAGAAAGCAGCCTGGGCTGTGGCTACTTGGCTCGTTGTTCGCGGGAATAAATTTGCGCAAAAGCCGAAAGCACCTCCGAAGAGATGCTTTCGACTTTTTTTGCTGATACCACTATAGTATATTGAACTGAGGAAATCTCCCGCGAAATTTCTCATTCAAATGTTAAAAAGACTTTACTCCTGAAACTTCGAATCCTTCAAAAGATCTTCATACAGTTCCTTATATATAGCCGGCCTGAAATCTGTTGCGCCGTCAATCAGCGGATTCGGTTCAAATTTTTCTCTTGTTGCAAGAGTCAGATCAATCGTTGCCGTATACATTTTGTTCTGGATTGCTTTCGGATCGGTAAACGGATAACCTGCAAAATACTCTGCCTCCCAGAAATTGGTGCTTGGCCCTATGATGCTGGCGCCACCCCAGAAAACATTATAAAGATCCTTTCCTGCCAGGTTTGCCGATACAATGTAAATCTGATTCGTGATGCATCCGGCCTCCAGGGTTGTAGAACCAAGCGCAATGCCATGGCATTTTGCAAGTGCGGTACAGTTGATATAAAGCCGGCAGCCTTTCGCAGCATAATACCTCATCAGTTCCTGGAAACAATAGGAATCATAGCAGATAGCAAGTCCAATCGGTCCCCAGGGCGTATCAAAAATGAAAGGTTTCTTGCCTCTGGCAGCCCAGTGCGGTTCCGGATAAGGTAAATGAATCTTTCTGTATGCACCAATCACGCCGTCCGGTCCACAAACGCATGCCGAATTATAGATAACACCAGGATCATCCTCATCGCGCTCCGGCATACCAAATGCCACATAAACACCAAGTTTTTTTGTCAACTCCCCAACGGCCTCAGAAGACGGTCCCGGAACAGTTTCCGCCAACTTGCTCTGCATTTTTTCCGGTTTTGCCTTTTCCTCTTCCTCATCATAACCCGTAAGTGCCATCTCCGGGAAAACCACCAGATTAGATCCTTCGGCAGCAGCTGCTTCAATGTATCCAAGAATCCGATTTAGATTTGACTCTTTGTCACCCCATTTAGCATTAAAGGCAACCGTTGAAACTTTAATAATGTCTTTCATATCGACTCCTCCTGATATCACTGATTTTCGGTACGGATTCCTGTCTATTCAACAAAAAAGGCACAAGGCCGTGCCGTGTACACTTCCTTGTGTCTTCAACACCCATTATAGCACGATAAATCATTCTGTCAATGTCAAAAAATCTCTTTTTAACGCATAAAATTTTAAATTATTTATGCAATTTTGCCCTTATCCCCTTTGATATTACCTGCTGGATCTGTCTTAATTTCATTCATTATCCACAGCGGTTCCAGGCGTAGGCGCTGCCGGTCTCCAGGCAGAGACAGGAAGCGAAAGTCTCCCAGGTCCTGTCCGCATTGGAAAAGAAACATGCACAGAGCAGACAGCTGGCAGAGTGAGCACATAACAGCCAAGGAGATCATTAACAAAAGTGTAACAGTTCAGCCTTGCTGAACCATTACACGCTTCGCGATGCACAGAAACTGCATTTCCTGCAGTTTCGCGCTGCAGGCCTCGGGATTTTCGCACATTCTGTGCGAAAACACCTCTCGGGATAGCGGCAGGCTGAACTACTACACAAAAGTAACTTTTTATTGTTATTTTATTGACATTCTTTTGGACTGGTGGTATTATAATGATATCAAAATGATATCATGTTTTTGTGCATGAACTTTTTATGGAAGGGAGAGGTGATTGTATGGAAAGCAGAAGAATTGAGCAGAGGGAGATTCGTCCTTTGAATGGCTATGTGCTGCTGCTTTTGGTGATTGTCGGATGGTTTGGTGCTTTGGGGATGCTTGCTTTTGGAATGATGAATTCGGTCGGAATTTTTATGGGAATCGGGATTCTTCTGATCATCCTGCTCCCGCTTTTGTGCTATGGATTGAAGATCGTGAATCCTAACGAGGCCATGGTCCTTACTTTGTTCGGTAATTATTATGGAACGATTCTGAAAGAGGGTTTTTATTTCGTCAATCCTTTTACAACGTCCTTTAATCCCACGGAGCCTGGAAAGACCGGTGTCAAGAAGACGGTCTCGCTGAAAAGTGTTACGCTCAACAACGGGACGCAGAAGGTCAACGACGTGCTGGGGAATCCGGTGATCGTTGGGGCGGTGGTCGTGTGGAAGGTGGCCAACCCTACCCAGGCGGTGTTCCATGTTGAGAATTACGCGGAATATCTCTCCATACAGACGGATTCTACCATCCGCAATATCGCTATGATGTATCCTTATGACCTGATGGACGACGAGGCGGCGGACAGTGAGAAAACCCTGCGGGGCAGCGCCCAGGAGATCGCGGAGAGTATGAAGGAGGAGCTTTCCTCCCGCGTGGAGTCTGCCGGACTGGAGATTGAGGAAGTGCGGATCACGCATCTTTCTTACGCGGAAGAGATCGCGGCCGCCATGCTGCAGCGGCAGCAGGCTACGGCAATCATCGCCGCAAGACAGAAAATTGTCGAGGGCGCCGTCAGTATGGTGAAAATGGCTATCGACAAGCTGGGCGAGGACGATATCGTGCTTCTGGACGAGGAGCGCAAGGCGGCAATGGTCTCCAACCTTCTTGTGGTGCTCTGCTCCGGCAAGGACGCCCAGCCGGTGGTCAACAGCGGAAGTATTTATCAATAGGATGTGATGTGGAATGTCTGAAGAAAAAAAACTTCAGGAAAAAGAAGAGCTTCTTCGCCGGAAATTGGAAAAAATCCAGGCCATGGAGGAGGAAGTCAAAGAGCGTGAGAAAGCGCTGAAGCTCCGTGAAAAGAGCAAGAAACAGCTGATCCTCCGCCTCTCTCCCACCCTGTGGGAGGAGATCGCCCGCTGGGCGGACGAGGATTTCCGCTCCATCAACGGCCAGATTGAATTTCTTTTGACGGAATGTGTACGAAAACGAAAAAAAGGCCATAGTTCCGGGGAAGACTCTCTTTGAACACTGCGCATACATGACGATTCAACCCGCGGAATCGTAACCCGCGCACATGATCGGAAGGAGGGGTCGCAATGAAGAAACGAAACATGATTGGAATTGCAGCGGCGCTGATTGCCGCGCTGGCAGGATGCTCCGCAGCGGAGCCGGATTATATGGAGCTCCGCAGCCAGGCGCTGGAAACACTGGATCAGGAGGCTGCCGTCCATATGGTGAACGATTACACAATTTCCATGGACGGACAAAACGAAACCATCTCCACAGAACTGTGGTTCGTCAATTCGCTTACCTGGGTACAGATCACCAGCCAGACCGGCGGCACAAAGAACTGGACGGTAACAAAAAACGGCGAACAGTATGCACGGACACAGGCCTCTGAACTGGATACCGGATGGACAAAAATGGATACCCAGACAGTTATGGAACATGTGGGCCGCGGTGTTTATGAGGAAACCATGACGTTGGTGGAAGGAAGTCAGGAGAACGGCGAGACGAAGATCATTTGCAGCGTACCTGAGGACGCTCTGTTTGAACATTGGCAGAGCCAGGCACAGCAGGTGCCGGAGGATATGCAGGAGACACTGGAAAAACCGGTTTCTGTCCAGTATACCTATTATCTGGACAAAGAAGACCGGCTGTCCCGCATCGAAGCCCTATCGGAAAGCACAATGAAACAGCAGGCCGGCGACGAACTGAAAGAGGTAAGCATAAGCACAGAATCACTTGCGGAATTTACCCCCGTCTCCAAAGACGAGGCGCTGGAGAACATCCAGGAAATTTATGACCAGGCGGTGAGCGAAACCGAGTAGAGCCCCAAAGATAACCGTAACGATTCAGTCCGCTGAATCGTTACGGCATCCGTCCAATAAAAATCGCTTCGCGATGGGACGGATGCCCGCAGGCGCTACGTTTTTCATACGGTCTGTGCATTTACTGCACAAACCGGGTTAAATAGTTACAGATAACCGTCTCAGAGGAACCGTCTCCGGGCTGCTGACCTTCGGAAATTTTCTGTTTACAAATCATACATGTTGTGCTAGAATACGGTTGTGTATAAATTCCATATCAACAGTTTAAGTGCATCTGCATTCTTTGGAATGCCGGTGAAGAGGGAATCAGGTGCGAATCCTGAACGATCCGGTCACTGTATCGAGGGAGCAATCTGCATAAGTCCATTGTATGTCCGCAAGCATATGAGAAGGAGCAGAAACGCGATGATCTCCAAGCCAGGAAACCTGCTTAAACTGCATAAGGTTGAGGCTTCCGAGTAAAGTTTCCATCCACATTTGTTATGAGATATGGAATGCCTGATGAAAAAGAACATTTTCGCCAGGAACCTTGAGAGCGGGATTTATGCATTGCATTAAACGGCAGGGTGATCACTTCGGCTGACGAATGTTCTGTTATATCATGGCACTTTCCTCCGCAATCAGGTGTTATGATTTTCCGCTTGCAGAATACACGGGCAGCCGGGGTGGCTGCCCGTTTTTTTATTCAGATCAGACTTTCACGCGGCCGCTTCAAACCGCCCCGCGGATCAGAGCCAGACAGCCGCAGTCTAAACAAAAACCTCGGCCGGTGAGATATTTTCTCCCGTCCGAGGTTTTTGTTTCCGTCCAATGCCTGTCAGACGCGCTGCAGGCCTCGGGATTATCGCACATTCTATGCGAAAACACGACGGCGGCAGGCTGAACGGTTACTGATATTTGCTATTTCAAAAAATAAAATGGATCCGGATTTTTGAGAAAGTGCATCAGCTGATACGCGCACATGATCGCCACATGTTCCTCACGAAGGATCCGCTCCACCTCCTTGCGGTCCGCAAGGACAACCTCGATCTCCTCGCTCTCCTCCAGAAACTTCCGGCTGACCTGGCCTGTGGCGTAGCCGTATACAGAGGCGCAGGACTCGTCGGTCATTCCGATGGTCGTAAAGTACGGCTTCTCAAAACACTCCTCCGCGTCCAGCGGCTGGAAGGTCAGGCCCGTCTCCTCATGCATCTCACGGACGGCGGCCTCCCGGTAATCTTCGCCGTCTTCCACAAGACCGGCGGGAAATTCATAGATATAATCGTCGATGCTCACCCGGTACTGACGCACAAGGATCACTCTGTCACGGTTCTCTCCGTAGAGACTGTAAATGATCACACCGTCGGGACGGTTTTTCTTTGTCTTCAGCTTCATCTGCCCGATGCTTTTCGCCCGGGAAGCCACATAATAATTCAGCGGTTTTCCCACCCGGTTTTTCCCTTCCACATAATACAAATTGACGTATGGATTGTCCGTCTGTTTTGTGATCTTCTCAATCTCTGCCATTGCTTTTCCTCTCCTTTTCCGGTTCCCAAAAGGCGTGTCTGGGAATGCGTCTGCGTTCTGATGCTGTTAACCCATGGCCTCGCCCTTCAGGATCCTGCTGATATGTTTATATAATAACAGAGTGATCACCGAAACCACAACCCCTTTCAGCAGATTGAACGGCACAACAGCAAACAGGCAGAAGGTCGGCAGGTTTGTGATGGCCGCATTGACCGCGGTGCCCATACCGACCAGCGCGTCGATGGGCATTCCAAACGCAGCCGCGTAAGCCGGGAGAAGTACAAAGGCGTTGATCAGACCTCCCACGCCAGCCATGATGACCGTGCCAAGCACCATTCCGATAATAGCAGATTTGCGTGTTTTCTTTCTCTGATAAACCAGCGCGGCCGGCACGATCAGCGCGCAGCCGATGATGAAATTCGCGAATTCTCCCACAAACGCTGTGCTCGTTCCGTTGATGACCAGGTTCAGCAGCACCTTTACCAGTTCGATCAGCACACCGGCCAGCGGTCCCATGGCAAAGGCTCCCACCAGTACCGGAAGCTCGCTGAGGTCGATCTGGTAAAAGGACGGCGCAAAGGGCAGGGGGATATCAAAGAGCATCAGCACGACCGCGATCGCCGCCAGCATTCCCACCTGCACCATATACCTGGTTTTTCCAATGGATTGACTTCTTGTTACTGGTTTCTGTGTTGTTGTTTCTGCATTCATACGTCATTCTTCCTTTCTTTTTTCCGGAAATCTCCATCCGGAGCATCAGAGCATGTTTGAAAATCCATTGTAACAGTTCAGCCTTGCTGAACGATTACACGCTTCGCGATGCACAGAAACTGCATTTCATGCAGTTTCGCGCTGCAGGCCTCGGGATTTTCGCGCCTTCTGCGCGAAAACACCTCGCGGGATAGTAGCAGACTGAACTGTTACAATCCATTCCATGATTTTCAGATACGTTCTGCCGCCCACAGATATGCCGCCACGGTGAGCAGTAACTTCAAAGCGCGCAAAACCGCCCGAAAGCTTTCACTTCCGGGCGGTTTGATACCATAGACATAAACAACAGCGCCAATGGCCCTGCAGCGGTTCCCATATAACAAACTGCCGCATTGCCGTTCCTGCCGCAACGATTCAGCCAGCTGAATCACCACTGTTTGTACTGCCGTCTTATATTCTGTCACTCTTCTTCCATCCAGACTTTTACTGTTGGTCCCGGAATCGCACCGGGTCAGCCGCAGTTTGAAACTGCGGGTCGCGGACTTTACCGCCAGTGGGGACTTACACCCCGCCCTGAAGATTTCCTGTATTTTTTTACGAAGACAAGTATATACTCTTTTTTACGTTTCGTCAACATAATTCTCAGGCCCATAATATTCCGCCTGGGTCTCATACAACTTCGCATAGACACCGTTCCGCTCCAGAAGCTCCTGGCGGGTGCCACGCTCGCAGAGTCTTCCGTTGTCCAGCACCAGTATCTCGTCGCAATATTTATCTATTTTATTCCGCGTATTTATAATCCAGGAACGCCTGCAACTGGCTGATCAGCTCCTGACGAACCTCCTCTAAGCCAACTTTCTCTGCTTCCGCGTGCCAGGTATTGATCTTCTCCACCGCCTCATCCGCGTCATACATGGACATAGTCAGCTGCAGCTCATTGGACAGGGCGGAAATATTCGCAATCTGCGTCTCGACCTCAGAGCTGTCGAACACAAAACCTGCCAGCGGACTCAGCTGATAGGTAGATTCCGCGTACTCGTAATCTACTCTTTGCTTGATCTCCCCGTTGTTCAGCACAAATTCGCTCTGACGGATAAAGGTTGGATTCAGGGTAAAGGAGTAATCCGGCATCGTATACTTCTCCTCCTCGGAAACCGGGCCGGCCTTGTAGCCGTCTTCACCGACTGCCTCCCAGTCCTCCCCTTCAATTCCGTACTGGAACAGATCGTGTGCTTCCTGTGTGCCGAACATCCAGTCAAGGAACGCCATTACCTGGTCTTTTTTCTCGGACCACTCCGGAACCACCAGCCAGTTGTTAGTCACCATATCGCAGATGACGGAGCCTTCCTCCATATTTCTCTGAGAATCATCGATAACATAGAACCCATACTCGGAGCCGGGAACTGCTTCCTGGGCAGTCTTCACCGCACTCTCATAACCGCTGAGCACGCAGTAAGTGGCCGCCGCATTGGGCGCTACCGCGTCGGCATTGGCCCGGTCCTCAAACATATATGGGTTCCACTTTGTACGCTCTACAGTATACTCTGTGATAAAGTCGTACTGATACCCCTCCGGCATCTTTGCGAATTCTTCCTCCGGGTCTCCGGCTACCACTGCGTTCTGCACAGTCTTGCCATCCTCGCTCAGTCCCACATAAATCCAGGTCTGATCGCCGAACAGATTGACGTTGTCCTGTGTATAGACATTATCATGCTTTGCAGAATACCAGGGGGAATCCATGCGGAAGAAATTATACATGCTCAGTCCCACCATATCCGGCTCATTTTCCGCTACCTTCTGCACAAACGCCATCAGGCTGTCCTCATCGGTGATGGGGGCGCAGTTGTATTTCTGGCGCAGGTCTTCCCGGTACATGATCCCGCGGGTATCCTCGTAATAAGATGCCAGGTTGATCCCGTAGATTCCTTCTTTGTAAGAACCGTCCTCCTGTTTTACATAGGTCTTCATTGCTTCTGTGAAAGTATCGCTGAACGCCGCTTCCAGTCCCGGATACTCACTGTTGTTGAAATAACCGCTCAGGTCCGCAAAGGCTCCGTCCTGGACAAAATCGGTCAGGCCATGCCAGCTTCCGCAGAACATCAGGTCATAATCCTCCTGGGCGGTGACAGCCATATTCAGCTTATCCTTGTAATCTCCGCCTGCCACAAAGGAAAAGTCCAGCTTGATCTTGCTAAGGACAGGGTCGTCCGCTGTCAGTTCCTCATATTTACTCACGACCTTCTCAATGTTCTTGAATTCATTCATCACGCGGATGTGAATGGTCGTCTCCTTGTCTCCTCCGTTGTCAGAACTTCCTCCGCCGCTGTCTTTGCTGTTCCCGCAGCCTGCCAGCGCCGCTGCCGCCAAAGACGCGGTCATCAGTATCGCGGTTGATTTTCTGAAAAATTTTTTCTTTCCCATGGTTTCATTCCTCCATTTTTTTATTTTCTACATCACTCCCGGCGCTGCCCAGCATACGCCAGGAGAACATATACCCTCTCGATTGTAACCATTCAGCGCGGCCGGACCGTTACACGGTTACCCCTTGATAGCCCCTACCGTAAGTCCGCTGGTAAAATATTTCTGCGCAAACGGATACAGCAGAATCACTGGCCCGATCGCCACCACGGTGGTGGCCATGCGCAGGGAGTTCGTTGGGATCGCCCCCATGGAGATTCCCGAGGTCATCGCCATTTCTCTCAACGCCTCCGCGTTCCGCAGCATACTCATCAGAAGATACTGCAGCGGGAACAGGCTTTTGTCCTCCAGATACAGCATGGCGTTGTACCACTGGTTCCAGTACCCCAGCGCGTAAAACAGGCTGATGGTAGCCAGGCCCGGCTTGGACACCGGAAGAATGACCTTCCAGAGGATCTGGAAATCGTTGGCCCCATCGATATACGCCGACTCAGACAACTCCACAGGAATTCCCGCGAAAAAGTTCCGCATCAGGAACATATTCCATGCGCTGAACGCGATGGGCAGGATCAGTACCCAGATATTGTCCTTCATGCCCAGCGTTTTACTGATCAGAAGGTAAGTGGGAACCAGTCCGCCGCCAAAAAGCATGGTAAAATAAGTAAAAAAGGTAATGGCGTTGCGGAATTTCAATTTTTTCAGCGACAGTGGATATGCCATTGTGATGGTCAGAAACATGCTGAAAATTGTTCCCGCCACTGTCGTGAAGATCGTCACGCCATAGGATTTGAAAATCTGACTGTCACCAAGGACCACCTCATAGGCGCTTAAAGTAAAATCCTTCGGAATGATCGGAAATCCGTGGACCGCAAAATTGGCTTCTGTCTCAAAACTGCTGCCCAGAATGATCGCAAAAGGGAACAGGCAGAACAGACAGAATAAAGTAGCGATAAGATACACCGCAGCTTCAAAGGCTTTCTCTCCGCGGCTTTTACGGATTCCCCGTTTTTTTACTGCTGCTTTCATTTTTCCTGTTACTCCTTCCTAAAAGATTGCGGCTTCCGGCTCAATCTTTTTCGTAATCTTATTGGTGACAAATACCATGATCAGCCCTACCACCGACTGGAACAAACTGGTCGCCGTACTCATGCCCAGGTTGTTCAGTTCCCGCAGGGCGCGGTAAACAAATGTATCAATAACATCTGTCGTGCTGTACAGCGCCGCGTTGTCTCCCACCAGCGCGTAGATCATTCCAAAATCACCGTTGAAAATTTTTCCGATACCCATGACGGTCAGCATGATGGCCGTAGTTTTCAGAAGCGGCAGCGTAATCCTTGTAATCTGCTGCATCCGGGTAGCGCCATCCACCCGGGCCGCCTCGTACATTCCCTGGTCAAAACCGGTAATTGCCGCAACGTATACGATACTTCCGTAGCCTGCGCCCTGCCATACTTTCAGCAGCGTCAGGATCAGCGGCCACCAGGTGGGGTCGTTGTAAAACGAAGGATTCTCTCCGCCAACACGTATCACCAGGTTTGTGACAATCCCTGAGCTTCCAATGATTCCGCTCATAAACATGGCCGCCACCGCCCACGAAACGAAGTGGGGAAAGATCGCGATCGTCTGCACCAGACGATTGTAAAATTTTCTTTTGATTTCCACAAAGATCAGCGCCAGAAGGATGGACGTTACTGTTGTACAGACCAGAAAGATGATATTCAGTACAATGGTGTTTGTGAAGATCCTTGCTACGCCGTTATAATTGAACAGAAATTCAAAGTTTTTCAGACCCGCCCACGGACTTCCCCAGATGCCGTCCTTGTAGCTGAAGTCTTTAAACGCAATCAGTACTCCGTACATGGGATAGTAGCTGAACACCAGCATCCATAAAATCGCAGGCGCCGTCATCAGGTAAAGAAATTTGTTTTTCCACAGCTCCCGAAAACCACCCCGGAAGCCGAGCCGTTCCTTATACGCTTTCGTCTTCCGCGGTTTTCCCGCCGCTTTTCCTTTCATACAAGCCTCCCTCTTTCCGGGGCGGCAAAAAGCCTTCGCCGCCCCGTTCCTTCATATTTTGATATCTTTATTCTAAAGATTTCCAGCAGAGGAACATATGGTAAAAAAGCTTGATTTCTGGTAATTTTACAAAAGGCGTCCCGGAAATCGCTCGTTCGATTTCCGGGACGCCTTTTACGGAATCCTGCGCGGGATTGCCGGATAGCTTTTACCTTTTTTCCAGATAGCCTTTCAGCTGCTCTTCGATCGCCTGCATATATACGGAAAGTCCTGCCTCCTCCAGCTTTTTCGTCACCTGGCTCACATCCTCCTGTCCGCTGTAATAACCACATACCAACGGCTGGAAATACTGCTGACGCACCGTCTCCATCTTCTCCAACTGACTGTTCAATCCTTCCACAGACAACTCAAAACCAGTCAGAGGATTCGCCTGCGCCTGTCCAAACGTTTCCTCCCGCCACTGATCCGTCTCCTTCGTCACCTGTGTCCACTGCTCGTTAAAGGACACCTCGTCACGGCCAAGCAGAGCATCGCCGGCAACGGTCATCCCATATTTGTTCCCGGCAGAAATTCCCTCATAGCTTACATCATCGCCCACCTTATGGTAATGAATGCCGTCCACCCCATAGAGAAACAGATCGTAATATCTCTGGTCCGTGTGGATTTTTTCCAGAAGCTTTACCGACGTTTCCGGATACTTGGTCCTGGAAGATACATACAGTGCGCTCCGGGAAGAATCAACCCTGAAATGCCGCTCATTTGCTGAAATATAAATAAAAAATCCATACTCCCACCGGGGATGTTCCTCCGTCAGGCTCCGGACATAACTGCCGTTCACAGACCAGATGGGCACGTTCGTCTCACAGGGTTTTCGCTCGCTGTTCATCAGCTCCAGTCCCCGGGTACCCTCATTGTCCGACAAAGACAGCATATCCGCCTCCAGGATCCCATCCTCCTTCCATTTTTTCAGATACTCCAGAACCTGGAAAAATTCCGGGGTTTCCAGCCGGTTAAGCACCTGCCCCGGATCGTCTGCGGCCGTCACCACAAACGGCGTCTCCTGCATACTGCCGATCTCCAGATATTTGTCCCCCGCCAGCAGGATCCAAAGCGACTGCCAGATCCGGTTGTCCGTAATCAGCGCCTCGTCCCGGTACTGGGGATCCTTTTTGGCCGCGTACAGGTAAGCTTCCATAGTCTCAATATCTGTGATCTCCTGGCAGTCCCAGGCTTTACGCAGATCCTCCCGGTAGAAAAAACCTTCGTTGTCGTGCTGCAGCTCTCCGGTTCCATACTGGGGGATCCCGTAAAGTCCTCCGTCAATTTCATAATTTTGCAGATAATCCTCCGAATAATACTGATAATGCTCCACCAGTTCCGGAACAAGATACAGATAATCGTTGAGATTGAGAAACGCGTTCTGAGAAATCTGAATCTTGTAATCCGAAAAATTTCCTCCTGGAATTATATCGTATTCTCCCGACGCAATGGCGATATTCAGCTGTTTCCTCTCATTTCCCCAGGGAATAAATCCGAAGCGTACCGTACAGTTCAGCTCGGGAACCGTCAGCGCGTCCAGCTGCTCGTATAATTCCTCCATTCCTTCCTCCGGTTCCTTCCCAAGCACGATCATCCGCAGGTTCTCCACCGCCGCCGGCGGCTCCTCGGGCCAGGTCTGTTCCTCCCGCCCGCAGCCAAAGACCAGCGCCGCGGCCAAAAAAGCCGCCAGCAAGCCTGACGCCATCCTCCGTCTCTTTCTTCTTCCCATACTGTCCCTTCCTCCCCGGACGCGGACCTAGTCTTGTTTCCACGCCGGAATATTGATAATGATACATGTGCCAACCCCAGACGAGCTCTCAATCTGGACAGGTATCTTCTCTCCGTAAAAAAGCTCCAGCCGCTTTTCGATATTTTTCATCCCGTAATGGCTTCCCGAACCGGACTTCTCCTGACCGCCGGGCGCGATCCCCTTTCCGTCGTCGGTGACGCTGAGCGTAATACGTCCGTCCTCCAGCCAACCGTTCAGGATTACGACGCCCCGGGCATCCTCTTTCTCGTTGATGCCGTGGACCACTGCGTTTTCCAGAAACGGCTGCAGCGTGATCTTGGGAATCTGATACTCCAGAATCTCCCCGTCCACTTCCGCCTCATACAGGATCCGTCCCCGGTACCGGCGGTTCTGGATTTCCATGTACGCCTCGCACAGCTTCACCTCATCGCCGATGGTCACAATATCCTGGCCGCGGCTGAGGGTCAGCCGGTAAAAGCTCGACATGGACTGCACGACACTGCGGATATTGTCCGTCTCATTTTTCTGGGCCATCCAGTTGATCATATCAAGAGTGTTGTACAGAAAATGCGGATTGATCTGCGACTGCAGCGCCTTCAGTTCCATCCGTATCTTTTCCTGACCAAGATCATACTGCTCCTGCATCAGCTCCGACACCTTGTCAGTCATACCGTTGTATCTGCGGATCAGCTGACCGATTTCATCGGAGCTGTCCTCCCGCGTCTCGATCTTCTGCAGCACACCGTCCTGCATCACCATCATCTGGGCTTTTAATAGCTGGAGTCCACGGGTCACGGAACGGGTCAACGGAAAAAAGACGCCCAGTATCAGCAGGCACACAGCGAAATACCATACAACGATTCCTGTGTTCGCGATATTGGTCGTCTGCAGCAGCGCTCGTTTGGGCACAACGGAAACCAGATACACGTTGGTCTGGTCCAGCAGCCGGCTGCGCACCAGACTGGTCTCTCCATCCAGACTGATCTCCTGAAACGCATTGTCATTTCCGTGTCTTTGCCCGGCCGCGATCCGTGGGAACTCATCGTCTTCCCGGCTGGAAGCCAACAGATCGCCCTGCGCCGTTTCAAGATAGATGGTCTGGCCTTCTACTGCGCCGATCATCCTGTCTTCCAGAAGGTCTCTGTCCAGAGACACTGCCAGTACGCCGATGTAACGGCTGTAATCCTCCTGATCCCAAAGACCTCTGGTGATAGCGACGTAAGCCTCGCTGGTATCATACTTATCCTCTTTAAAACTGACCCAGGTGGGAGTGCCGTTATTGTCCATCAGTTTCCCGTACCATTCCGTCTGCTGCGCCACATTCAGCGAACGGTAGCGGCCGCTGTTGTCGTTGACCACCGGGGAGCGCTCGTCGATATAAAACCAGATATTGCTGGATTCAAACACCATTTCCATTCCGTACGCATAGGAATCGATACGTTCAAAGCTTGCCAGCTGTTTTGGCAGCTCCTCCTCGTCCCCGCTCAGCCGCAGGTTCAGATTTACCATATCGTCCACTGCAAGCATGGTGGAAATGCTGTGAAGCCGCGACATCTTATCCTCCACCGCCTGAGACACCTGCTCAAACCCCTGGTTCAGCGCATACATCTGCTGCCCGTAGGACTGCTTTTGGATTTCTCTGGCGGAAATTGCCAGGCCGATTCCAATCGGGAGCATCACCGCCAGGCACACGAGGATAATGATCTTGGTGCTCAGCGGCAGCTTCTGGTACCAGGCCGTCAAAACCCGCTTCTTTTTACTGCCCTCCATTTCCGCCTCCCTTCTGCTTCCGGTATTCCAGCGGCGTCATACCCTCCGCCTCGCGGAATACCTTGGCAAAGTAATTGGAATTGGCGTAGCCGCATTTCTCCGCGATCTCCGTAATCTTATCAAAGTCCTGCTCCAGCATCCTCCTGGCCTTTTCCAGACGGTAATTGCTCAGATACTGCTTCAATGTCTGCTTCATCTCCTGACGGAACAGAACATTCAGATAGGCGGAGGACAGGTGCAGCTGATCCGCAATCTGTGTAATACTCAGGGATTCCTCGCCATAATGCTTCTCGATATATTCCAGAACGCCGCACACCACCCGGCTGTAGCCGGCCTGCTCCTGCTGACGTTCTCCGATACAGTCCAGAACGCTGCCAAATAACGATTCGATTTCCAAAAGACTGCGCATCCCCATGACATATGCGGCAATCTCCTCCTCCCTGCGGATGCTGGGACAGAGCTCGTACAGATACGGGTACTTCTGGTACATGGCATTCAGAAACGAGATCAGCAGCGTGCACACCTGTTCCTTCCGGTAATCCTGATGCTGATACAGACGTTCGAACAAGCCCCTGCACCATTTTGTCATCTGCGCCGGCGGCCCGGACATCACCTGAAGAAACTCGCCGTAAATGCCGGGATTGATAAAATTTTTCTGGGTGATCATAGTGTCGATGACAAACAGCCGCCGGTCCGTGTGATAGAACGCACGGTTCAGCGCCACGTCGGCGGTCCGGTAGCTGTTGTACACGTTGCGATAGCTTTGCGCCTCGATCCCCACGCCAAGGCACAGCCGGGGCATCTGCTCCAGGATTCTCTGATACAGGGGCATCAGCCGGTATTGCTCCTTCTCCTGATAGGAAATCACAAATTCACACTGCTGCTTTTCTTCCTTCCAGCAGGAAATCGTCCGGAACCCGGAACCGGCCAGCAGCTGCTCCAGTTTTGCCATTCCTTCTGCCGGGGCCGGCTGCACACCGTCTTTTTGTTCTGCCCGGAACATAGCTGCCACACACTGAAAGCACCCTTCCTTTCCCAGCGCCTTTGTCTCCGCAAACAACTTGTCCAGAGTCCGTTCATCCGGTTCCTTGGCCGTCAGCAGCCGGAACAGCTTCTGCTGCTGCAGTTCCTTGCGCTCTCTGGCTTCTTCCCTGCCCCGGTGAATGCGGCGTACCTCATCCGCCGCTTTTTCAACGGCTTTCTTCAATGCCTGCAGATCGATGGGTTTTTCGATATAGTCCACAGCGTCCAGGCGGATGGCGCTTTTCAGATACTCAATTTCCATATATCCGCTGATAAAAATAATCCTGCTGTCGGGATTCATTTTCGTTACCCTTTCGGCAAATTCCAGTCCGTTCACCTGAGGCATCCGGATATCTGAAATTACAATATCCGGCCGGAACCACTGCGCGATCTTCACCGCCTCTGCTCCGTTCACCGCCTGCATGATCTCGTCCACACCGAATTTCTCCCAGCAGACTGTCTCGATCAGTCCTTCTCTCGTATAATCCTCATCATCCGCGATCAGCACCTTCATATCTGCCACCCGCCTTTCCCTGTTATGTTATCTATGCTTCGCTCACCTGTCTATTTTATCTTTTCCCTCCCGGACGTGCAACTGTTTTCAAGCGCAGCTGTACCGTTGTCGTAACCGTTCAGCCTGCCACTATCCCGCAAGGTGTTTTCGCACAGAATGTGCGAAAATCCCGAGGTCTGCAGCGCGAAATTGCATGAAATGCAGTTTCTGTGCATCGCGAAGCGTGTAATAGTTCAGCAACGCTGAACTGTTACACGTTGCCGTAACCGTTCAGCTCTACCACAAAAGCCTTCCTGTCCCGCGCACTTTCCAGACCGCTTCGATGAAAAAATAATCCGCGTAATTCATCGTCATATGATGTCTCCGGTCATGATAAGCAGGACTGCAGCCCTGTACGATCGCGTCGCAGTCCCCGGAAAAATCGGTCCGCTGCCCGCCGATGGCCTGCAGAATCTTCATGCCCGCCCTGCGGTACATCTCCCGCTCCAGCGCCGGCACACATCCCGCCAGTTCCAGAAGTCCTCCGGCAATGACACAGGCCCCGCAGGAATCCTCAAAAGCCGGCTGCTGGGGCTGACGGAAATCCAACGGCAGGATCCCATTTTCCGGAAGATTTGCCATACAATAATGGGCGACCCGCTTGGCGGTATCCAGATACTCCCGCTTTCCCGTGTGAAGAAAGCTGATGACAAACCCGTACAGCGCCCATCCCTGGCCCCGCGCCCAGGAAGATCCGTCAGCGTAACCCTGACCGCCGTCGCTTCGCAGCATCTCCCCGGTTTCCGGATGAAACTCTACAATGTGGCACACTGAGCCATCGGCACGTACAAAATGCTCCATCACGGTGTCCGCATGCAGCATGGCAATCTGTCGAAATCTTGGGTCCTGGGTCTCCTCCCAGGCCCAGTACAGCAGCGACAGATTAAACATACAGTCGATAATGGCCCGCCCCCGCGTGTCCTGTCCCTCCAGGTCGTTCCATGCGCGGATAAACCGCCCCGCCGGATTAAAACGTCCCGCCAGAAGGCTGGCGGCATGCATGGCGGCCCTTTTCGCCTCCTGACTGCCCGTCAGCCGGAAATCCGCAACAGCGGACGGTACAAACATAAATCCCACGTCATGATGGAGACCATAAAATTCCTGAAAACACTGTTCCAGTTTTCTTCCTGCGTTCTTTGCGGTTTCGGCGTAATACAGATCCCCCGTGTCCTGATACAGCAGCCATAGGATTCCAGGCCAGAAACCGTTGGTCCACCAGTTAAGGCCATCGTCGATCCTCCACGTCCTGTCCGTCGATGAACGGTCGTCGTAATCACCGTTTTCATCGGTGGTGTAGGGAATCCTGTCCGCGTGCTTTCTGCTGACCCACGCTATCTTCTCCCTGATCTTTTCTCCCATCTCCTCCGCCCAGAGAAGGTCTTCCGGGCAAATGCCATCCTTCCGATTTACTGCGTCGTCTTTTCCTGTCATCTTCTCTCCCATTTTTACCCCTTTCATGGCGCGCTGGCTGCACGCCTGTCTTTCCTTCCGCAGCGCCGCATGCTTTTTCATTTCTGTCACAGCAGTTTCTCCATCTCCTTCTTGGCGACCTGAAAATAATCAAAATCCGCAGGCGCGCCAAACCCCGTCAGATCCTGGCAGCATATTCCTACCATAGTTCCTGTGAACCATCCTTCCAAACAGGCTTCGTCCGACAGAAATCCTGCGCTGACCGCTGGTCCAAAGCTGCGAATCTCCTGTCCCCGGTAACCACAGCGAAACTGTACCATGGTCCCTTCCAGTTCCAGTCCCAGAACAAGCGCCCGCCCGGCTTCCACCGGGATATAACCGGTCAGATAGGTATAGGATTTATTTTCCGCCTTTAAAAGGGTCACACACTTTCCCACATCCTCATCATGGGAAATATGAAGATAAAGATAATTGTCCGTATCATACAGAAGGATCAGGCCCGCCATCTGCTTAAACACCTCCGGTTCAAACTCCAGACATGTCTCGGCAGTCATCCGGTATTCCGTCATTCTCCGTGCGATCAGCGTCTGGGAGAACTTTGACGAAAGCCCGCTTCGCCCATACATGCGCAGCCATCCCGGCCGGACGCTAAGTGATAAATACCTCTCGTCCATGGGGATTCTCAGCGACTGGTAATCCAGATTCAGGAGAGGCGCGTCAAAATCATCCCGCACCAAAGACTCTCCAGACTGCTCCCAGCCTGCATTCCTGCCGGATTCCCAACGCTCACGAATATCCTGCTTTTCCAGAAACGAGGGAAGCTCTTCATATTCCCGGGGCAATCCGCTGCCATCGGCAGTTACCGGCCATCCGTCCTCTGTCCAACTGATTTTCCGGATGGCGGTCTCCCGGCCGATCATATATCTGCGGCTGCCCGCAAACCGCGGCGCATCCTTCGGATTCCGCTCGCCGGACGGTCTTGCGCACAGATAAACCGCGTACCACTCCCCGTCCTGCGTCTCCACCAGATCGCAGTGTCCTGCCTTCTGCAGCGGCAGCTCCGGATGATGTCTGGAGGTCAGGACAGAATAGGCCTCGCCCTCCTGCCAGCGTGGATCTGGCCTGGGCCGGTACATTTCATACGGCCCAAAGACACTCCCTGCACGCAGGACCGTCTGGCCGTGAAGTTCTCCGGTTCCCGTATCCGCGCAGAACAGATAGTACCAGTCCCCGCGCCGGAAAATATGCGGTCCCTCCAGAAAAATATGCTCTCCCGTATATATCTCCCGCACCGGCCCCACCATACACTCCCGCCGGGCATCATATTCCTGCAGCACAATCCGGCCAGCGTACTTTTTTGGCACCCGATGGTCCGTGACCATGCTGACCATATATTTTCTTCCATCCCGGTCATGGAACAGAGACGGGTCAAACCCAAAATTATTCAGCGGCACCGGCTCCGACCACGGACCACGGATATCTTTTGTCTTCACAAGAAAATTTTCCGTGTCATACATGTTGCAGTAAAACGAACGGACGATGGTATAAACCAGATAATACGTCCCGTCGTCATACGTCAGACACGGCGCCCAGATTCCCTGAGACGCTCCCACCCCTCGCAGATCCAGCTGGGATATCCGGTTCAGTGGATACCCAATCAGTTCCCAGTGCACCAGGTCCCGGGAATGATGCAGACGCACTCCCGGCCACCACTCAAAGGTGGATGTGGCGATGTAATAATCCTCTCCCACCCGTATCACCGACGGGTCCGGATGGAATCCGCGAAGGATCGGATTGTGAATGGATTGCTCTTTATCTTCCTGCATGTATATATCCTCGGCTTTCTTTTTGTTTCCTCTTTTGTAAAACAGCTGCCTTGCCCTGCTTTTATCTTATTTTCGTCTGTCTGGCGCCGCAATAGCAATTTTCCTTGAAACAGGGTAAAAAAAGAAAGCGGCATACCGTTGATGCCGCAGAGAAAATAGTCACAACAGACCTCCATGATATTTAGTTTTTGAAAATAAACACCGGCAGCGGCGGACAGTTTTTCCGGTTATAATACTCATTCACGATCACCGTATACTCCTTCGCAGACAGTTCTTTCACATAACTCAGTATGCAGTCCTTTTCTTCGAATCCGGTATCCCCGCCGCTGTAAATGCATAAACTCATCATACCGCCGCTTTTCAGTATCTTCAGGCTTTTCTGAACCGCCGCAAGGCTTGTCCCGGCCTGGGTGGCGATCCTGTGGTCGCCTCCCGGAAGATACCCGAAGTTAAAGCATATAACATCCGCCGTTTTCGGCGCGAAGTAGCGGTCTATCTTTTCATGTCCGTCTTTTATCAGATGAACATTTTTGCCGTACCCATGTTTGTCCAGCAGCGCCCTCGTCGCGTCAAGCGCCTGCTCCTGGATATCAAAGGCCCAGACGCTGCCCTCTTTCCCAGCCAGTTCGCATAAAAACAATGTGTCACGGCCCTTTCCCATGGTGGCGTCAATATAGACTCCCTGTTTGACCGCATGCGGCCGGATAATGGAATGACACCAATCTGTGATCTGATATCCCATGGCCATGTACCTCCTTTACTCTCTGTTCCGAAATCAGGAGGCGCAGCGGGCTTACGCAGACTGATTCCGGGGCAAATCCCACGCAAAGTGGGGCGTGCAGATTGCAGGAATGAATTTTCAAACACGCTCTAATTGTCTGTCCCGATAAAGACTTTTTTTCCGGAGAAAGCAAATCCGTCATACCATTTTTTGACTTCCTGCTTCCTTTCTTCCAACCCGTATTCGCGCAAAGCCGCAGCAACTTCCCCTTCCGTAAAGCCAAAGCAGTCTGCGTATTCCGTGGATGTAACCGTCACGACTTTCAGATGGTTCAGATCGGAAAAAATGGACTCTTTGCTGATCCTTGTGATTCCTGTCATGATCCCCCGTTCCAGATACGGGTTATCCTTGAACGTCGCGTTCAGAAGATTCCGGATAAAATCCGCCAGCTCCTGCCAGTAGCCTTTTACATACGCCTCCTGCATAGGAGTGTCGTACTCATCCAGCAGAACGATCACCTTTTTTCCATAATAACGCTCCAGGTAGCAGGAAAGCTTTTTCAATGTCAGCGAAGCCTCATACTCCGGCATCTCAGCGGAAACCTTTCGAAACTCCTCTTTCTCCTGCTCGCTCAAAAGCGTTCCTTCCAGGAGAAATTGGAAATTTTGATACAACATCTGGATCGTCGCGCAGATTTTCTTTTTTGCTTCCACAAAAGTCCGTTCCTTGACAGATGAAAAGGTAAGCGAGAGCACCGGATACGTTCCCTGCATTTCCCGGTATTTTTTATCCTTCCATATTTCCATCTCCTGAAAACATGGATTTCCCGCATATGAAATGGAGAAAAACTGCTCCACCATGCTCATGGTCAGCGTTTTTCCGAAACGCCTCGGCCTGGCGATCAATGTCACCTCATCTTTACCTTCCCACCATTCCCTGATAAATTTTGTCTTGTCTATATAAAATACATGTTCTCTCTGGATTTTCGAGAAATCCTGAATCCCAATACCGATTACCCGCGCCATGCTGTCACCACCTCTGAAGAACTCATTACCCTGCACCGTTTTTTATAACATGCAATCCCATATTTCAAGATTTTTTCCACGCCTTCATACTTCAATTCTTCTGAATAGCGAGTCTTTTCAATCTGGTCTAACGCTTTTTGGCAGCTCTCCTCCAGATTGCCGTCATGAGCATATTTCACTTCCAGAATAATTCCGACAGAAGAATCTTCTGTTTCCACCACAATGTCACTATACCCGTCTCCCATCTCGCGGTTAGAAGAAATTCCCCAGCTGTCTTTCACTCCCAGGATTCCAAGCAGTATGCCGTGATAAAAATTTTCTTTCATTGGCCTATTCACAAAGGTATCCCGAATACTGACCGTTTTTCGCAAATATTCCTCAAAATATTTTTCTACTTTCTGTGCATCTCCTTTTTCCAACGCATCACAAAACTGATTCAGCGCATATCCGTCTTCCTTTACCTGTGCCTTAAAATACTCCATGATCTGTTCCGTAAAAATATTCCGTATTTCCAGATTAGGGATCACCAGCCGAAGCCTGTTGCCCTCCGCTCTCCCTCTCTGTGTCAAATAGCCGGTAGTAAATAACACACTCCAGACATTTTCAATATTCTGATACATTTCTTTATAGGTAAGCTCCTGCCGGATTTCCTTTGTAATTTCTTCTCCTGCGATCAAACGCTCGATTTCCCGCTTTGTGGTCTGATTTTTTGCCTTTTCAACAAAAAACCGCACAGCATCGTTTCCGCTTGTATTCATCCAATAATTCTGCGGCTGGGCCTGCGGGTCTTTTCGCAGAACGTCACAATAATTCAGCACATCCCAGGGGCAGTAAACATCCACGTTGCCAAACCGGTAACCGTCGTACCAGGTTTTTACCGTTTCCAAATGCTTTTCAAGGCCGTAATAAGCGAAAAGCTCCTGAACCTCCGAATCTGTAAAACCAAAGAACTCATCAAATTCCACGTCTGAAACAGATCGGACTTTCGGATTATTCAAACCGGTAAAAATGCTTTCTTTTGATATCCTCATACATCCGGTCAGCACTGCGAACTTCAGGCTGTCATTTGTCTTCAGCGCCTGCTCAAACATACTTCTGACCAGAAAAACCATTTGATCGTAATAACCGTTTTCAAAGGCTTTTGCCAAAGGAACGTCATATTCATCAATAAGAATAATCACCTGCCTGCCATAGTGCTTTTCCAGCAGACGTGATAATTCTCTGAGACTTCCAAAAAGAACTGCCTCGTCCATTTCTCTTTCAAGCATTTCCCGAAAGCTGTTCCTGTCTCCCTCAGACAGCCGCGGACTTTCCAAAAGATCCTCTAGCTTCAGAGCGGTTTCCTGGATCACTCTCGACGCCATTTTGAACGCTGTCTCATAAGTAAGAGCATTGACCCCCTTTAAAGAAATAGAAAGAACCGGATATTTCCCCATATATTTCTCGCACAGTTCCGTCTCCTTCATAATTTCCAGTCCATGGAAAACAGATATATCACTGTCCACGGAAAAGAACGTCTGCAGCATACTCATATTCAAAGATTTTCCAAATCTTCTTGGCCTGGTAAAAAGGTTCACTTCTCCCCAGTTATAGAGAAGATCCCGGATCAGTCCTGTTTTATCAACGTAATAAAAATCTTCTTTCCGCAGCTTTTCAAAGTTTTCTATTCCAATCGGTAGTTTTTTCTGTGTTCGGGTCATTGTCGTCCGGCCTCCTTTTATCGCCTGAAACATGGGTGTCTTTTTTCTATTATACTGAAATTCAGCAGCAATGTAAATTTTTCTTTTTCGCTTTTTTGGGACGAAAGGCGCGCGGGAGCGGCGGCCTGTGTGTGGCGGGGACGGCTGAGGGGATGCGGAAAATCTAAGCGCCCCGGAGGCGTTCCGCACGGGTACCGGCGCAATTCGACAGGAATGCCTGATGCATTCCCGGCTCAGTGCGCCTCAGAACCCGGACGGGTAGTCCGGGTTCTGCCCCGTGCGGAACGCCTCCGGGGCGCTAAGATTTTCTCGCATCCCCTCAGCCGTCCCCGCCACACACAGGCCGCCGCTCCCGCGCGCCTTTCTGGTATTGGCTGGCCGGATGCTATATGCCGACACGTTTTCAATGGCGATTCTTCTGACAAAATATCAGGTGTTGTGAGTCTTTTTGCTTATGTGTAACTTTCAAGTGGATAAATAGTTATGCTCATGTACTTAGACCATATAAAAACGTATATCTATTTTTCAGGGAATTTGTTCGTTTTTCCTTGGATGATATGCTATAATGTTCTCAGGTAATCCGCGTGTGCTGTTTGGGGTATGGGGTATGGAGAGGAGCAGAAAACCATGAAGAAAAGTATGAAGAAAAGAAAGTTTATTTTATTTCTTGCAATTCCGATCATCCTGATCGCGGCTGTGGGTATTGGTGTGAAGATTTATTCGCGGACGGTTCGGATTTCGGGTTCTGCTGAAAATGATCTGATGGAGGAACTGGTCGCGTTTCATGGGGAAAGTTATACGGGAAAACCTATTCTGACGGAAACGATCGGGCAGGCGGAATTCTCTGTTCTGGAGAGTCTGGAGTTTTCTATGGACGCAGAGCAGAAGCGGCCCTGGAACGATTCCATGCCGGAACAGGATAACAAGGGAACTTTGCTCTCCAAAGCTTACTGGATCTCCATTTATAACTGCCGGGCGGAGTATGTCCGGTATGTCGTTGCTGATGGAGAGAAAATTCCCGGGACGGAAACGTATAAATATATTTCTTATAAGGCATATGAGGACAATGATCTGAATTCCCGCGCCACTGCGTTTCTTGATGCTTCGTCCGCGCAATGCACCTACAGCGGTTCGCAAGAGGAGTATGAGGATTTGGAGGCATTGATCGCAAAGGCATATGATCGTTCCTGAAATTGGCTATTTGGCTCTTTGCTCGCGGAAATAAAATGTATCGGTTTTAACTTCAAAAACATCCAGGAAGTTCTCTGTAGAACTGCCTGGATGTTTTTGAGGTTGGCAAAAGGATGTGTATACCGTTCCGCTGTGGAGAGTTTCCACTATTTTTCCGCCTGCTCCAGTTTCTCAACATAAGGCATGACATCCTCAAGCATCTGTCTTCCGGACTGCAGTCCGCCTGGATTGATATACCAGGAACCTGCGTCGAGGGGATAAATGTCCCCGTTTTTATAGGCATCCGTATTCTGGATCATGGCATTATTCATAAAGTCATCGGCAGCGCTGGAGGTGGCGCCTTCTCCAATGGATTCATCATGGTTCAGCAGAAGGATGACCTGAGGATTTTCGGTCATGACATATTCTGCATTTACCTCCGCCCCGTGATGACTGGTAACCTCCGTGCTGGTGTCTGCGGGCGTGAAGCCAAGTACCTGATGTACCATTGCATAGCGTCCCACCGGTCCGTAAAATGTGATATATCCTCCGCCGATCATCAGAAACAGCGTCTCTTTTCCCGCAACTGTTTCCTTTACATGGGCAAACCCGTCCTCCAGCTCCTGAAGCTGGGAAAGGATTTCTTCTCTGGCCTGCGGAAAAATCTCTCCAAGAGTTTCACAGTTTCTCCTTACGTCTTCCGCAAAGGTATCGCCTTCCACCTGATAGAACAAAAGGTCTGCGTCCGGATACCGCTCTTTCAGCTGATCCACCGATTCCCCTTCATTTTCATCCCATGCGCCAAAACGATTTCCGTAAATGATCAGTTCCGGATCCAGCAGATCCAGCGTGTCATAATCCGCTTCAAACAGACTGCCGACATTTACATACTCGTCGCCGTAGTATTCGGACAGATAATCCGGCAGTACAGATTCTGTCTGCTGTACTCCCAGCTGCTCGATCCCTGTATTTTCCATGCCGGCTGCGTCCAGAATATCCAGCGCCGACGGCTCCAGAATCGCCACGCGCTTTGGATTTACCCGGACCGTAACCTCTTTGTTATTGGCGTCCAGAACCTTTACCGTTTCCGAAGGTTCGTTTACCGGCGTTTCCTCCGCACCGCAGGCCGCAAGCTGAAACAGCATGGCCGCCGCCACCGTCAAGGATAAAACTCTTGTCTTTTTACTTCTCATTCTCTCATCCTCCTTTGGATTTTTCTTAACCTATGATATCTATATAAAACAGTCTTTCGACCGTTTTATCTCCCTGTCTGGCTGCGGCTGAAAATATACGCAGACCTTCCTCTCTCCCACACGGATAATGTGAAACTCATGGTCAAACACATCTTTCAGAGTCTCGCCGTCGATGATCGATTCCGCCGGACCCTCACGAATGATCTCCCCGCCCTTCATCGCAACGATCTCATCAGCAAAAGCAGCGGCAAAATTGATGTCGTGGAGTACGATGATCACGGTTTTGTCCAGCTCCTGTACCAGCTTCTGAAGAATGGTCATCATCTCCACAGAATACTTGATATCCAGATTGTTCAGAGGCTCATCCAGAAAAACATACCTGGTATCCTGCGCCAGGATCATTGCGATGTACGCTCTCTGCCGCTGTCCGCCTGACAGTTCATCGATAAATTTTTCCTTAATATTCTCCAGATCCATGTAGGCAATCGCCTCCCGGATCTTTGTTTCGTCGGCAGATTTCAGCCTGCCTTTGCTGTGGGGATACCGCCCGAAAGCCACCAGCTCCTGGACCGTGATCCTCATACTCAGATGCTGTGTCTGTTTCAGAATGGCTATCTTCCTGGCAATCTCGATCGTCTCCATCTGACAGATATCCCTTCCATCCAGAAGGACCTGTCCGCTTTTTGCCGGTATCAGATTTGCCGCCACATTCAGCAGCGTCGTCTTTCCCGCCCCATTCGCTCCCACAAGCGCCGTGATACGCTTTTCTTTAATCTTCAGACTGACATTTTTCAAAATATCCTGTGTGCCGTAAGCCTGCGACACCTGCTTCAGTTCAATCATAACCTGTGCTCCTTCATGATCAGAATAATCATATACGCTCCTCCGGCCAGGTCGATCAGGACCGTCACCGGCGCCGCGTACCGCAATAGCTCCACAATCCCCTGTCCCAAAACCAGAAACAGCACCGACATGAGAATAGAGCCAAAAAACAGAATGGAATGGCGGTAGGTTTTAAATAATTCCCGGGCAATATTCACAGCCAGCAGTCCCAGAAAAGTCAGCGGTCCGATCAACGCCGTGGTAACTGCCATGCCGAAGGCAATCAGCAGCAATGTGCTGTTTACCCGCCGCGAGTAAGGAACGCCAAGGCTTTTGGCGTGATTTTCTCCCAGAAGCATAACGTCAAACTCTCTGCTCTGCCTGACAAAAAGAAACGTCAGAAGAACCATGGACGGCGCGGCCAGAACGATGACACGCTCATTCATATTTGTCACTGAAACCGTTGTCACCGCCTTCAGCTGCTGAAACTGCTGCGGATCCAGCAGAACTTCGATGTAGTTTGTGAAGCTCTGGACGATACTGGAAAGAATCAGTCCAAACAAGAGCAGAAAAACGATATGATTTTTGTCCTTCCGCAGCATCAGTCCATACATAAGCATTGAGATTGCCAGCATGATCCCTGTTGTGACAAAAAAATTGCAGTAGGGATTGGCAAACAACCGCGCCATAAAACCAATATTGGCGGCAAAGTATACCAACAGCGACTGGGTCGCCAGAAATACGGAATCAAATCCCAGCATACTCGGCGTCAGCACGCGGTTTTCTGTGATCGTCTGAAAAGCAAGACTTACCACCGCGATCAGCGCTGCGCTCACCGCCATCCCCAAAAGACTGGAAGCGCTGCGCCCAAGGATCCGCACCGCCACCGGATACGTCAGTGCAATACCTGCGTCAAACGCTTTGGCAAACACCCTTGCGTAGATATAAAGTCCGGCGGACAACAGAATCAGGACTGCGAGAAAAACAAACTTTTTTGTGACCTGTTTTTTATTTACCATAGCGCACCCTCCTGAACAGAATTACCAGAAAAATCGCCCCTCCGATAATTCCGATCGTAAAACTCACAGCAATCTCATAGGGATAAATGATCAGGCGGCTGAAAATATCGCACACCATAACGAATACCGTCCCCAGCAGCATGACATCGGGAATCGTCTTTTTCACATCGTCCCCGTAAAAAGCAGTGACCATGTTGGGAATAATCAGTCCCACAAACGCTATGGGTCCCACTGTCACAAACGTAGCCGCGCTGATCACTGCGATCACACACAATCCCAGAAATACGGTACGTTTATAGTGCAGTCCCAGGCTCTTGGAAAAATCCTCGCCCATGCCGGCGATACTGAACCTTGCGGCATACAGCACCGCCAGCGCCAATGGAATCAGAACAAGCCAGAGCATGGCAAAACTGGTAAAGCGGTTAAAGGTACCAAGTCCGATCTTCGAAAGTGTCTGCAGCGCATTTGTCCGGTAGGCCACTGCATTCGCAAGCGCCTTTATGATCCCTCCATACATCATTCCTACCAGCGGTACGTAGACCGCCTCTCTCAGTGGAATCCGTCCGAGGATCGCCATGAACAGCATTGTTGAAGCCAGCGCAAAGACAAAAGCAAACAGCAGCTGCACGAAACGTGACTGATCTCCCAAAAGCAGAAACGACAAAAGCACTCCCAGCATCGCGGCATCCGTTGTACCGGATGTGGACGGAGACATAAATTTGTTGCTGCTCAGGGACTGCATGATAAGTCCGGAAACACTGAGTCCGGAAGCCGTCAGCACAATAGCCGCAGTCCTTGGCACACGGCTGACCCAAAAGGTCTGCCAGGCCGCGGCATCCAGGCGCAGGAGACTGCCGGGATTTACATTTTTATCTGCGCCGATCATCACGGAAACTGCCGCCAGAACAAGAAACGCCAAGATCAATACAAACCGTTTATAACGTGAATTAAAACCTGCCCGTTTTATACAACCGGATTTCTCCTTCAAAACCCTCTCCTCCTTTTATTAGTTTTAACTAACCTCCTGTGAGAAAAAGAATTGCCTGCCAGAGCACCACAGGCAATCCACATTTTTTATCACTTTTCAAGGCCTTTCTTATCATAAAGTCTCCTGCCGCAGGAGAGTCAACCCTCTTTTCGAATTTTTTCACGGATCAGAAAAACGCGGAGTAACCGTTCAGCCACCTGAATGGTTGCGGCATCCGGCCATTGAAAACCGCTTCGCGATGGTCCGGATGCCCGCAGGCACTACGTTTTCATACGGTCTGTGCAGTAAATGCACAGACCTGGCTGAATCGTTACAACGGAGACTACCGCCGTAACTCCTTCCGCAGCGGCCATCACCAGCCAAATAGAGCCGGCGCCAAAGAACGCCGGAAACAGATAGACAAACGCCCCGCTGAGCAGAAAACCTCTCAGGGCAGAAACCGCCGCAGAAGCTCTGACCTTCTTAACTGCCTGCAGATAATAGGCCGCAAACACATTAAACGGGACAAACAGCAGACACAGAAAATATCTCCTGAGAACAAACGGAGCCAGATCCAGCACTTCTTCGGAAGCTTTCATAAACAGCCGGACAAGCTCTGACGGAAACAGCAGACTGACCGCCGCTGCCGCCGCACCGATCACTGCAGCGACAACGCATCCCCAGTTTCTGGCCTCCAGGACCCTGTCCCAGCGCTGCCCGCCCAGATTTTCCGCCACGATCGGCTGGGCGGCATTTCCTATCCCGTAACTGAACGTCTGGACAAGCGTGAAAATACTGCTGGCAACACCGTAGATGGCAAGCTCTGTGCTTCCCAGATACCGCATAATCTGATTGTTGAACAACACGATCAGAAATCCCATGCCCACAGAACAAAGGAACGAGGATATTCCCACGGAAATAATCTCCCTGCTTTTTCGCCAGACATCCATAGGCCGTACAAGAGAAACTGTATTTTTCCTGCTGAAAAAGTGAAGCAGCTGAATTGCAAAGGCAATTCCCTGGCCGGCGACCGTAGCGATCGCCGCCCCCTCCATCCCCAGATCGCAGGTGAAGGTCAGAAAAAAATCTCCAAAGATATTGAAGACACCGCCGCAGACCGTGGCAATCCCTACCAGAGCCGGCGCGCCGTCATTGCGCACGAACATCCCCAGAAAATATCCCACCGGCCACAAAGGTATGCCCCATTTCAGCCAGCCAACATACTGCAGCGCCAACGGCAGCAGTTCCTCATCGGCTCCAAACATCTGAAGCAGCGGACGGTCAAAAAACAAAATCACCAGCCAGACCACCGCGGATGCCGCGCAGATCAGATAAAACGAAACAGTAAACGCCAGATTGCTCTCATACCGTTTTCCCGCCCCGCGCGCCGCGCTGAACAAAACGGCTCCGCCATTTCCGAACAAAACACTGAGACAGCAGAACAGTGTCCAGAACGGGGATATGCAGGCCAGCGCCGCCGTACCTGCGGCGCCTTCATACTGCCCCACAACGATCATATCTACAAGGGAATAAATGCTCATGACAAGTCCGCTGAAAAGACTGGGATAAAGATATTTAAAATATAAACTCCGAACGTTTCCTTCTTTTAAATCCATACTTTCTCCTTTCATGGCGCACTCGCTGCGCCAATAATGGTAGATTTGGAAGTTTACTTCCAAACTTTCTCTCCTGTTCTGTGTGATTGACATTCCACGTGTTATCGCTTAAACTACAGTATAATCTCTCCTGCAGCAGGAGAGTCAAGGAGAGGTAACAGTTCAGCCAGCTGAACTATTACGGCATCCGGCCATTGAAAATCGCTTCGCGATGGGCCGGATACCCGCAGGCACTACGTTTTCACACGGTCTGTGCAGTAAATGCACAGACCTGGCTGAACTGTCACAAGGAGAGGATCATATGAAGAAAAAAGCATTGCTTTCCATCGGTGAATTTTCCAAAATCACCGGCGTGGGCATAAAGGCCCTTCGATACTATGATGAAATCGGCATTCTGCCTCCCGCCTGGATCGATCCGGAGTCCGGCTATCGTTATTATTCCTTTCATCAAAAGGCGATCGCCGATGCCATTCAATTCTGTGTGGAGCTTGGAATACCGCTGAAGCAGTTCCCGGAATACACCAATGAACCCGCTTCCTGGATACGTTATGCTGATCTGGTAGAGCACGGTGAAGAACTCATCCGTGAAAAAATCAGAACTCTGCAGGAACGTCTCGCCCTGCTGAAAGAAATGCGAACAGAAATCCAGCGCGCGGAAAGCAGCTATCAGAACAGCCAGCCGGAAAAATACCGTCTTCCGGCGCGGGACATATGGATGGTTCCCTATGAAGGCAGTCAGTCTTGCGAGGCAGCCGGACAACTCACCAACAAGATCATTCTGGATATCCACCAGAACGGCATGCACCTTGGAAACACCGGCGGTTTACTGCTTCTGCGCCAGGAGGGACGCTGGCAGCAGTTTCTGTTTGTGGACGTGCAAAACATCCCAGACCAGAAGCAGAAACATCCCCATATCCTCCATATCCCGCAGGGCATCTATCTCTGCCGGAAGGTAGAACACAGTGATATGCAGCAGGTCTGGGATTGGAGCCGGCCTTTTGTGAGCGAGGACGGCATCCGTCTGGTCATCGAAACAGAGCTTTTCGTAGGCAATTACCGCTTTTCCTCGCCGGTTCTGGAGCAGCGGTGTCTTCTATTTCCGCTCCAATAGCGCCACCGTCTCCACATGCTCCTTCGCCGTCCACGGAAACATATCCACCGGCGCTGCCCGGCGTACCCGGTAGCCCCGCTTTGCCAGTTCCCGCAGGTCTCTGGCCAGTGTCACCGGATTGCAGGAAATATAGACAACCCGTTTGGGCGCAAGGACCGCAAGGCTGGAAAGAAACGCCTGGTCGCTTCCGGCGCGGGGCGGATCCATGAACACCACGTCCATCGGCTCCCCTTCTGCCGCCAGCCGCTGCATAAACTCTCCGGCGTCGCCGCGGACAAAGCGTACATTTTTCCTTCCGTTGCGTCTGGCGTTGGACACCGCGTTCTTTACGGCGTCTGGATTGACCTCCACACCGGTCACCTCTTTGGCATGCTCCGCCGCGATCAGTCCGATGGTTCCGGTTCCGCAGTAAGCGTCCATCACCCGCTCCGTCCCCTTCAGATCCGCAAACTCCATGGCTTTCCGGTAGAGAATCTCTGTCTGTACCGGATTGACCTGATAGAAGGACTGGGGCGACACCGCAAAGGTGCAGCCGCACAGCTGATCCTCAATATATCCCTTGCCGTACAGCACGATATCCCGCTTTCCAAGCACCATACTGGTGCTGCGGTCGTTGACGTTCAGCACCACCGTCGTCACCTCCGGGTGAAGCTTCCGCAGGGCCTCCACAAAGTTTTTCTTCGACGGAAAAACCGGGGAGACGCAGACCAGAACCACCATCACTTCCCCGGACACATGGCCGGTGCGGATCAGCACATGGCGCACAAGTCCGTAACCGCTGTCCTCGTTGTATATCTTAATGCGAAAGCTTTCAAACAATCCGCACAGATCCCGGACGATCCGGTTGGCCCGCTGGTCCTGGATCAGGCAATCCTCCACCGGAACCAGCCGGTGCGTTCCTTCCTCGTAAATGCCGGACACAACACTTCCGTCGCGTTTTCTCGCGAAAGACGCGTGTACCTTGTTCCGGTAGTGCCACGGCTGTTCCATTCCGATGATCGGCTCCGGCTGCACAATGCCCTTCAGCTCCTGGCGGACAAACGCCTCCTTGAGCTTCAGCTGTTCTTTGTACTCCATATTTAAAAGCGAGCAGCCGCCGCATTTCTTCATGGCCGGGCAGCGGCTGGCAGTTTTGCCTGTCTTTTCTCTCTTTTCTGTGTTTTTTATTGCTTTCGATTTTTTTACCGCTTCAGATTTTCCTGTCTTCTCAGATTTCCCTGCTTCTTTCCTGTCAGAAGCGGTCTTTAATGTCTTCCGGTATTTCTCTGGCGGAACATTCTTCTTGCCCATCGAAAAATGGCTCCTCCCACCCTCTGTTCTGCTCTCCGTTCTGGTCTCTGTTCTGTTTTCTGTTCTGCTCTGGGTCTTGTTCCCGGTTTTACTCTCTGTCCTGCGCCCTGTTTTCAAACCGGCGCGTTTTCCATTGTCCGCCAAAAATTTTCTATCCTTTTTCATTCTCCTGTATTCCTTTACCTTTTTCCAAAGCTTGTCCGTACATTCATCCCCCGCAAAGCGGATCTTCCGTAGCAGTTGTAACTATTCAGCCAGCGGAATCGTTACGGTCTTCCCATCATTCCCTGACTCGTTCCCGCAGCATACGGATTTCCCTGGCGTAACCGTCCAGTTCGTTGGGCGTCTCCAGATAAAACGGCAATTCCCGCAGCGCCGGATGATTGATGATCTCCACAAACGTCTCCAGTCCCAGAGAGCCTTCGCCAATCTTCTCATGGCGGTCCTTGTGGCTCTCAAATGGATTTTTGCTGTCGTTGATATGGATGGCCCTCAGCTTTTTCAGTCCGATCACCTGGTCAAACTTCTCCAGCACTCCATCCAGATCCCTCACAATATCATATCCCGCATCGTACACATGGCAGGTATCCAGGCAGACGCCCATATGGTCCGCCAGTTCCACCCGCTCCAGGATCGCCGCCAGCTCCTCAAAACTCCTGCCCACTTCCGTTCCCTTTCCGGCCATGGTCTCCAGCAGCACCGTCGTCGTCTGCTCCGGCTTCAGGATCTGGTTCAGAGTCTCCGCGATCAGGCGGATCCCCTCCTCACTTCCCTGTCCGGTATGGCTGCCCGGGTGAAAATTGTAAAGATTTCCCGGCGTGTACTCCATCCGCCGCAGGTCGTCCTCCATAGTCATCAGCGCGAACTCCCGGGTATGCGGGTCTTTGGAACACGCGTTGAGCGTATACGGCGCATGGGCCAGGATCACCCCGATGTCATGCTCCGCCGCATAGGCACGAAACGCCTCCACATCCTGCGGATCAATCTCCTTTGCCTTGCTTCCCCGCGGGTTTCTGGTAAAAAACTGAAAGGTGTTCGCCCCGATGGACACAGCTTCCTTTCCCATATGCAGATAACCTTTCGATGAAGAAAGGTGACTTCCTATTTTCAGCATTCTTACCCCTTTCGTGGCGCACTGGCCGCGCCAATAATGGTAGCTTTGGAAGTTTCCCGTAACAGTTCAGCCTTGCAGAGCTACTACCGTTTACTTCCAAACGTTTCTCCTGTTCTCTTATAATGATCGGTAACGATTCAGCCAGCTGAATGGTCACCGCATCCGGCCACTAAAAAGCGCTTCGCGATGGGCCGGATGCCTTTTCTTTTGTCACTCAGACAGATCCACCTTATGATACGGAATCCCCAGCCGCTCCAGCGTCTGCTCCTCCCGCTTCTGGCAGGTAAAGATCACCACCTGCCGCTGGTTTTTGGCCAGCCAGGTCAGCGCCCGCTCCAGCCGGTACTCGTCATACATGGCGAAGGTCTCGTCCAGCAGCACCGGCATTTCCTCCTCGCTGCACAGAATGTCCATCACCGCCATGCGCAGGGCAAAATACACCTGCTCCATGGTTCCCCGGCTGGTCCGCTCCAGCGGCACATAATACTCCTCCGAATGCAGGCCGATGTTCAGATCGTCGTCCATGGAGATCTGCCGGTATTTTCCGTCCGTCAGCTCCGAGAGAATGGCCGACACACTCTGCCGCAGCCGGATGCCCACACGGCTCTGCTGCTGTCTGGAAATCTTCTCGATGGTCTCCATGGCCAGGGTCACCGCCTCCACATTCTCCTGCTCCTCCTGGGGAATGGTCAGTCCGGCGCAGAATTCTTCGTATTCTTCCCTGAGATTCTGACACTGGATCTGTTTCTGCCGCGCCTCTTTCTCCAGATATTCCACGTTCCAGTTCATTTTGCGGATCTTCTGCTGCTCCGGCTCCTCAATCTCCGGATCGTCCTCCCTGGTATGGCGCACCATCCGATAGATAATGAAGATCAGGGCGAACACCGCCGCCCCCAGCGCAAGCCGGTTAAACAGCGAAGATACACGGAAAAACTGCATCACACACAGCAGCGCCAGAAATACCGCCACCACCGCGCAGGCGATTCCCCACCGTCTCTTATTGAGGAACCGCTGCTGTTGACGGCGCACCTCCCGGGGCGGGATTTCCTTATCGAACATCTCGTACTTCCGCTCCGCCACCGCCCGTTCCAGCTTTTCCTCCGTTTCCCTACAGTCCTGCTCCACATAGGAAAGCCGGCTGTACAGCTGCTGCTTTTCCTCCTCGCCGGCCTTCTGCCGCCGCTCAATCTCCTGCTCCAGCTCCTTACGCTTCTTTCGAAGAGAAAGCAGAGCCGCCTCCACATTCAGGCTGCCGTCGCTGCTGCCCTGATAATTGGCCATATAATTGCGCAGTTCCAGCGCCAGCGCCTCCCCGGTCCTGGCCTTTAACTGACCCACAGACACAGTATTCTCATAGACATTCTCGCTGATCCCGCCAAGCAGCACCGACAGGTCCCCGTCCTCCACAGACAGCACCTCCCCGTCGCTCAGACACACCAGCTCCTCGCTTTTTTCCTTTCCGGCAAAATTTCTTGTCAGGCGGAACTCTTTGCCGCCGCTAACAAATTCAATCCGTCCCTGATACCAGGAGGAATTTTCCCAGGGCTCATAGCGGCTGTACACATCGTTGCCCGCCGCCCGGCCGCGGCCACGCTTCATTCCAAACAGCATACTGCGGATAAACGTATGGACCGTCGACTTTCCACTTTCGTTTTCTCCGTAGACCACGTTGATCCCATCCTTCAGCTCCAGAGTCTCCCCGCGGAATCTTCCGAAATTGCCAAGGCTCAGTTTTTTCAGTCTCATCGCTCACTCCTGTCTCGCATTCAGCAGCGCTTCCAGTCCATAATACAGCGCCTTCTGTTCCACCCTACGGTCCGCGCCCTCAAAATACTCCGCGTAGGCCCCGATCAGACTTCCGGCATACTCCCGCTTCAGCTGCTCCAGCCGGTAGGCCGGCCGCGTCCGGTCCGTGATCTCCACCACGTTTCCGGTTTCCTTCAGCCGCCGCTTTGAAAACTCCAGATTCTCACAACGCAGTCCCTCTAACGTCACACGGTAAATATTCTCAGGCCCCCGGCGCTCCATCTGGGCGGCCAGCGCCTGCTCCAGGGAAAACTGTGTTGTGTCCTCGTCTATCTGCAGCGTCAGCTCCACATACTCACAGACCGCGAAAGGCACAAAGGAAATCCTCACGCCCCGCCCGTCCAGCGTTCCGTCGATATACCCATGTTCCCCGGTCTGATTCAGCGTCGTTGGCTCCAGCGCTCCGGCATAGGCCATGCGGTCCGGGATCAGGATCTCCGGCTTGTGGATATGGCCGCAGGCTATGTAGTCGAACCCTGCCGCGGCCATCTCCTCCTTCTTCCAGGGACTGTGCCTGTCGTCCCCGCCGTGGGCCAGAAGGATATGATACTTCATGGCCCCCGACGGCCGCGCCTGTCCGTAAAGATTTTCTGTTATCTCCCTGCTGTAATAGCTGCATCCGTACACAGCCAGAGAATGCCGGGGAAGATCCACCCGTTCACAGGACTGTCCGAATAGCCCCGTCACATTCTCCGGCCAGGTAAACGAAAGATAATAGCTTCCCTTTTTCAGATAATCGTGATTCCCTGCCATAAGAATCACCTGTGTATCCGGAACCGAGGCGAACAGCGCGCTCACTTCCTTCAGCTCCCGCAAAAGCGGCTGCCGGTGAAACAGATCCCCGGCGATCAGCAGCACCTGCGGCTTTTCCGTCCGCACCCGGTCGATCAGTCTGCGAAAACTGTCCCAGATTTCCTCCTGCCGCCGCTTGCTCCATGGACAGCCAAGATCCGGTTCCATGCCAAGATGCACATCCGCTACATGAAAAAAACGCATGTTTTTGGCCTCCCTTTTCTGATGATTTTTTCTAAAATCCGCCATGATTATAAGCTCTTGTAATTACATACGAAGGCTCATAATATGCGCTGCTGTTGTAATTGTCAATCACTTCACATATGTCGTCATTATATACACGGATCATACCATCAATATAATCTTCTCCCGGCTGAAGCGTCGATAGGATCAGTCTCATATACACCTTTCCCATCTGTGTGGCAGATGGAATCTCATCAACCAGCTCCATGTCTACGTTGGCAATGTCAAACTCTCCTCTTTCAAGTCCGTACTCCTCGATCCACTCCGTCTCTGTCTTTACCGGATTCTCACAGTGCAGAACATTTGCGAGACTGATCAGGCGTTCCCATTCCTCTTTTGAAATCTGATTGACAACATATTTATTTTTCTGATGCAGTTTTCTGGCTACGCGCTCTACCATATAACACAGAAAATATAAATCATTTTCTGTTATTTCTTCATCTGGAAAAATCCTGTTTGTCATAATGAATAACTCCTTTCGAACATCAGGGTCCGCAATGCAGCCTCTGTGCAAAAAACAATCTGATGCGTGGGATACTTAAACTTAACCAATTCCCAAAAGGCGGCTTTCGATATCCGCTCCGCCGCATAGTCTTCTACATAATCCCATATGGTATCATCCGCCATAGGGCCTTCCACAATATCATATTCATGTCTGATACCTCTGCAGCATTTCGGATTGCACAATTTTTCTGCAAAAACTTGTTTTGTCATGTAGCTTCATTCAACTTCGCTGCATTTCTTATATTCCGCTTTATTCAGCATCTTCGGCACTTCCTCAATAATTGGCGCAAGAACTTTATAACCAACAGGCAGTTCATCCGCAGTGCGATAGGTCGCAACACCCATCGGTTTTGAGTAATCCCGTATTGCCAACTCCACAACACTTTTATTTGCTTCATGGCAAAGGAGAATACCGATAGACGGATTTTCTCCATTCTTGCGCTCTTTCTCGTCCAGTGCCGTTAAATAGAAGTTGAGCTGTCCTAAATAAGAAGGCTTGAATTTTCCTTTTTTCAATTCAATCACAACTAAGGCCTTCAGGTCACGCTGAAAAAATAGTAAATCGGCAAAAAATTCCTCACCATTAACTTCGATACGGTGCTGATTTCCTATAAAGCAAAAACCGGAACCAAGGCACTGAATGAAGTTGCGAATATTGTTGATAATTTCTTTTTCCAGAACACGCTCATCCAAATCCTGTGGATCAGATAAGTCAAGTTCTTCGGTGTTAATAAAATCCAGAAAATATTCGTCTTTAAAAGTTTGGATTACTTTCATATACTGCTTATCATCAGGCACAGTCATTGAAAAATTGTTGATTAACGCCCCTTTATGCTGATAGAGATTTTCTTTCAGTCTGGTACGCAGAGCAGTTTTGCTCCAATGCCCTACCGCACATTCACGAATATAGAAGAGTCTTTCATCCAATTCTTTGGTTTTATGTAAAATTTCCATATGATGTGTAAAACTAATTTCCAGGAAAGCGTCCATCGGAAAAGCGGCAGTTGCTGGCAATCGTTTTACCGAAATTGCCAGAGCGGCATCTTCTGTCTGCTCTAAATCGGTAGCCACGGCTATCGATTTGCTTTCCAGAAAAAATTCATCATTGGTTTTCAAATATGGCTGCCATGCTTCATAAAATTGACGCATCAACTTTATATTTCCAGAAGAAAAGCCTCGCAACCCTGGAAGTTCTTCTCGCAGACGGGCACTGATTTCATCAATAGCGCCTGTTCCCCAGGTTCCTGCTCTTGAATTGTCGGAAACATAACCGCCTATGACATAATATAGGGACAGCATTTCAACGTTTGTATATTTTACAGCCCTGCTTTGACTTCTTAAAATAGCCGTTTTTATGGTTTTAACAGCTTCCAGATACTTCTCGTTCATATACCCACCTCTATTCCTCCCTCTTCACATAGGCAATTCCACATCATACCCAAGTGCTTCCATCATCGCGGCCTTCTCCGCATAGGAAAGATAAAACTCCAGTTCATCCTGCGGAGCCGTCTCATGGAGAATCTCATACATTTCCGTACACAACGCACCGTAATAATTTTTCTTTCCTCCCACTTCTCTTGTCTCTCC
>JAGHIA010000004.1 GCA_017887445.1 Fusicatenibacter sp.
CGGAAAACGCGGCAGAGGAGTCCGCGGAGTACGGGATGCCGGAAGGAGCCGGAACCGGAGCGGCGGAGCAGACAGAACAGGGAGCACAGAAGCTGCCGGAATATGGAACGCCGGAGTTTACAGATGCTTCCCAGGAAACGGCTGAGGCGCCGGCTGGGGAAGTGGAGTATGTATAACGAAGCGGCTGCGCAGCGGTTCTAAGAAAACAATTTGTATCGATTCAGTAACCGTATCGATTCAGTAACTATTCAGCTGGCTGAACAGTTGCAGCAACTTTTCATGTTAAAAGGTTTGGCGGCCGGAACAGAAGAAGCGTCGGCTTGGTGCCGCAAGAATCTGTTCCGGCCGCTTGTTTCATCCCCGGGGATTTGACTTACGATATACCGGACACTGCAGGAGGGAGAGCGTATGGCATTTGATATTGAAGAAGAACTGAAAAAGCTTCCGGCGAAACCCGGCGTCTATCTGATGCACGACGCCGGCGACACGATCATCTATGTGGGCAAGGCGGTATCGCTGAAGAACCGTGTCCGCCAGTATTTTCAGGAAAGCCGGGCGAAGCGCAGAGGGCCGAAGATCGAGCAGATGATATCCCTGATCGATCATTTTGAGTATATCGTCACCGATTCCGAGCTGGAGGCGCTGGTGCTGGAATGTAATCTGATCAAGGAACACCGGCCAAAATACAACACCATGCTTATGGACGACAAGTCGTACCCGTTTATCAAGGTGACAGTGCAGGAGGAGTTTCCGCGGGTATTGATCGCCAGGACCATGAAAAAAGACAAGGCCAAGTATTTCGGGCCCTATACCAGCGGACTGGCGGTGAAGGAGACGGTGGAGCTGATCCGCAAGCTGTATCAGATTCGCGTCTGCAGCAAAAAGCTTCCGCGGGAGCAGGGAAAGGACCGGCCCTGTCTGTATTACCATATCCATCAGTGCAAGGCGCCCTGCCAGGGGTATGTGACCAAGGAGGAATACCAGGAGCAGATCCGCCAGGCGCTGGATTTCCTCAACGGGAATTTCAAGGATATCATCCGGGACCTTCATGATAAAATGATGGCGGAGTCCGAGGCGATGAACTACGAGAAGGCCATGGAATACCGGGACATGATCGACAATATCCGCAGGATCGGAGAACGCCAGAAGATCACCAACAGCGACAGCGAGGACAAAGATGTGATCGCGGTGGCCATGGACCAGCAGGACGCGGTGGCGCAGATCTTCTTTATCCGCGGCGGAAAGCTCATCGGGCGGGAGCATTATTATCTCCAGATTGGGGAGGAGGACACAGAAAGCCAGGTGCTTCTCAGCTTTATCAAACAGTTTTATGCGGGAACGCCGTTCATCCCCAAAGAACTGATGCTCTCCGAGGAGATTGAGGAGCAGGCCCTGATGGAAGAGTATCTGGGCAAAAAACGAGGCGGCCGGGTCCATATCCGTGTGCCGAAAAAAGGCTCCAAGGAAAAGCTGGTGGAGCTTGCCCAGAGAAACGCGGCCATTGTCCTGAACCAGGACAGAGAGCGGATCAAGCGGGAGGAAGGGCGTACCATCGGCGCGGTGAAGGAAATCTCCGGCTGGCTGGATCTTCCGGGGCTGGACCGGATCGAGGCTTACGATATCTCCAACATCAGCGGTTTCCAGTCAGTGGGTTCCATGGTGGTTTACGAGAAGGGAAAACCCAAGCGGGCCGATTACCGGAAATTCCGTATCAAGTCTGTGCAGGGGCCCAACGATTATGCCAGTATGCAGGAGGTGCTGGGCCGGCGGTTCCAGCGGGGCATCCAGGAGGACAGCGGGTTTGACCGGCTGCCCGATCTGATCATGATGGACGGCGGCCGCGGACAGGTCAATGTGGCTCTGGAGGTTCTGGAGCAGCTGGGTCTTTCCATTCCCGTCTGCGGTATGGTCAAGGACGACAAGCACAGGACCAGGGGACTGTACTATAATAATGTGGAAATCCCCATCGACCGCGGCAGCGAAGGCTTTAAGCTGATCACCAGGATCCAGGACGAGGCCCATCGCTTTGCCATTGAATATCACCGGCTGCTGCGGAGCAAGGGGCAGGTGCACTCGGTGCTGGACGATATTCCAGGCATCGGGCCAAGCAGAAGAAAGGCGCTGATGCGTCATTACCAGAGCCTGGAGGATGTGAAAAACGCCACGGAGGAAGAGCTTTCCCAGGTTCCGTCCATGAATGCCCTGGCGGCCCGTCAGGTCTACGAATTTTTCCATGGGAAAACAGATTGAATCCACAGTTTTCCTGTGCTAAAATGGTAGCAGGATGTTGGGGTTTTGAAACGATACGGAAGTATAGTATGATATGAAAGTATCAGGCCCAACGTGAGAAAAGGCAGCGCGTCAGCGCGAAAAAAGAGGGAATACCGCCGGGCGGCGGACAGTTCCCGGGAGGAGAAGAAATGAAGACAATCGGTTTAACAAAGCTGGTGGAAGAGCTTAATCTGAAGAATCTTACCCCGGACGTGGACATGGAGGACGTAAGGATCGTGACGCCGGACATTAACCGTCCGGCCCTGCAGCTGACGGGATATTATGAGCATTTTCCCAACGAGCGGGTACAGATCATCGGCCATGTGGAATTTTCCTATCTTCAGCATTTGCCGGCACAGGAGCGGGTGAAGGCTTTTGAGGATTTTGTGTCGAAGAAAATCCCCTGTGTGATCTTTGCGAGAAATACTCAGCCGGGTCAGGAAATCCTGAGCCTGTGCGACAAATATCATGTGCCTGCCCTTTGCGCGGAGAAGTCCACGTCCGCGTTTATGGCGGAGATTATCCGCTGGCTGGGCGTACAGCTGGCGCCAATGATCTCAATCCACGGCGTGCTGGTGGACGTATTCGGCGAAGGCGTGCTGATCATGGGCGAGAGCGGCATAGGCAAGAGCGAAGCGGCGCTGGAGCTTCTGAAGCGCGGCCACCGTCTGGTCAGCGACGACGTGGTGGAGATCAGCCGTGTCAGCGACGTGACTCTTGTAGGCAGCGCCCCGGATATCACCCGTCACTTTATCGAGCTGCGGGGAATCGGGATCATCGACGTAAAGACGTTGTACGGTGTCGAGAGTGTTAAGGATACCCAGTCCATCGACCTGGTCATCAAGCTGGAGGAGTGGGACAAGGATAAGGAGTACGACCGTCTGGGCCTCGAGGAGGAATATATCGAATTCCTCGGCAACAAGGTGGTCTGCCATTCCCTCCCGATCCGCCCGGGACGTAACCTGGCGATCATTGTAGAGACCGCGGCGGTCAACCACAGACAGAAGAAGATGGGATACAATGCGGCGCAGGAGCTGTACAAGCGTGTACAGGCCAATCTGACCAGGAAAAGAGAAGGAGACAGAGACTGATGATGAAAAAATATGTATTTGGCATTGACGTAGGTGGCACAACCATCAAGTGCGGACTGTTCCAGACAGACGGAACCCTGCTGGAGAAATGGGAGATTCCTACAAGAACGGAGAACGACGGCGACCAGATCCTTCCGGATGTGGCAAAAACCGTGCTGCAGAAAATCGAAGAAAAAGAAATCAAAAAGGAAGAAGTGGCCGGCGTCGGCATCGATCTTCCAGGCCCGGTCAATGAAAAAGGCGAGATCTCGGTGGCAGTCAATCTGAACTGGGGATATAAGGATATTGTGGGAGAGCTGGGCACAGCGCTTGGCGGAATCCCTGTACAGGCGGCCAACGACGCCAACGCGGCGGCGCTGGGCGAAATGTGGGCCGGCGGCGGCCGCGGCACGAAGAATCTGATCATGGTAACGCTGGGAACCGGCGTCGGCGGCGGAATCATCATTGACGGAAAGATCGTTGCCGGAGCGCACGGAGCCGGCGGTGAGATCGGACATGCCTGCGTGGATCCGGCGGAGAAGGAAGCCTGCAACTGCGGAAATCACGGCTGTCTGGAACAGATGGCTTCCGCCACGGGCATCGTGCGGCTGGCAAAGCGTTATCTGGCGGACTACAGCGGAAAAACCCTTTTGAATCCGGAGCGGATCTCCGCAAAATCGGTCTATGACGCGCTGAAAGCCGGCGACGAGGCGGCCGCGGCCATCGTGGAGCAGGTGTCCCAGTACCTGGGAAACGCACTGGCGATTTTTGCCTGTGTGGCGGATCCGGAGGTTATCGTCATCGGCGGCGGCGTTTCCAAGGCGGGACAGATTCTGATCGACGGCGTGAAGAAATATTACCAGAGAGACGCGTTCATCTCCTGCAAAGATACGCCCATCGTGCTGGCAGAGCTGGCCAACGACGCGGGAATTTACGGCGCGGCCAAACTGGCGCTGGACGGGGCAGGTTCACTGGAGAAGTAATTTTATGGTAACTATTCAGCCAGGTGAATCGTTACGGTATCCGTCTATGAAAAATCGTTTCGCGATGGGCCGGATGCCTGCAGGCACTACGTTTTTATACGGTCTGTGCAGTAAATGCACAGACCTGGCTGAATAGGTGCCGTAATAGTTCGGCCGGCTGAACGGTTACATTTTATAAGGATTTGCCGTCATCGGCGGTATATGAAAACCCCCCGGGAAGAACTCTCTGTTTTAGTGACAGAGGATTCTTCCCGGGGGTTTTGACTTTCTCGTTGATCATCCTATGGGACAGAGCGTGTTTGAAAGCTGCAGGAAGGAATTTTCAGACACGCTCTAAGCCATGTGCAGACATCGTTAAGCGGAAGGTTCCGTGCCGGGCTCGGAGGGCTGCTCCTGTGCCGGCGGATCCTGCGCCGGCTCCTGCGGTGCGGAGGGCTGCTGCTCCGCCGGCGTCTGCGTACCCGGCGTTTCGGTCTCTGCCGGTGTTTCTGCCGGCGCCTCCGTAGGCGTGGCGGCCGGCGTAGGCGTCGGTGTCGGCGCTACATAATGGCCGGCGCAGCGTTTGGACGGAATATCCGATACCGCGTAGTATTCGGTCTTGGCTTTGCAGCTGGCCCGTGCCAGCAGTCCGGTCTTGCTGCAGATGCTGACTTTCCTGACGGTGGCAGGCGCTTCAAATTCCTGCTCCGGAAGGTCTTCGTGGATCCGCTCCATGACCTTCTGCCACAGGATCTTGTGGAAGTCACGGTCTCTGGAGGGCATTTCTGCCTGCACGTCAAAGCCTGCCCACACTGCGGCGGTGTAGTAGGGAGTAAATCCCGCAAACACAAGGTTGGTGTAATCGTTGGTGGTACCGGTTTTTCCGGCTACCGCCATATCGTCCAGCTGACAGTCAGTGGCTGTGCCCCGCTTTACCACGTCCTCCATGACGCTGGTCAGAAGGTATGCGGTGCTTTCGCGGAAGATCTGGGTGCTCTGGCGGTTGGTATTGTCCAGAATAACGTTGCCTTCGCTGTCTGTAACCTTCGTGTAGAGCACCGGCTCGATGTATTTTCCGCCGTTGGCGATGGCCGCGTAAGCGCCGGTCAGCTCCAGATTGCTGACGCCGTTGGTCAGACCGCCAAGGGCGATGGACTGGTGGGTGCTTTCCGAAGGCAGCAGATTGGAAAAACTGAATTTTGTCAGGTATTCATAGCCGGTTTCCGGCGTGATCTCTGTGAGAACCTTGACAGCGGGAACGTTGTAGGAATGTACCAGCGCTTCCCGCACGGTCACATTTCCGTGGTAGCGTCCGTCGGAGTTGCGCACCGGCGTGCCGTCTTCGTAGGAGTATGGCTCGTCCTTGATCACGGTGGAAAGGGTGATCTGTCCCGTATCCAGCGCCGGGCCGTAAGCGGCCAGCGGCTTGAAGGAGGAACCTGGCTGACGGTAGCTGTCCGCCGCGCGGTTCAGCGTCAGGCTGGCAGTTTTTTCGCCCAGTCCTCCCACGATGGCTTTGACGTAGCCGGTGGACTGATCGATGATGGTCATGCACGCCTGGGGCTGCATGGTAAAATCTGCCCGCTCTGCGGTGATGCTATCTCCCTCGGTGAGGATCGAGGCCTTGTAGGCGTCAATATAGCTCTGCGCTTCCTCCTGGGTATCGAACAGAAGATCGAACGAAGCGTCTTCGTTGCGGAAGTAAAGCTGCATCATCTCTTTGCTGTAGTTCTGGACCGTGCCGTCGGCATGAGTGACAGTCAGCGCCCAGTCCAGGCCCACCTGGGTGTCCGGCGGATAATTATCCGGATCCTGGAATTCTTCGTCCAGCACCGACTGAATCCAGGAGTCCTGGGTGGTGTAGATTTTGATACCGCCGCTGTAGACCACGTTCCGCGCCTGAACATCGGTATAGCCTTTCTGGACCATCAGGTCTTCGATGACCTGTGAGATGACTTCGTCATTAAAATAGGAATAAGGAGTCTCCCGTTCCTGGTACTGGCCCTGCATCTGGATCCGCTCGTAAACGTTGTCGTTGAGGGCCTCGTCGTATTCGGCCTGGGTGATATATCCTTGGTCCAGCATGTTTTTCAGTACCTTGTTGCGGCGCTGCTCGTTGTTCTCCGGGTGGTTCCGGGGATTGTAGCGGGTAGGCGCCTGGGGAATGGCGGCGAGGACCGCACATTCGGAAAGGGTCAGATCCTTGGCGTCTTTGCCGAAATATGTCTGAGAGGCGGTCTGCACGCCGTAACAGCCGCTGCCCAGGTTGATGGTGTTCAGGTAATTTTCGAGAATGACGCTCTTTGCGTCTTTTCCCTGCTCTGTCAGGTATTTCTCCAGTTCCAGGGCCAGATACTGTTCCTGGAATTTCCTCTTGAAGCTTTCCAGTGTGTTTTCTTCCATCCAGTCGGTAAACACATTGTTTTTCAGAAGCTGCTGTGTGATGGTGCTGGCGCCTTCGGTGAAGTGGAAGCCGTTGGTGACACCCACCACGGCGGCGCGGAGAATACCGCTGGGGTCTATTCCGTTATGCTCATAGAAGCGTGCGTCTTCGATGGCCACGATGGCGTGCTGCATATTCAGTGGGATCTCGTCGATGGAAACGGAAATACGGTTTCCGCCTGCGCCGGTCAGCTTCTGGAGCTGGTTGCCGTCGGCGTCGTAAATGAAAGAAGCGTTTCCAAGGGGCATGATGTTTACATCGGAGATATCCGGCGCGCTGGCGATCAGTCCGCGGACGACTCCGAATCCCAGACAGGCGATCAGTACGATCAGCAGAAGCAGGAGAAAAAAGCCTGTCCGCAGCGCGTAGACTCCGGCTGACCATCCTGCTTTTTGGGCGGGGGATGTCAGTTTGTCACGCTTTTCGGCGACACTTTTTTTTCCGTAGTTCATATCGTTCCTCCTTATGTTGCAACCTGTGTGTGACGGAGTGTGTCTGACATGGCAGGTCAGACTCACTCTATATGGTAAGTGTAACCATAATCGCATTATATCAAATCTGGCGGGGCAAGAAAAGTGTAAAATAAAAAGTTCACAATTAGGGTGAGGGAACCAGCCGGCGCAGCGGCAGCGGGCCGGCTGGTTTTTGGCAGGCGGGGGAGCGTTCGACAGGGTGCGCTTTGGGAATGGGGCGAAGTGATTTTTTATGGACGGATGTTGGAACTGTTTCGCTGGGTGAATAGTTAATTTTTATATAATTTTAAATGTTGAAACATGGGGAAGAATGGGTTGCCAGAGTGGGGAGGATGGGATATAATCGTAGGGTGGCGGGGGTTCGGTTTGGTTTCATTTTGTATAAGGAGGGGTGCTATGGTTGAACGGCTGCGGACGGTTTATCAGGGCGGCGTGGGGGAAATCGTGGAGAAGAAATCGCGGTTTATCGCTACGGTGCGGCTGGTGGAATCGGAGGAGGAAGCGTTGGAGATCCTGGAGGCAGCCAGGAAGAAGTACTGGGACGCGACTCATAATTGTTTTGCCTATGTGATCGGCGAGCGCCGGGAGACGGTGCGGTGCAGTGACGACGGGGAGCCTTCCGGGACGGCGGGACGGCCGATGCTGGATGTTCTGCTGGGGGAGGAGCTCTCCAATGTGCTTGTGATCGTGACGCGTTATTTCGGCGGCACGCTGCTGGGAACCGGGGGACTGGTGCGGGCGTATTCCAAAGCGGTCCAGGAGGGACTGGCGAACAGCAGGCTGATCGAGAAACGGTACGGGGTCCGTATGGAGATCCGGTCGGATTATACCGGCATTGGAAAGATCCAGTATCTTCTGGCTTCCAGGCAGATTCCGGTGCTGGATACGCAGTATACGGATCAGGTGGTAACAGAGGTGCTGCTAGCGAAGGACCAGGTGGAGCGGGTGCGGGCGGAGATTACCGAGGGCACCAATGGCCGGGCCAGGATGAGGGAGACGGAGGAACTGTATTTTGCGGTCCTCGATGGGGAGATTATCTGCAAGGACGCATTATCGCAATATAAAACGCTGAAATTGTAAGTAACAGTTCAGACTTTCATTATCCCGCGAGGTGTTTTCGCACAGGATGTGCGAAAATCCCGAGGCCTGCAGCGCGAAACTGCATGAAATGCAGTTTCTGTGCATCGCGAAGCGTGTAATAGTTCAGCAACGCTGAACTATTACAATTGTAATGATTTCGTTGCAATATTGTCAACGTTTCTGAAGAAAAGTGTGGTATAATCGCTAACGATTTGTTACTATTCACAGTAGCCGCAAACACTTGCTGTTTGCGGCGTGAGAACGTGATTCAGGTGTGAGCGGCTCCCATTCGCAAAGCGAATTTTCATTGGAGCCGCGAAGTTACTGTGAACGACTGTGAACAGTAACAACGATTTGTTACTATTCACAATGAGGGAGATACAAATGAAAAGGGGTAGAAAGACAGATGAAAAAAAAGAAAAAGGTGCTGTTGATCGTCGCAGGTGTGCTTTTCGTGCTGATGATTGCCGCTTACGCGGCCAACGCGCTGCATTTCCGGCGTCATTTTTATTCGGATACGACCATCAACGGTATTGACTGTACGGAAATGACGGCTGACCAGGTCAAGGAGATCCTTGCCGAGAAGACGCAGGAGTATGTGCTGACACTGAAAAAGATGGACGGTACGTCGGAGACGCTCCAGGCTTCCCAGCTGGGCCTTGTGTTCCGGGACGACCAGGCGGTGGACCAGCATCTGAAAGAGCAGAATTCCTGGCTTTGGATCGTGGAGATGTTCCGGGAGAAGGAGCATGAGTTGCAGGTATCTGTGGAGTTTGACCAGGCAATGCTGGAGGCGGCGGTGGATGGCCTTGCCTGTATGCAGGAGGGAAATTATACGCCGCCCCAGGACGCGGCCATCGGAGATACGGAGAACGGCTATATGGTTGTGGCCGAGGTGGAAGGCAGCCAGCTGAACCGGGACCTTGTGCTGGAGACAGTTCAGAACGCGGTCCTTGCCGGTCAGGCGGAGGTGGACCTTGCGGCCAGCGGCTGTTATCTGAAGCCGTCGGTTTATCAGGACGACGAGGCGCTCAACGCCAGAGTTGCTCAGCTGAACCAGCTGGTGGCGGCCAATCTGACTATTGATTTTGGCAGCGGACGGGTGGAGACGGTCAACGGCGCATTGCTGAAGACCTGGGTGACGCAGGACGAAAGCGGGAACGATATCATCGATCCCGGCAAGATCACGGAGTATGTGGCTTCACTGGCGGAGAAATATGACACCAAAGGAAAGACACATTCCTTCCGCACGACGGGAGGAAGTACCGTTTCCCTGAGCGCCGGTGATTACGGCTGGGAGATGGATCAGGCAACCACGGCGCAAAGCCTGACGGAGGCCATTGCGGCCGGAAACCAAGGGGCTTTTGAGGTGACCTACAGCTATTCCGCAAGATCCAGGGAGACCAACGATATCGGAAATTCCTACGTGGAGATTTCCATCGACAAGCAGACCATGTGGTGCTATGTGGACGGGGAGCTGCTGGTGGAGACGCCGGTGGTCACCGGATGCGTCAACAATGGCACGGAGACGCCGAGGGGCGGTGTGTGGAAGGTGAAAGGAAGAAGGACCGATTACACCATGAAGGGAAAGGTGGACCCGGCCACCGGCCAGCCGTCGTATCTGCAGTTTGTCAATTACTGGATCCCTTACAGCGAGGATCTGACCATCGGTCTGCATGACCTGACATCGAGAAGCGCCTTTGGCGGAAATATTTATATCACCAACGGCTCTCATGGCTGTGTGAACACGCCTTTGGACGCGGTGAGACAGATTTTCGAGGTGGTTTCCTACGGGTTCCCGGTGATCGTATATTAAAATAGATAGTTATCAGGAAGGAAGCGAAAAAGTTTGGAAGTTAACTTCCAAATTTACCATTATTGGCGCAGCCAGTGCGCCATGAAAGGAGTAAATATGTATGACCGTCTGACGGAAAGTGACATTAAGAAGATGCAGGAAGAGATCGACTACCGCAAGCTGGTTGTACGGCCGAAAGAGCTGGAGGCAGTGAAGGAGGCCCGCGCCCAGGGCGACCTGAGCGAGAATTTCGAGTACAAAGCGGCGAAGCAGGATAAAAACCGCAATGACAGCAGGATCCGTTATCTGGAGAAAATGATCAAGACGGCCCGTGTGATCTCCGACGAGTCCGGAGACGACGAGGTGGGCATCAATAATACCGTCACCGTCTATGTGGAGGAGGATGACGAGGAGGAGGTTTACAAGCTGGTGACCTCCGTGCGGGGAAATTCCCTGAAAGGCTATGTGACCATCGATTCTCCCCTGGGCAAAGCGATCTTCCACCGGAAAGTGGGGGACCGGGTGACGGTGCGCGTCAGCGACAGCTACAGTTACGACCTGGTGATCCGCAAGATTGAGAACACCGGCGACGACGGGGATGAGCTGAGAAGCTATTAGGATTTGCCAAAAGCAGATTATAGAAAGCAACCGTTCAGCCGGCTGAAACGTTGCTATAGAAGATAGAAAAAGAAAGGGAGCAGAAACATCATGAATATACCGGAAAGACTGACAAGACTGCGTGAACAGATGAAACAGCATGGCATGAGCATGTATCTTGTGCCAACAGCGGACTTCCATCAGAGCGAGTATGTGGGAGAATATTTTAAATGCCGCGAGTACATCACCGGCTTCAACGGCTCCGCGGGAACTGCGGTGATCACTGAGGAACAGGCATATCTGTGGACCGACGGCCGCTACTTTATCCAGGCGGCAAAGCAGCTGGAGGGAACGACAGTGGAGCTGATGAAGATGGGAGAGCCGGGCGTGCCGGCCATCCGGGAGTTTTTGAAGGAGAAGCTTCCGGAGGGCGGAACCCTTGGCTTCGACGGGCGGACCATCGCGGTGGGTGAGGGCCGTGCTTATGAGGCTATCGCGGCGGAAAAGAACGGCAAAGTCATCTACAGCGAGGATCTGATCGGAACAATCTGGGAAGACCGCCCGGAGCTGTCCCGGGAGCCGGTGTTCGCTCTGGGACTGGAGTATGCAGGAGAGCCGGCGGCATCCAAGATTGCCAGAGTGCGGGAAGAAATGAAGAAATGCGGCGCGGCCAGCCATGTGCTGACAACCCTGGACGATATCTGCTGGCTGCTGAACATCCGCGGAAACGATGTGGCTTATTCTCCACTGGTGCTGTCCTACGCAGTCATCACAGAACAGTCTGTGGAGCTGTATATGGACGAGAGCAAGTTAAGCGGCGAGATCCGTACCGCGCTGGAGGCGGACGGGGTGGTTCTGCATCCCTACAACGGGATTTATGAGGATATGAAAAATCTGGGCGAGGGCGAGACGCTTCTGCTGGATCCGGACCGCCTGAATTACGCGCTGTACAACAATATCCCCCAGCATGTGAAAAAGATCGAGGGAAGAAATCCGGAGATTCTGTTTAAAGCGGTGAAGAATGCCACGGAAATTGAAAATATCCGCAAGGCGGAGCTGAAAGACAGCGTGGCTCATGTGAAATTCATGAAGTGGCTGAAGGAGAATTACGATAAAGAAGTGATCACGGAGATGAGCGCGTCGGACAAGCTGGATGAATTCCGCGCGGCCCAGGGCAATTTTATCCGCCCGAGTTTTTCACCCATCAGCTCCTATGGCGAGCATGGAGCCATCGTTCACTATTCCTCCACACCGGAGACCAACGTACAGCTGAAAGCCGGAAGCTTTCTGATGACAGATACCGGAGCCGGATTCTGGGAAGGTTCCACGGATATCACCCGTACTTACGCGCTGGGAGAGGTGTCTCCGCTGATGAAGGAGCATTTCACTCTGGTGGCGGTCAGCAATCTGCGGCTTGCCGACGCCAAGTTCCTGAAAGGCTGCACCGGCGTGGCGCTGGATATTCTGGCGAGAAAGCCGTTCTGGGACAGAGGACTGAACTTTAATCACGGCACCGGCCACGGCGTCGGCTATCTGCTGAACATCCACGAGGGACCGGCGGGCTTCCGCTGGAAAGAGCGGGCCGGAGAGGTAGATCCTCTGGAGGCGGGTATGGTGCTCACCGATGAGCCGGGTATTTATATAGAAGGTTCCCACGGCATCCGTCTGGAAAACGAGCTTCTGATCTGCGAGGGTGAGAAGAACGAGTACGGCCAGTTTATGTACACGGAGCCGATCACTTATGTTCCGATGGACCTGGATGCCATCGAGCCGCAGCAGATGTCTGCGGAGGACAGAAAGCTTTTGAACGATTACCACAGAAAAGTTTATGAGATGGTGTCCCCGTACCTGGAAGAGGACGAGAAGGAATGGCTGAAGACGTATACGCGGGAGATTTAAGCAGGACGCTGTTCTGGCTTTTTGCAGGGAAGCCTGCGTGATCGTGAATCCGGCGCTGCCTTCCTATGGGGCAGCGCCGGATTCATGATTCAGCCAGCGTAAGATCCGCGATGATTCCGTTGGCTGTGTAGTTACGAATACTTACCAATTCTATCAGGAGGAAGAAAAATGCGTTCCATGAGACTGGCAAAAAGGGAAGTGAAAGATTTCCAGGAAGTGCGGCAGATTCTTGCCGACTGCGACACCGTGCGGCTTGGACTGACCGACGCGGATGGGATGTTTATCGTACCGGTGAATTTCGGGTATGAATTTCTGGAGGAAACAGACGGCGCGGGACAGGACGATACAAAGAAACCGAATGCTGCAAAAGAGGAAGATTCGAAGATGGCAGACGGCGCGGGAGAGGATTATACGGAAGATTCCCCAGGAGAAAACCGCACAGGCCGTCTGAGACTTTATATCCATAGCGCCAGGGAAGGGCGTAAGGCGGAGGCTTTCGCCAAATGTCCGGTCGCCGCACTGGAGATGGACTGCGGCCATGAGATCATTACCGGCGATTATACCTGCAGCTATTCCTACGCCTACCGGAGTATCATGGGAAGCGGGAGGATCCGCGAGGTTACGGAACCGGAGGAGAAGATCCATGGCCTGACGGTATTGATGGAACATATGGAGCCGGGCGCATCCGTCCATTTTCTTCCGGAAATGCTGGAGCGCGTGGGCGTTTACTGCATTGATGTTTTCGAATATACGGCGAAAAAACGGGAGCGGAAATAGGAACGATATCCGCTGGCTTGAATTTCTGATTACCGGAATGCTGTCGATCATCATCCGGTATCCGATCCGGCAGGAATATCCGGAACAGATTCCCAGAATTGTTGAATATCTGGGCGCGGTGATTCAGGATATCTTTCCGGAATTTTATGGGGAAGACGCGGGGAAGGACTGAAAAAATCTATAGTTAAAACCGGCCAGAGTTTGTTTGAAAAGAACCCCGGGCACAGATTCTGTTGACAGATGGCGGCAGCTGTCTTCATACAGAATCTGTGCCCGTTTTTTGATGGTTACTTACTGTAATACAACATTGATTTATCGTAATTCAATAAATATGTATTGACAAACATATATAAAAAGGGTATACTTCTGATAACAAAAGCCGGGAAGGCATGAAGGAGGTTTTGTATGAGTCAGAAAGAAATGGCGGGATATCTGAAACTGCTCACCGTTGGCATCGGGGTGCTGTTTCTCATATTTGTTCTCTGGTTTCTTCCCTCGGCGCTGTGGCAGGTTCTTCCGGAACTGATGGGAAAAACATTTTTTTATGGCATCTGCGGGTTTCTCTGGGTGACTGCGGTTCCCTGTATGGTATGTCTGGGGATGTTCTGGGGAATCTGTGTGAGGATTGGAAAGGATCAGTCCTTTTGCAGGGAAAATGCCCGGGCGCTGAAACGTATGAGTCACTGGATGATGGCGGACACTGTCCTGTACGGCGCAGTTCTGACTGCAACCTTTGTGATGGGGTGGTACCGGAAAATAGGATTTATGATTTTTGCGGTGATCCTGATCCTGTTTCTCTGCATCGCTCTGACTGTGGTCTGCGCGGTGCTGTCCCATCTGGTTTACAAGGCCAGCAGACTGCAGGAGGATCAGGACCTGACAATCTGAAAAATGCACACGTTCAGCGAGAACGCAGGCGCCAAGATAACAGTTCCGCTGGCTGAATGATTACGCTGGACGGCAGGTAGGAGGAAAACGTGGCAATCGTGATCAATATCGACGTGATGCTTGCAAAGCGGAAGATGAGCGTGACAGAGCTTTCCGAGAAAGTAGGCATCACCATGGCAAATATCTCAATTTTGAAAAACGGAAAGGCGAAAGCGGTGAAGCTGAGCACGCTGGACAGTATCTGCAAGGCGCTGCAGTGCCAGCCGGGAGACCTTCTGGAATATGTTCCGGACGAGGAATAGAGGACAAGGAAACGAACCTGATCGTTCGCGAGGAATGATTTTACGCCTCACAAACTGTGACGCACATCTTGCAGAAAACAATTTTCAAACACACTTTCGTGTGCCGTGAAAGGGGTAAGTTTGGAAGTAAACTTCCAAATCTACCATTATTGGCGCAGCCAGTGCGCCGTGAAAGGGGTAAACATGGAAAAAATGAATCAGCCAGGAGCGCAGGAGATTCTGGCTTGTGAAACTGCGCCCATTTTGAGAGAGAAAGAAGAGAAACGGCCGACGGTTCCTTCAGACAGCAAGGATTTCTGGCTCGCCGTTTTCTGTACGGTTCTGGGGTTTTGTGTGATCTGGATGTTCAGCAGCAGCGGGTTTGCACGGAAATGTTCTGCGCTCACCGCAGGGTATGTGGTCCTTGTGCTGGCATATTTTTTTGGAAAAAAGAAGAAGCCGGCGGCGGAAAGCTGGTTCTGGCTGGCGATGACGCTGGGATCGGGACTTCCGTATGGATGGTATACGGCAATGCCTTTCCTGCAGTTTCTGGGAACGGCAGCCCTGGCCGCATACTGGACGCTGACCGCCGGCGGCTGTCTCATGGAAAACGGCAGAACATCCCAATGGGCGGCGGCGGATTTCTGGAACAGTGTCTGGAAGGTGCCTTTTGGAAATTTCGGGTGCTATTTCCATGTGATGGCGGGCGCGGGGGAGGAACCGGAACAGAATCCGGCACAGAGTCCAGTACAGAACCCTGCGGATGCGGAGGGCGAGGATGTCCGGTCTGTCGGGGAGATGTATGCGCACTGCGGAAAAGCAGAAAGGCGGACCAAGGCGAAAACCCTCAGGAGAACAGGAATCCGCCGCATGGGCTCCGTGCTGCTGGGGATGTTTTTGGCAGTGCCGGTCCTTCTCGTGGTGCTGCCCCTGCTGTCCAGCGCGGACGATACGTTCCGCGGTCTGATCCAGGGATTTCTGGAACATATTTCAGAGAATGTACTGATCTTTGCTGTGCGGGCCGTGTGCTCCATTCCGGTGACGGCGTATCTTTTCGGAGCGATTTATGGCTGTGCTCACAAAAGAAAAACAGATGGGATCAGCAGGGAGTCTGTGCGCAGAGCGGGAGAACATGTCCGGATCTTATCCAACACGGCGGTGAACACGGCGCTGCTGATCGTCTGCGGATGTTATGGATGCTTCCTGGTGCTTCAGGGAAAGTATCTGTTTTCCGCCTTTGCGGGCATCCGGCCGGAGGCTTACACCTATGCGGAATATGCGAGAAAAGGCTTTTTTGAGCTGTGCGCGGTGGCGGCGGTGAACCTGGCGGTGCTGCTCCTTGCGAATCTGTTTTCGAAAACAGAACGGGAGAACAACAGAGCGCTGCGGGGAATGAACCTGCTGCTCTCGGTGCTGACGCTGCTTCTGATCGCCACAGCCATGAGCAAGATGCTCCTCTATATGAGCGCCTATGGACTGACGGTGCGGCGGATCCATACTATGACGTTTATGATCTGGCTGGAGGTGGTGTTTTTCCTGTGGTGCGCCGGCCAGAAGCAGAAGCTTCCTATGATCCGCATGGCGGTGATGAGCGGCGCCGGACTTTATGTGATGCTATGCGTTCTGCCGGTGGAGAAAATCGCGGAGATCTTTAATATGGTGTTTTTCTGAGGAGAGTGACTATTCGATGCTATTGTGGACAGTAACGACGATTCAGCAAGAGGGATTGTTACGAGAAAAATGCCTGAACAGAAAGGAAACGTATGAAACAAGTGAAAATGATCGCCGGAAAAATCTGTCTTCTGTGCTATCTGCTGTTCCTGTATCAGACCTGGCAGCTGTGTCAGTACGGAGGGGTACGCCGGCATATGCCTTTTCTTCTTCTTGGCATATGGCTGTTTTTCTTCTTTCTGGTGCTTCGGCTGATTGCCGGCGCTCATCAGAAAGAAAAGACACGCCGAAGCAGAACGGGATGGGTAATTTTCTGCGCGGAACTTGCAGTCTGCCTGGGCGCAACCGTGTACTTTGGCGGCAGGATCCTGCAGGCCGGGACTTCCTACCAGGGCGCCTTGGCGTGGAAGCTTGAAGAGCTTTCGAAAAAGCGGCAGGTACGGCTGAACCATAACAATTTTTTTCTTGACGGGGCAAAAGGAGTCCTGGAGGATCTTGACAGCAGCCTGGGATTGCCAGAGGAACTTTATGTTTCCGGATCCTATGAGACGACCTTTGACACATTGGGCAATATCCAGACCATTGAGGCATTTCTCTATGGGAAAAACCAGGAGGGAGAGACAGAGACTTTCCTCATTTCCTACGACGCAGGACAGTCAGCAAATATGACCGTTTGGCTGAACGGCCAGTCGGAGGAGAGTTATGATGAGGAGAAGCGTCTGGAGCCAATGCTGAAGATTCTGGAGGAGGCCGGGAGGGAGACACCCTGTGAGAGCCTGGTGGCCGCATGGAACTGGGAGCGGGGGGAAGAAACTTACGGGATTTCCTATGCGGGACGAAGCGCGTTTACATCCTATGACAGCCTGATTTTTCTTTCGGGAGACGCCGACGGCGATGGGGAGGAAAACGTGTACGATTCCTCTTTGCTGCTGGACAACGGCGGAGAGATTGTGGCTTATGCCATGTCGCTGTACATCGTTGGCGCGGAGGATGCGGCGCCGTTTTATTACCTGATGGAACCGGAGTACCGCAGTCAGGAGGAGCTGGCGGCGGAACATAAACAGCGGCAGGCGGAAACCGCCAGGGAATCCGATACCTGGACCACAGACCAGAGCGACGGCTCCATGTACTACTTCTATGACGACAATCTTGGGTGGCGTTTGGCAGTGGCGGACGCGGCGGCCGGCAGCAGGTTCTATCGTTTGGAAAAAACGGAGGACGGAGGAAATACCTGGGAAATCGCCAGCGAAGATCCGTTTGGCGGACAGCTGGGAGTGGCGGCCGGTCTGATCTTTTACGACGAGAATTTCGGGATCGCCGGTCTGGCTGGCGCTTCCGGTTCCCGGGCAAGCCTGTATCGGACGGAAGACGGCGGAAAGACCTTTACGGAAATACAGCTGCCGATGGAGAATGTCACCGAACTTCCGGACAGCGCCGCGGCGTATGGCTATACGGCGGACGATTACGACTATGTCTGTATGCCGGAAATGGAGGACGGCATCCTGACGGTGCGGGTCGTGGCGGAATCTGGAGAAACGGATGGAATCCTTTTTCGCTCCGGTGATCGTGGGGCGTCGTGGGAGTGGGATGGATAATTGTATGGGAAACTGCAGGCTTTTGGTAACTATTCTGTCACGTCTGTGCATTTACCGCACAGACCGTATGAAAACGTAGTGCCTGCGGGCATCCGGCCCATCGCGAAGCGATTTTCAATGAGCGGCGGCCGGCTGAAATATTACAAAATTCCTACACTTTTCGAGGGTTGTTTGTTATAATAAGTGGAAAAGATTACGAAATGGAGAAAGAAGAACTATGGAAAAAATCGCAAGCTTTACCATCGATCATATCAAACTGCAGCCGGGTGTCTATGTGTCCAGAAAGGATCAGGTGGCCGGTGGAGTGGTGACGACCTTTGACCTGCGCATGACCTCCCCCAACGAGGAGCCGGTGATGAACACCGCGGAAGTGCATACCATCGAGCATCTGGGTGCAACCTTTCTGAGAAATCATCCGGAGTTCGGCGCAAAAACCGTATATTTCGGACCTATGGGATGCCGCACCGGTTTTTATCTGCTGCTGGCGGGCGACTATACCTCCGCAGAGATTGTGCCCCTTGTGACGGAAATGTTCGAGTTTGTCCGTGATTTTCGCGGCGAGGTGCCGGGCGCTTCTGCGAAAGACTGTGGAAATTATCTGGACATGAATCTGGGGATGGCCAATTACCTGGCGAAAAAGTATCTGGAACAGGTGCTTTACGGCATCGGCGAAGACAGATTGGTTTACCCGGAGTAAAGAAACTTGTGGGAAGAAATGGTTACTGTTTACGGGGCACCCGTGAACAGCAACAAGAAATGCCAAGAGGTGATTGTATGAGATATCCAAAATTTTTACCGAAAAACGGGACCATCGGTTTTGTCGCCCCATCGTTTGGCTGTAATATTGAGCCGTACCGGACAAGATTTGTGCGGGCGCAGGAGGTTTGGCGCGATATGGGATACCAACTGGATTTTGGGCCGAACTGTTACGAGGGCAAAGGAATCGGGATCAGCAATACTCCTGAGCTTTGCGCCAGAGAACTGATGGACTATTATATAAGCGAAAAAAATGACTGTCTGATCTCCTGCGGAGGCGGCGAACTGATGTGTGAGATTCTGGGCCATCTGGATTTTGAGCAGCTGAAGGCGGCCGCCCCCAAGTGGTACATGGGATATTCGGACAATACGAATGTTACGTTCCTGCTGACCACCCTGTGTGATACGGCGTCGATCTACGGCCCCTGCGCGGCGGAGTTTGGCATGGAGCCGTGGCATCCGTCACTGGAAGACGCCATGAAGCTTCTGACCGGGGAGTGTCTGGAGGTCCACGGCTACGACAAATGGGAGAAGGAGAGCCTGAAGGACGCGGAACATCCCTTGGCTCCGTACCATTTGACGGAGGCGACGGTGCTGCGCTGTTTTCCAACAGGTGACGTGGAGATGTCCGGCAGACTGCTGGGCGGGTGCATAGACTGTCTGGTGAATCTGACAGGTACGGAGTTTGACCGGGTGCAGGCGTTTGCCGATCGGTATCAGGAGGACGGAATCCTCTGGTTCCTGGAAAGCTGCGAGCTGAATACGATGGAGCTTCGCCGCGCCATGTGGCAGATGGAGCATGCAGGATGGTTTCGGCATGTCAAAGGCTTTCTGATCGGACGCCCGGGAATTTACGGTCAGGAGGTTCTGGGACTGGATCAGTATCAGGCGGTTCTGGGCATTCTGGAGAAGTATCACGTTCCGGTGGTCATGGATGTGGATCTGGGGCATCTGCCGCCGATGATGCCGCTGATCACGGGAAGTATGGCGGATGTTACGGTGAAAGGGAACCGGATGACGGTTAAGATGCGGATGGAGTAGAAGGGTAACAGTTCCGCCTTGCTGTACTATTACACGCTAAGCGATGCACAGAAACTGCATTTCATGCAGTTTTGTGCTGCAGGCCTCGGGATTTTCGCGCATTCTGCGCGAAAACACCTTGCGGGATAATGGCAGGCGGAACTGTCAGGGAGAAGGAGCAGCATCTATGAAAAACTATACGCAGGTTTATGTGAAAAACAGTATGGAAGCGGCGAAGCTGTATTGCAGAGCATTTGGCGCGGAGATAACGCTGGAGATGAAAAACAGCAGTGGAACCGCTTATGAACATTGTGAATTGTCGGTGAACGGCGAGGGATTTCTGGCGATCGCTGAAGCCAGAAATCCCTGTGATGTAGCGTTTGTCCATAAAATGAGATGGGAAACCATGACATTTAATGTGTTTGAGATGGGAAGCGAAGAGGCCGTCTGGCGGGCGTTTGATGCTTTGCGGGAGGGCGGTGCTGTCATTGAGGAAATTCATGAAGTGCCATGGAGCAAATGCTGCGCCACGGTGATCGACAGGTATGGGGTGTGCTGGTGGATTTCCGTTTAAGACACACATTAGAAGCTGACCCTATCCCAGGTCATGTTAACTCCTAATAGAAAACTGGGCAGTATCTGTTTACTTGATACTGCCCAGTTTGTTCTGCATTTTATTTAAGCAACTGCCAAAGTGCTTTTCGATCACTGTCGGAAACACTCAATACATCCATGGACTGTTCCGCAGACCATCCCATTTTTTCCATAAGATTGTTAATGTTAGCGAATAGTGTAGAAATTCTTTCTTTCTGAGCCGCTTTCTGAGCCGCTTTCTGAGCCGCTTCCGCATTCATCTGTTCGATTGCCAAACACACATCAATCGCCTCCTCGCCTTCTTTGACTGCTATTTTTGCACCTACGCAGGCATTTAACACATCCACTGCCTCTCTTCCCAAGTGACGGAAAGATTCATCTGTATTTAATACCTTTTTCAATTCATCCTTGTTTCTTGCATACTTGATAAATGACAATACTTCTTTCAAAGAACTCTGGAATTTTCCAAAATCTTCATCCTCTATCGCGGCCGGTGCGAGCAAATTAATTTTGTAATCCGGAACCAGCGCAAGCACCCTTGCATCCTGTCCGGAAAACATTTCATGGATGGATAACGGGCCATCCCACTCTTTCAAGTCAAAATATACAACCAATGTTATCACCGGCAGTAGATGATCTTCTTTCATAAACCCGGAAAGATATTCATCACTGCTGACACCCTTATAATCCCCGGACGTTCTATGGGAAGCGATCGCTTCTTCCACCTGCTTCGCATATTGAAGCGCATCATAGACCATATTTTTTACCGGCATCGCATAATGGATATTTGCCTGATTCTCGATTGCAAGAAGCAGATATGCGGTATTTTTATCCATCATCGCAACCACGGATTTTATAACATCCCTCGTTTTCTGCACTGGCTGGCCGGCACCCTTTTCCCCGCCATAGGGGACATTAATCTCCCGGGTATCCAATTCCTTCAGGCTCTTTGGATGGATGACTTGCTCTCCATCATATACGAAAAAGTTAAATGCATCCGCAAAGATTTCATTCTGTCTCATATATTTTGTTGTTACCGTATCTTTTACTCCCAAAGGATTCACCACCTTTATTATATGCCGCCGCTAAGAAAATATCCTTTTTTGTTACTTGTATCATACCATAGCAACTTGCGTTTTACAAGCAGGAAGCTTTTTTGCAGAGTTTCCAGTGTAACAGTTCAGCAACGCTGAACTGTTACTTTCCAGTTCCAGAATACCGGTGGCCAAGGCCGTGCCCGCAACGCCAAGTCAAAGCGTGTTTGAACATTCATTCCTGCCTGCAGGCGCTATGTTTTCATATCTGTCTCTGTTTATATGTAGGTCTGCCGTTAAGAAAAACATAAGATTTTAACGTATTTTTTCTAAGATTTTCCCCTGCTGTTTCTAAAGAACTTTGGCGTACAATACAGCCAACAGCAAAGGTGTGCCGTCAACGTGTCTGAAAATTGCTTTCTGAGAAAGCCGTTATCCGGACTTTTTCGACTGGCGGGCGCACCAGAAAAAGGAGGAGCAGCATGAAAAAATTTCTGAAGCATGCAAACCGGGGCGTCGTCCTGGCGGCGGTGGCGGTGCTGTGCGTGGCGGTCTATGTGATGGTGGACAACGCACGTTTCAAAAGCGCGAAACCAAGGATCGAGCAGGCGGTCCAGCAGTATATGGAGGAAGTGAAA
>JAGHIA010000074.1 GCA_017887445.1 Fusicatenibacter sp.
TCTAACCGTACCCGCAGATGCCCGCCGGCACAGCACAGGCCGTCCCACGCGCGCCCCGCAAAAGGCCAGGCTCCGCGCTGCGCCAGCCCCGGAAAAGGCCGCCGCCGGCCCCACGGCGCGGATATTCGCTGTAGCGCACAAAACCGCGCAGGATTTTCGTCATCCCCTCTATTCCACGCGCAGCGCCATTACAGGATCGTTTTTGGCTGCTTTGCTGGACGGAATCAGTCCTCCAAGCACAGTCAGCAGTACGCTGAGCAGTACAAGGATCACCGCCGCGCCTGCCGGCAGCACTGCGTTGATGTCGTTCGTTCCGGCCAGATAGTGGATCAGCGCGTTGCCCGGGATCAGAATCAGCAGCGTCAGTCCGATGCCGAGACCGCCGGAACACAGTCCGATGATGAATGTCTCCGCGTTGAACACCTGCGACACGTTGCCCTTGGACGCTCCAATGGCCCGCAGAATGCCGATCTCTTTCCTCCGTTCAAGCACACTAATATAGGTAATAACTCCGATCATAATCGAGGATACGATCAGGGAGATGGCCACAAACGCGATCAGTACATAGCTGATAATGTCGATGATATCCGTCACCGAGGACATCAGCGTTCCTACCACATCCGTGTAGGTGATTACCTGTTCTTCCTTTCCTTCCTCTTCCATGGAAGTGTTGTAGTCGTCCAGGATCCGGATAACCTCTGCCTTGCTCTCGAAATCCATCGGATAAATGTCGATGGCGTTTGGCTGGTCAAAGTCTACATATCCCAGCTTCTGCAGATTTCCGTCATAGGACGCGTTTTTCCCGTAGGACATGGACATCATAAGCTCCGCCAGTTCGTCTCCCGTCATGTTCATCTGAAATGCGTCGGCAAAGGCGTCGGTATTGATGGTGAACGCGTCCGCCAGATTGTCGCCCAGGCTGCTCATTGCTTTTTCCATAGAGCTTTGCATGGTTTTTCCGATCTGAGCGGTCATCTGCTGCATGGCCGAGCTTACCTGAGTCTGGATGGCCTGGGCCATGGTCTGTGAGTAGGAACCCATGACAGATTCCATGTACCCGGACAGGGCGCCGGTTAGCTTCTCCTCCACGCCGCCGGTGTCTACCATGCCGGCAATTCCCTGGGACAGCTTCTGCCGGGCCTCGGGCGTCGCCATGTAAGCCATAAAGTAATCGCCCATTTTCGACGGGTCGGGCAATCCATTCTGTACCGCATACTGCTGGTAACCGGCAGCGATCTCAGCGGACAGCTTCTGGAGCTGCTGGGCGGTGATCTCCACCGTTCCTTCTATCTTAATGTTGGCCGCAGCCCACGCGCCGAGGATGGCCTGCGCCTGTTCGGTCTGCAGGTACTCGATGAGATAGGTATCAAACTGGCTGATATCCGTGTAGCCATTCTCCTGGGCGTACTGCTGATAGCCTGCCATCACCTCGCGTACCAGCTGCTGAAGCTGCTCGTTGGTGACCGTGACGTTTCCGCTGTCCTGGATGATCTGGCTGATATTCTGTGAGAGTATCTGCTGGGCCTCCTGCGTCTGCAGATACGAGAGAAAATCCTCGCCAATCCCGGAATAGTCGGCCTCAGGATTCTGCGCCGCGTACTCCTGGTAGCCAGCCAGAAGACCGGAGGCGATCTGCGCCAGCTCCTGGGCGGAGACATCGAGGGTGACGCCGCTCAAAAGGTCTTCCATATTCAGGTCCGGAGCCTGGGGAAGATCCACGGAAATCTTCCCCAGATCCATCAATCCGGACAGATCCACCGTGCTGCCGTCAGCGCTCATGGCGCCGGAGAAGTCAAAGGCTCCATCCATGCTCTCGGTCAGTACGCTCTCGTCAAAGCCAAAGGCTTCTTTCATGGCATCCTCGTTGACCGAAAACAGCGAATTCATGTCGAACTCATTCTGCCCGTTTTCTTCGCCGAAGGCTTCGTCTGTGAAAACGTCCACATTCGGGGTTTCCATCTGCTGCACAACGATGGCGCTGCTACGCGCGGCTTCCGCCACATGTCTGCTCAGTTCCTTGGTGTAACCGATTCCGCTGCTAAGAGCAGCCGCGTTGGCGTCCTCCGACGGCTGCACCACGCCGACGATCTTCAGATCTTCGCCGTTTTTCACCAGATTTCTCATGTATTCTTTGTTGTCGGTCTTATCCGTCCAAACCTGGTACTCGCTGTCGTACTGGTAACAATCCGCGCTGTTGATCACTTTGAAGGTCACGCCCAGAATATCGTCGTAGGTGTAGCTTCCGATATCATCCGGCGTATCCACGTTTTCCTCATCGATAAACTGCTGTATCATTTCGTCCAGCTCCAGCGCGTCCCGCAGTCCCAGAGTATACAGCATAAAATCGCTGATGCTTCCGCCGCCTGTGAGCACCAGTACGCACTCGTCATACTTCTCCGGCCAGCGTCCCGCTTTCACGTCGTACTGACTGACATACAGGTTCTCGCTTTCCGGCATCTCAAAAAACACATCGGTACTCATCATGGAAGACATCATGCTGTTGGAGGCGTTGGCCGAGCCAAGTCCCAGCGCGGCAAAAGACTGATCCGGGTTGACCTGACGGATATCCTCCCCGTCCTCCCGGTAGATCTGCGGCACGCTCTGATAGGAATATTCGATGGCATTGACATATTTCTCAATATCGCTGTCGCCGCTGTCCAGATATCTCTTCAGGGATTCCAGGTCGTTGGCATCCATGGTTGAGAACATGTTGGAGATCATCTGTATAACGTTTACGTCGCCGGATTCCTTCTCCTGCCCTCCTGATCCATCGCCTCCCATACCGCTCCCGCCCATAAGAGCGCTCAGATTAAACCCTGTACTCTGGATCTGCAGCGGATATTCCGACAGCGTCTCCTGCTCCACCGATTGAATGTAAGCGTTTACGCCGGTGGAAAGCGACAGGATCAGGGCGATGCCAATGATCCCGATAGATCCTGCGAAGGAGGTCAGAAGGGTTCTGGCTTTCTTGGTGCGCAGGTTGTTAAAGCTTAAGGAAAGGGCAGTAAGAAAGGACATGGAAGATTTTCCCATGTTTTTGTGTTCCGGCTCCTTCAGCGTTTTTTCGTCGACAATGTATGGATCGGTGTCCGAGCGGATCTTTCCGTCCCGGAGATTGACGATCCTCGTAGCGTATTCCTCCGCCAGCTCCGGGTTGTGGGTGACCATCACCACCAGCCGGTCCTTGGCTACTTCCTGCAGCAGTTCCATCACCTGCACGCTGGTCTCGCTGTCCAGCGCTCCTGTGGGTTCGTCGGCCAGAACGATGTCCGGATTGTTCACAAGGGCGCGGGCGATGGCCACTCTCTGCATCTGGCCGCCGGACAGCTGGCTTGGCTTTTTATGTACCTGCTCGCCAAGTCCTACCCGGTCCAGCGCTTCCTGGGCCTTCTGCCTTCTCTGAGCCTTGCTGATGCCGGATATGGTCAGCGCCAGCTCCACGTTGGAGAGAATGGTCTGATGGGGAATCAGATTATAGCTCTGGAACACAAATCCGATGGTATGGTTCCGGTAGGAATCCCAGTCCCGCTCCCGGTATTTCTTTGTGGAAATCCCATTGATGATCAGATCGCCGCTGTCGTACCGGTCCAGTCCGCCGATGATATTCAAAAGCGTCGTCTTTCCCGAACCGCTGGGGCCGAGGATAGCGACAAACTCATTGTCCCTGAGATTCAGACTGACCCCGTCAAGCGCCTTCTGCACCAGGCTGCCGGTTTTGTATTCCTTGCGGATGTTCTTAATCTGAAGCATAAACGTTCTCCTTATTTTACTTTCTTTTACTTTTCCAATATCTTTTTTATCATACTCTTACTTTTATGCGGTTTCAACAGAAATCGGATTCGTTTATGCTTTATTAAGATTTGCCATTTTTTCTTTACAATTCACAGGACACATGTTCCGCAGCAGTTCCGCCCGCCGCCGGAGCGTGCTGAAAAATTGCTTTCCGCAAAATTTTTCACTCCTCAATGGCGGACTTCATCATCCGCACATAGGCAAAAATGTCCTTTCCCGCATGTTCCCGGTACCGGGCGATCAGCTTCACAATGGCGCTTCCCACAATCACGCCGTCGGCCATGGCCGCTATGTTCTTCGCCTGCTCCGGCGTATGGATGCCGAAACCTACCGCCACCGGCGTGTCCGTCACCGCGCGGATTTCCCGGATCATCCCTTCCAGATCCGTGCAGATTTCGTTTCTCATGCCGGTCACGCCCATGGAGGACACCAGATAAATGAACCCCTGGGCGTCTCTGGCGATGGAACGGATGCGCTCCCTGGAGGTGGGCGCGATCAGCGAGATCACCTCGATGCCGTTTTTGTTGGCCGTCTCCAGCAATTCGTCCCGTTCCTCGTAGGGCAGGTCGGGAATAATAATTCCGTCCAGTCCGCTGTCCCGGCACCTGTCAAAAAAGCGCTCATAGCCATAATGGAACACCGGATTGAGATATGTCATAAACACAAGCGGCACATGCACCTTATCCCGTACGCCTTTTACCATATCGAAGATTTTGTCCGTGGTGGTTCCCGCGGCCAACGCCCGCAGGTCCGCCTCCTGGATCACCGGCCCCTCGGCGATGGGGTCGGAAAACGGGATGCCGATTTCAATGAGACCGGCTCCGGCCTGCTCCAGCTCCTGAATATATTCCGCCGTCTTTTCCAGGTTCGGGTCCCCTGCCGTCAGGAAGGGGATAAATACTTTTCCGTCTGCAAATGCTTCTTTTATCTTACTCATAGATTTTCACTCCTCTGTATCTTGCAATCGCCGCCACATCCTTGTCTCCGCGCCCGGACAGACAGATGATCATACTCTCGTCCGGTCTCATGGCCGGCGCCAGCTTTCTCGCGTAGGCAACCGCGTGGGCGCTCTCAATGGCGCAGATGATTCCTTCCGTCCGCGCCAGATATTCGAAGGCGTCCACCGCCTCGTCGTCGGTCACGGGCACATACTGGGCCCGGCCGCTGTCGTGGAGATAGGCGTGCTCCGGTCCGATGCCGGGGTAATCCAGACCGGCGGAAATAGAATACACCGGCGCGATCTGCCCGTATTCGTCCTGGCAGAAGTAGGATTTCATCCCGTGAAAAACGCCCAGAGAACCGTTGGCGATGGTCGCCGCATTCTGCAAAGTGTCCACACCGCGGCCGGCCGCCTCACAGCCGATCAGCTTTACGCTCTCATCGGGGATAAACTCATAAAACATGCCCATGGCATTGCTGCCGCCGCCCACACAGGCAAGTACCGCCGCCGGAAGCTTTCCCTCCCGCTCAAGAATCTGTTCCCTGGCCTCTTTGCTGATGACCGACTGAAAATCCCGGACGATGGTCGGGAACGGATGGGGGCCCATCACAGAACCCAGCACATAATGGGTATCCTCCACGCGGCCGGCCCACTCGCGCATGGCCTCGTTGACCGCGTCCTTCAGGGTCATGGTCCCCGTGGTCACCGCATGTACCCTGGCTCCCAGCAGTTCCATCCGGTAAACGTTGAGCGCCTGCCGTTCCGTGTCCTCCTTACCCATAAAGATCTCACATTCCATTCCCATCAGTGCCGCCGCCGTGGCTGTGGCAACCCCGTGCTGTCCGGCTCCTGTCTCGGCAATGACGCGGGTCTTTCCCATCTTTTTCGCCAGAAGGCACTGACCCAGCACGTTGTTAATCTTGTGGGAACCGGTGTGGTTCAGGTCTTCCCGTTTCAGATAGATCTTGGCCCCGCCCAGATCCCTGGTCATCTTCTCCGCGTAATACAGAAGTGAGGGCCGGCCGGCGTAATTCTTCAGCAGATCCTCCAGCTCCGCCTGAAACTGCGGATCGTTCTTATAATATTCATACTGTTCCTCCAGATGGATGATCTCATTCATCAACGTCTCGGGAATATACTGTCCTCCATGGATCCCAAATCTACCTTTCTGCATTTCTAGTCCTCCTGATAATTTCCATGATTTTTTCCGGGTCTTTCTTTCCGTCCGTCTCCACACCGCTGCTCACATCTAGACCGTAGGGATGATACCGGGCCGCCGCCTGCGCGGCGTTCTCCGGGGTGATTCCTCCCGCCAGCAGATAGGGCCGGCGCATGTTTTGCAGCAGTTCCCAGTCGAAACGTTCCCCCGTGCCTCCGCTGCCGTGGTCCAGCAGGACCATGTCCGCGCTGCTTTCCTCCGCCTGTTTCAGGTCTTCCAACCCGCCAATGGAAAACGCCTTGATCAGAGGCTGGCCGGTCAGCAGCCGGAGATGGCGAAGGTATGTCTCATCCTCCTGCCCGTGGAGCTGAGCGATATCGATGATTCCTTCCTCCAGATATCCCGCGACGATCTGCGGCAATTCATTGACGAACACTCCCACCGCCTGAATGGAGGAATCCAGCTCCATCCGCAGCAGGCGGGCGTGTTCTCTCGAAATCCTGCGCCGGCTCTTTGCCAGCACAAAGCCGGCATACTCCGGCTTCGCCCTGTTGACCGCGGCCACATCCTCCAGGGTCATCAGGCCGCAGATCTTTATGGTTACCCGCGACATGTTCTCAGCTCCCGCAGCATTTTCTTTTTATCCGGACTTCTCATAAACGTCTCCCCGATCAGGACCGCGTCCGTACCGTTCTCCCTCAAGCGGCGGATATCCTTGGCCGTGCGGATCCCGCTCTCAGAGACAAACAGGACTTCCGGAGGAACCATCGCCCGCAGCCGGCGGCTGTTGTCCAGATCCACCTGGAAGGTGCGCAGGTCCCGGTTGTTGACGCCCACAATCCTGGCGCCGGCCTTCAGAGCCATCTCCACCTCAGCCTCATCGTGAGCCTCCACCAGCGCTGACAGTCCCAGGGAGTCCGCAATCTGAATCCCTTCCCGCACCGCGCCGCAGTCCAGGATCGCGCAGATCAGAAGCACCGCCGACGCGCCCAGAAGCTTCGCTTCATAAATCATATAAGGGTCCACGGTAAAATCCTTGCGAAGCACCGGCAGCGAAATCTTTTTTGCGATTTCCTCCAGATAACGGTCGCTTCCAAGAAAATATTCCGGCTCCGTCAGGCAAGACACTGCGTCCGCCCCCGCCGCCTCATACTCGGAAGCAATCTGCTGATACGGAAACTCAGAAGCGATCACCCCCTTGGACGGCGAAGCCTTCTTGACCTCGCAGATAAAAGAAAGCTCCGGCCGGCCAAGGGCGGCTTCAAAAGGGAAACCCGTCCGTGCATCCATCTGCTCCGCCTCCCGGCGCAGCTGCGCCAGAGGTTTTCTTTGCTTTCTCTCTTCCACTCTGCGGCGGGACGCTTCCGCCAGCTGATCTAATATCATTTCTTTTTTCCTCCCCATATATCCCGGTTTCAGATTTCATTGCTGAGCTTAACAAAGCGCTTCAGCTGCCCGGCGGCCTTTCCGCTGTCGATGGTCTGCTCGATCTCGCGGATTGCCGCCTTCAGGTCCAGCCCGTCTTTTCCGATCATCAGTCCGGCCGCCGCGTTCAGGACCACCGCGTTTCTCTTGGGTCCTTTCTCTCCTGCAAGAATTGCACGGGTGATCGACGCGTTCTCCTGGGGCGTTCCGCCCTGCAGTTCTTCTTTTTTACAGCGCTGAAATCCAAACTCCTCGGGAGTGATCACATATTTGCGGAAGGTACCGTTTCGGAATTCTCCAACAGTGGTCGGCGCGCTGAGCGAAATCTCGTCCAGACAGTCCTGCCCGTAAACCACCATCCCCTTCTTTACGCCAAGGTTCATGAGCACCCTTGCCATGGGCTCGATCAGCGCTTCTTCATAGACGCCCATCAGCTGCATGGACGCGCCCGCCGGGTTGGTCAGCGGCCCGAGAATGTTGAAGATCGTACGGATGCCAAGCTCCTTGCGCACCGGCGCCACATATTTCATGGACAGATGGTAATTCTGGGCGAACAGGAAACAAAGGTTGATCTTATCCAGGATCTCCCTGCTCTGCTCCGGTGTCAGGGAAATCTTCACCCCCAGCGCCTCCAGGCAGTCCGCCGCGCCGGACCTGCTGGACGCCGCCCGGTTTCCATGCTTTGCCACCGGGACGCCCGCCGCCGACACAATGATGGAGGCTGTGGTGGAAATATTGAAGGAGTTGGAGCGGTCCCCGCCGGTCCCTACGATTTCCAAAAGCTCCATATCGTTCAGCAGCCGGACACAGTGCTTTCTCATACCTGCCGCGCAGGCGGTGATCTCGTCGATGGTCTCTCCCTTCATGCTCATAGCTGTGAGAAACGCGCTCATCTGTACCGGCGTTGCCTCGCCGCCCATGATCTCGTCCATGGCTCCCATAGCCATCTCATAGGAAAGATCTTCTTTTGCCGCCAGTTTTATAATCGCCTCATTGATCATGATCCATTACCTCCAGAAAATTTTCTAAAATCTTGTTCCCCTCCGGCGTCAGGATTGATTCCGGATGAAACTGAACCCCAAACACAGGATACTCTCTGTGCTGCACTGCCATGATCTCGCCCTTTTCGGTCACGGCTGTCACCTGCAGACATTCCGGTAGCGTTTCGCTCTGCGCCGCCAGGGAATGGTATCTCGCCACCTGGATTTCTTTCTCCATCCCGCAAAACAACGGCGTGGCGGTATCTGCTTCTGTCAGAGAAGACTTTCCGTGCATCATCCGCCCGGCGTAGGTGACCACGCCGCCGTAGGCGGCGCAGATGGCCTGATGCCCCAGGCAGACGCCAAGGATGGGGATCCTGGCCCCAAGCCTTTTCACAACCTCCACGCAGCAGCCTGCGTCCTCGGGCCTTCCCGGTCCCGGCGAGAGAATGAGCCCGTCCGGCTCCATCTCCTCAATCTCCTGGGGCGTTTTCTCATCGTTCCTTATCACGGTCAGATCCGCGCCCAGAGCGCCGAGTATCTGGTACAGGTTATAGGAAAAGCTGTCGTAATTGTCGATCAGTATCAGTTTTTTCTTCCCGTTTTTGTTTTTATTATTTTTATCTGATTTCATTTACCCTCTCTCCTTCCGGAGTGTGTTTGAAAATTGCTTTCTAACGCTCCAGAGCGTGTTTGAAAATTGCTTTCTAACACTCCAGAGCGTGTTTGAAAATTGCTTTCTGCAAGATGTGCGTCACAGTTTGTGGGGAATTTGTTCCAAAATCGGGAGGCGTAGCGGGCTACGCTGACTGATTTTGGGGCAAATTCCCCGCAAAGTGGGGCGTGCAGA
>JAGHIA010000075.1 GCA_017887445.1 Fusicatenibacter sp.
CCCCACTTTGCGTGGAATTTGCCCCAAAATCAGTCAGCGTAGCCCGCTACGCCTCCCGATTTTGGAACAAATTCCCCACAAACTGTGACGCACATCTTGCAGAAAGCAATTTTCAAACACGCTCTAGTACACCGTATATTAAATATCTAGCCAGATGACGCAGGATATTTTTTCGAGTGTGCATGTTCAAAAACGCAGGCGTAGCGGGCTACGCTGACTGATTTCGGGGCAAATTCCACGGAAAGTGGGGCGTGCAGATTGCAGGAATGAATGTTCAAACACGCGCTACATCACCTCCATCTGATGCTGCCGCCTGTACTCCTTCGGCGACAGTCCGTACTCCCGCTTAAACCGCCGGTAAAAGCTGGTATAATCCGAAAACCCGAACTGCTGGCAGATCTGCCCGATGGGCTCATCGCCAAGAATCGCGTCCTTACAGGCATCCAGCCGCTTTCTGGTAATATACTGATGGGCCGACATCCCCACCTTATCCTTAAACAGATGGGCGATATAATACTTATTCAAAAAGAACTGATTGGACAGCCGCTCCAGGGAAAGATCCTCCTCCAGATGAGAATTGATAAAATTGCAGATCATCTGATACGACTCCTCCTCCCCGCGGGCGACCTTCTTGTGATTCTGCTCGTACACCATCCGGTTCATCACCAGCAGGATCTCATTCAGCTTCAGATAAAGAAACGCCTGCTTCCCATAACGGTCCCCCCACTGCTCCTCTATCATCCGGAAAGCCATCCCCTGAAGCTGATTGGCCAGGATCGGATCAAACCGGTACAGAAACTGCTTCTTCAGCTGCGCCCGCTGAAACAGATACCCATAATCCTCCGACTGAAGCAAAAGCCCCTCCAGATACCCCGCCGAGATCCACAGCACGATCCTGCGGTAAGGCTTCTCCTGATTCCTGATCCGCAGAAAATGCACCACCCCCGGCGGAATCACCAGCACCTCCCCCGGCTTCGGCCAAAACACCTGCTCCTCCGCATTCATCTCCGCGTCCCCCTCCAGGAAAAAATAAATCTCATAATAATTATGAGAATGCGCCCTCACCGGAGAAAGATTATAATCATTATAATAATAAATCTCATAATCCCTCTCCTCCATATACTGCCGCTTTTTCCATTCCGTCTCCAACTGCTTCTTCATACGTCAAATCCTCTCCTCTTAAACCAATCAAAACATTACGTACAGCCGTTCAACACAACTGAACCCTTCCACATTACATACTGCACAATACGCAAAAACCGCATTCCAGCCAGCAAACGCACCGTACAGTTTCATCAAAACACAATATCCATCATCACACAATAATTTTCATTCCATCCAGACAACCTCACCATACAGCTTGACACCACATACCCCATTTTTCGCAAATCGCTCCCGCCTTCACCCCACCGCGGCCACAACCTAACGGGTGAGTCCCTGAGAGGGCAGGCGCGCATAAGGGGCGCATTTGCAGGGCGGTTAGAGCGTGTTTGAAAATTCATTCCTGCAATCTGCACGCCCCACTTTGCGGGGAATCTGCCCCAAAATCAGTCAGCGTAGCCCGCTACGCCTCCCGATTTTGGGGCAGATTCCCCACAAACTGTGACGCACATCTTGCAGAAAGCAATTTTCAAACACGCTCTAGAAACACTTAGAGGACAGGATTTTGCGTTGTATCCCCGAAGCGGCACTGTCCGAGGCCACGAGTTTGCCGCTTCGGGGATACGCCTTTAGCAAAATCCTGTCCTCTTAGTGTTTCTTCCGCCCGAAACCGCGCCCCTTATGCGCGCCTGCCCTCTCAGGGACTCACCAACCCACACACTTTTTCGGTGAATTTGTATAATTTTTAGGTGAAATGCACATCCTTTTGTTACATAATACCCCAACACCGCAATTTTTGCAATATATAGCACAATTTTATCTATGGTAACTTTCTCCAATTACGATAAAATAGTAGGTAACAAATCAATGAACCAAAAGAAAGGAGCTTACAAACTATGGAAATGACAATGCGCTGGTACGGCAAAGACTACGATACCGTAACTCTGGAGCAGATCCGTCAGACCCGCTATGTAACGGGCATCATCACCACACTGTACAACAAACTGCCGGGAGAGGTATGGACACTGGACGAGATCCTGGCAATGAAGAAAGAGGTTGAGGATGCGGGCCTTCATCTGGCAGGTATCGAGAGCGTAAACGTCAGCGACGCCATCAAGACAGGAGCGCCGGAGCGTGACAAAGACATCGCCGCTTACATCGAGACTCTGGAAAATCTTGGAAAAGCTGATATCCATATGGTATGCTACAACTTCATGCCTGTGTTTGACTGGACAAGAACCGAACTGGATCGTATGAGAGAAGATGGTTCCACCGTTCTCGCTTACAGCCAGGACAAGATCGACAGCATGGACCCGGAATCCATGTTCTCCAGCATCAAAGACGACATGAACGGTTCCGTTATGCCTGGCTGGGAGCCGGAGCGTATGGCAAAAGTAAAAGAACTGTTCGAGCTGTACAAGGATATCGACGATGACAAACTTCTGGACAACCTGAAATACTTCCTGGAAGCCATCATGCCGGTATGTGACAAGTACGACATCAACATGGCAATCCATCCGGACGATCCGTCCTGGAGCGTATTCGGTCTGCCGCGTATCATCTCTACTCAGGCAAACCTGAAACGCATGATGGAAATGGTTCCCAACAAACACAACGGCGTAACCTTCTGTACCGGTTCCTACGGAACAAACCTGGGCAACGACCTGATCGACACCATCCATATGCTGAAAGGCCGGATCCACTTTGCTCATGTCCGCAACCTCCGCTTCAACGACGGTATGCGCGACTTCGAGGAAAGCGCACATCTGAGCGCTGACGGTACCTTCGATATGCACGCGATCATGACCGCTCTGTACGAGATCGGCTTCGAAGGCCCGATCCGTCCGGACCATGGACGTATGATCTGGGGCGAGAAAGCAATGCCTGGCTACGGCCTGTATGACCGTGCTCTCGGCGCGGCTTATCTGTGCGGACTGTGGGAGTCCATCGAGAAAGACGCGAAATAAGGCGCATCCCTGTGTAACGATTCAGCTGGCTGAATCGTTACATCCCTGTAACTGACGATCTCCGCAGCGGACCATCCGTGCCGTGGACGCTCCCGGGCCAACGTGCCCATGGCGAAGCGGTCTTCCATGGACAGATGTGTGACCGTTTGGCCGACCGAACGTTCCCCGGTCCTGCTGCGGACGCATAAGAAAAGAAAGAAGCGTAGATTATCATGAAACTTACATTAGAAGGTATCAAAAACCGCAGTGAGTGGGAAGCCGCCGGCATCGCTCTTCCTTCTTACGACGTGGAAAAAGTAGTTGAGAACACCAAGAAAGCTCCGGCATGGGTACATTTCGGAATCGGAAATATCTTCCGTATCTTCATCGGCGGCCTGGCTGACACGCTGATCGCCAACGGAGAATCCGACAAGGGTATCACCTGTGTGGAGACCTTTGACTTTGACGTTGTGGACAAAATCTACGACCCGTACAACAACCTGGTGCTGGCTGTCACCCTGAAAGCGGACGGCTCCACCGAGAAAAAGGTTCTCGCTTCCCTGACAGAGGCCATCAAGGCACAGGCAAACGTTCCGGAAACCTGGAACAGACTGAAAGAGATTTTCGTGAGCAAAGAACTGCAGATGATCTCCTTCACCATCACAGAAAAAGGCTACGCGCTGAAAGCTGCCGACGGCTCTTACTTCCCGTTCATCCAGGCCGACATCGACAACGGACCGGAGAAACCGGGCGCTGCAATGGCCATCGTATGCGCGCTGCTCTATGAGCGCTACAAAAACGGCAAATACCCGCTGGCTGTTGTTTCCATGGACAACTGCTCTCACAACGGCGAGAAGCTGCAGAGCTCCATCGTTACCATGGCAAAAGAATGGCAGGCAAAAGGTTTTGTGGACGAAGGCTTTATCGAGTACCTGACCGATGAGAGCCAGGTTTCCTTCCCGTGGTCCATGATCGACAAGATCACCCCGAGACCGGCAGACTCCGTATGCGCAGAGCTGGAGAAAGCTGGCATCGAGAACGTTGCTCCGGTCATCACTTCCAAGAGAACGTATATCGCTCCGTTCGTAAACGCTGAGGAGCCCCAGTACCTGGTAATCGAGGACAAATTCCCCAACGGAAGACCGGCACTGGAAAAAGCAGGCGTTTATATGACCGACAGAGACACCGTAAACAAAGTAGAGCGCATGAAAGTCTGCACCTGTCTGAACCCGCTGCATACCGCTTTGGCTGTATTCGGCTGCCTGATGGGCTACGACCTGATCGCGAACGAGATGAAGAACGAGACACTGGTAAAACTGGTGAACCGTATCGGATATGTGGAAGGCCTTCCGGTTGTTACCGATCCTGGCATCCTTTCCCCGAAGGCATTTATCGACGAGGTTCTGAACGTTCGCGTTCCCAATCCGTTTATGCCTGACACCCCGCAGCGTATCGCTACCGATACCTCTCAGAAGCTGGCGATCCGCTTTGGCGAGACCATCAAGGCTTACCAGGCAGACGACAGCCTGAACCTGGACGACCTGAACGGAATCCCGCTGGTATTCGCAGGATGGCTGCGTTACCTGATGGGCGTGGACGACAACGGAAACGCTTTCGAGTTGAGCGCGGATCCGCTGCTGGATACCGTTTGCCCGTATGTAAAAGACTTTAAGCTGGGCGAGGTTCCCTCCAAAGAGGAGCTGGCTTCCAAACTGTCCGGTCTGCTGTCCAACGCTTCGATCTTCGGCGTTGACCTGTGCGCGATCGGCATGTGCGACAAGGTTCTGACCGCGTTCGCTGAAATGCTGGCAGGCCCGGGAGCAGTTGCCGCTACCCTGGAGAAACATCTGGCTTAAACACCAATAGATTGCGAAACCTGACGACGGGTTTCGCAATCTTTCCATAACGGAAGCCTTCGGCGTCTTTACGGGAAGCTTTCGCGACGGTCCGGCTTACGCCGCGCCGGTGCATGTTTCCCGCAGACCCTGTGTTTCCGCATAAGAAGGGAGAAGAACATGAAGAATTTTATGGATTCGGATTTCCTGCTGCAGACAGAGACCGCGAAAATGCTCTATCATGACGCGGCGGAGACCATGCCGATCTTTGACTATCACAACCACCTGAACCAGAAAGCGATCCTGGCCGACGAGCAGATGGACAACTTAACCCAGGTATGGCTGGGCGGCGACCACTACAAATGGCGGGCAATGCGCGCCATGGGTGTTCCGGAGGAGCTGATCACCGGAAACGGCGCGGACTATGACAAATTCCTGGCATGGGCGCGCACCATCGAAAATTCCATCGGAAATCCGCTGTATCACTGGACACATCTGGAGCTGCAGCGCTACTTCGGCATCACCGCTCCCCTGTGTGAGGCTACCGCAAAACAGATCTGGGACAGCGCCAATGAGCAGATGCGCACAAAAGAATTTTCTGTCCGCAACCTGATCCTGCGCCAGAATGTAAAATATATGTGTACCACCGACGACCCGGCAGACGACCTGGAAGCACACAAAGCCCTGAAGGCAGAAAACTTCGGCTGCACCGTACTTCCCACCTTCCGTCCGGAAAAGGCAATGGCCATCGACAAACCGGCGTACGCGGACTATATCGCGAAGCTGTCTGAGGTATCCGGCGTGGATATCAAGAACGTGGACGAGCTGATGAAGGCTCTGGAAAAACGTATGGACTATTTCATCAGCGTAGGCTGCGTGGTGACCGACCACAGCCTGGAGGGATGCTTCTACCATCCGGCAACCGTTGAGGACGTTGACCGGGTAATGAAGAAACGTCTGGAAGGCCAGGAGCTGACCGCTGAGGAATGCGGTATGTACAAAGGCTATGTGATGATTGCCCTCGGCAAGATGTACGCACGCAAGAACGTCGTTATGCAGTTACATATCGGCGCGCTGCGCAACAACTCTTCCCGTCAGCTGGCTGCCATCGGCGTAGACTCCGGCTTCGACAGCATGGATGATATCAAGTACGCGTCCTATCTGAGCACCATGCTCAACGAGATGGACAAGGAAAATCTCCTGCCGAAAACCGTACTTTACTCCCTGAACCCCAACGACAACGAGATGCTGGCCAGCATGGCAGGAAACTTCCAGGGCGGCGGCATCCGCGGAAAGATGCAGTTCGGAACCGCATGGTGGTTCAATGATCACAAACCGGGCATGGAAGCTCAGCTGACCGTACTGTCCAGCATCGGCCTGATCTCTCCGTTTATCGGAATGCTCACCGACTCCAGAAGCTTCCTCTCCTTCCCGCGCCATGAGTATTTCCGCCGCATTCTCTGTAATGTAGTCGGAAACTGGGTGGAGAATGGAGAATACCCGAATCATCCGGATTTCCTGAAGGATATGATCAACAACATCAGCTACAACAACGCTTACAATTATTTCTTTACGAAATAATTCTTCGGAAATATTTCGCAAGAAGCACATCACAGGCTGACAGCCTGGTCTGTCATTATCCACGCAAGGTGTTTTCAAACACCTTGCGTGGATTTTCCAGTCATTTTCTCCTTAAACACATTTTTATCTACTGTCTTCCATTGTGATAGTTATTCAATTTTTGTCTGTTATATTTACAATCCCACTTATGTTTTTATTACGGTTCACGACTCACCGTAAACTGTGTAACAGTTCAGCCAGCCGAACGGTTACTAATGCTATCTCTAAATGTGTATCACCACATTGACGCATGTGTATTCAATGTGTATAATACAATTAGAAAGGAGCTGTGTATGAAACAGCGAGTCCTGATAAAAAAACTGGAACAAATAGGATTTACCTTCGAACGCCATGGTGGAAACCATGATATATACAGAAGAGGTAACGATATCGAAAAGGTTCCGAGACATAAAGAAATAAACGAAAAACTCGCAAAAGCTATCCTTAGAAAATGGGAATTATGAAATGTTTAAATTATCAATTTCTAATCTGCCATTATTAGCACAGTTGATACGCCATGAAAGGAGTAAGCTTGGAAGTAAACTTCCAAATCCTACCATATTGGCGCAGCTGGTGCACCATGAAAGGAGAAAAGATGAAAGCCGTTTATCCTGTAATATTTACGCAGACAGAAGATGCCATTTTGGTTGAAGTGCCCGATTTGGAAATCCTTACAGAAGGAAATGATATACAGAATGCAATCGAAATGGCCCGAGACGCTATAGGCGTAACCGGACTTTCCATGCAGGACCATGGAGAACCGATTCCAAAGCCAACGGACTTTCGAGAAGTAGATGTCAAAAAAGGAACATTTGCGGAGGAGGGGGAAGGTCAGTTGTCTTTGGTTGACATTGATTTTGATGTCTATCGCAGAAAACTCGATGTAAAAACCGTAAGAAGGAATGTAACTTTGCCAAACTGGTTAAACCAAGAGGCGGAAGAAGCGCACATCAACGTATCAAAGGTCCTCCAGGAAGCATTGATGACGAAACTCGGAGTAAACAAATATCCGTAACCATTGTAACAGTTCAGCTTACCATTATCCCGCAAGGAGGTATCACCGATGAAACAACGATCTTACAAACGCTGCTTTGCCACGATCCTAGCAGCCACTCTGTCGCTTTCATCCATTCTTTCTCTCTCCGGCTGCAGCGGCTCCTCAGAGAATGTGGAGGCCCGCGATCTGCTGGCAAACCTGAAATCCTCCAACATTCAGTCCCAGTCCGACGTTGAATTGCAGTCCGACACACAACCGCAGTCCGACATTCAATCTCCGTCTGACGTCAGCCGCTCCGGCGAAGACGCAGTGATGGATTTTTCCGTACGGCTGTTCCAGGAAAAGATGGAAGCCGGAACAAACACTCTGCTCTCCCCACTTTCCGTCATGTACGCCCTGTCCATGACGGCCAACGGCGCGGCAAATGAGACGCTTTCCCAGATGGAGGCGGTCCTCGGCCTTCCGGTGCAGGAGCTGAACGAATACCTTTCCGCCTACCAGAACTCCCTGATCTCCGAGCCAAAATCCAGACTGCAGCTTGCCGACGCCATCTGGTTCCGGGACAGCAAAGACTTCCAGGTACGCCAGGAATTTCTCCAGGCGGTGGCGGATCATTACGACGCTTCCATCTTTCAGGCACCCTTCGATGAGCAGACCCTGAAGGATATCAACGCCTGGGTCAACGAAAAAACCGAAGAAAAGATTCCCCGGATCCTCTCAGAGATTGACGGCGATGCCGTTATGTATCTGATCAACGCGCTTTCCTTTGATGCCGAGTGGGCCGACCCTTATACGGAATACAACTGCTATGAGGACGTGTTTACCTGTGAGGACGGAACGGACACAGACGCGGTGTTTATGCGCTCTCAGGAGCATCAATACCTGGAGGACGAACATGCCGCCGGATTTCTGAAATATTATTATAATCAGAACTATGCTTTCGCCGCGCTACTCCCCAAGGAAGGGATGACCGTCGAAGAATATGTGTCCACACTGACCGGAGAAACCCTCAAAAACCTGCTGGAACAGAAGCAGGACGTGCCGGTGAACGCCGCGCTTCCGAAATTTGAGACAGAATCTTCCACAGAGCTTTCTGATGTCCTGCAAAAGCTCGGAATGACGGACCTGTTTTCCATGACCGACGCGGACCTTTCCGGTGTCGGCACGTCAAGCAACGGTCCGATCTATGCCAGCAAGGTCATTCACAAGACGTTTCTCGCTCTGGATGAACAAGGGACCAAGGCTGCTGCGGCATCTGCCGTAGCTCTTGAATCCGGCGCTGCCATGCCCGACCCGCAGGAACCAAAGGAAGTGATTCTCAACCGTCCGTTTCTTTATCTGGTGATCGACTGCAGCGAGGAGCTGCCTCTGTTTATCGGCGTAGCGAACCGTGTGTAACAGTTCCGTTGGCCGGAAAATCAAAACAGGCTGCAGCCGTTTTGGCTGCCGAAAAAAAAACGGCACACCGGACAGCTACAGCCTGTCGATCCATGTTATCTCTATAAGTTCATGTTATGTAACCATTCAGCCTGCCACGATCCCGCAAGGTGTTTTCGCACAGAATATGCGAAAATCCCAAGGCCTGCAGCGCGAAACTGCATTTCATGCAGTTCCTGCGCTTTGCGAAGCGTGTAATCGTTCCGCTGGCTGAATGGTTATCATGTTTCATGTTGTCTCTATGAGGATTGCCACGCCCCATGGCTGCAGTTCCATGGTCTCATCTTCTCTGTACTGCTTTTCTTCCAGAATCTCCTCCCCCGCCGGATGCGCCGGCACACGCTGTACCTCCGGTGAATAATTGAGATAATAACGGATTTTTTCACCCTTTTGGTTGACGCCTTTTCTCACTGTCACCGGCCACCGGTTCTCTTCCAGGGAAATCCCTGCGTTGGCCGCGCAGCGGAGAAGGATTTTATCCAGCACCGCGTCGCTGGTCTTGCATCCCACATAGAGAGCGGTTCCCTTTCCGAAGGTATGCTCCGTAACCGCTGCGTACCCGCTCCATGCCGGATGCTCATAGGAAGCCAGGACTGCCGCTCCCTGCGGCTGCAGAAGTTCCATAAACACTTCCGCCTGGCGTTCCTCTTCGCTTCCCCCGAAAATCTCTCCCGAGAGCAGAACGTTCTCCGGATAGGTGAACTGCTGATAGACGACGCCCAGACAGTCTTTCAGAATATGCGGCTGCAGCTCGTGGCTGACTTTTACGTTTTCATCGGCAAAGGCGCTCTTAAAGGTCACCAGCAGCTGGCCGCCGTTCTCCACATAACGGTTCAGCCGGCGGAGCAAAGCTTCCGGCGCGGCGTACAGAGCCGGCACCAGGATCCAGTCGTAGTCCTCAAGATTTTCACTGTCCGGGTACACGAAATCACATTCCAGATTCAGCCGGTACAGGCCGTCGTACAGCCAGCGCACCACGTCGTTATATCGCACAGACCCCACCGGTGTGCCGGCAATAGGGAACCACTCCAGGGCAGTCAGCGCCTCGTTGCTCACAAGGATCGCAATACGGTTTTCCTTCTTCAGGTTTACCAGCCGGTCGGAATGTTTCGCGAATTCCTGACCGATCTGCATAGCTTCCCGGTAAACCGCGTTTTCCTGGAAATCATGACTCAGGATCCCCTTCCAGTAAGTCTCGCAGGCATTGTGCAGGGAATGCCAGTGCCAGTACATCACGCTGTTGGAGCCGGAAGCCAGATGGCTGTAGGCCTGCAGGCGCAGCTGTCCGGGATACGGCGTCCACTGGGGAAATCCCTGGGCCTCCGTCTCGATGACAAGATAATTTCCGCCTTTCAGCGAGCGGGTCATATCACCGCCGAAGGCCAGCTCCCTGCCGGTCAGCCGCGACTGGCTGGGGTGGTAAATATCCACGCCGGCGATGGTCAGCGGGCGCGCCGCATGAAAATGGTTGACGCTTGGCTGCACGCCAAAGGAATGGTCTCTCCACTCGAAATCAAAATTGTGGGTGATAAACTGCCCGGGCCTGCGGTATTCCTCCACGATTCCCGCCTGCCATGCCAGGAACCGGTCCACCAGCGTCCGCTGGTATTTCTCAAACTCCGCCCCCAGGCTTCCGTTGATGGTTCCCCGCACATCGGGAAAATCCTCCCAGGCATTGATACGGTTGCTCCAATAATCCAGTCCGAACGCCCGGTTCAGCGCTCCCAGATCGTCGTGGAACTTTTCTCTCAGATACTTCACAAACCCTTCCTGCACATTTTTTCCCGCGGTGCCGTAATATTTTGTCTCGTTATCCACCTGAAAGCCAATGACACAGGCTCTGTGGGCCGTGTGCTCCATCAGTTTGCGGATGACCCGTTCCGCGTAAAACAGATACACCGGATGGGTGATATCCATAATCTGCCGCGGACCGTAGATCCCCCGTCCATGCTTCGTCTCTGCCAGAATCTCCGGATAAGACTTGACCATCCAGGTAGGCACCGCATAGGTGGGCGTCCCCACGATCACGGAAATCCCCGCCGCCTCCATGGCGTCCAGCACACGCTCCACATGGGAAAAGTCAAACACCCCGTCCTGCGGCTCACAGGTACTCCAGGTAGACTCCGCGATCCGCACCACATTGATTCCCGCCTTCTTCATCATCTCCACGTCCTTCTCCAGCCGGTCCACCGGGAGATATTCCTCATAATAAGCGGCTCCGTACAGCAAATGCTCCATACTGCTTTCCTCCTAGCTATGTGTTTTTTGACCTTTACATTTTTTTCATTTTACCAAAGATTTCACAGAGAAAAAATAGAATATCTTGACATTTGCCCCGATATTTTATATAACTGGTACTATACAAAACAGGGAGGTAAACCTATGAAGCTCTTAATTGCCATTATGAAGAAAGAAGACAAGACCGATACCATCGCGGCGCTGAACCAGAAGGGGATCTTCGTCACAGAGCTGGCCACCACAGGCGGCTTCCTTCAGGAGAAAAATACAACGCTGATGATCGGAACCGAGGACGCCAACGCGCCCATCGCTCTGAATGTACTGCGGGAATACGCAGGCCTTAGAAAGTCCATCACTTACTCCACGCCCCACACAGAAAGCGGAAACGCTTACACCGGCTCAAACTATTCGGTGCCCATCGACACCACCGCCGGCGGATGTACGGTCTTTGAGCTGACCATGGACCGGCTGGAGAAATTCTGATCAGACGTAACAGTTCCGTACAGGCTCTACGTTTTATGCGGCCGTATACTAAATATCCAGCCAGATGACGCAGGATATTTTTTCGAGTGTGCATGTTCAAAAACGCAGGCGCAGCGGGCTGCGCCGAGGCTTTTGGACATGTGCAATCGGAAAAAGAGACAAGTCAGATGGTCTGGATATTTATTTTCGCACATTCTGTGCCAAAACACCTCAAGGGATAGCGGCAGGCGGAACTGTTACCTCGGATCTCACTGTCTCGTCCGGTATTCTTTCGGGGAACTTCCGTATTTCTTTCGGAAGATCCGGTGAAAATAGCTGACGTTTTCATATCCCACCGCGTCGGCGATATCCGCCACCGGCATTCTTGTGGTCTCCAGCAAAAAGGCGGCCTGCTGCAGCCGCTTCTCCTGAAGCAGCTCCGTATAGGTTTTCCCGGTGAGACGCCGGATCATGCGGCTCATATTGCAGACGTCGTAGTGCAGCTCCTGGGCCAGTTCCTGCAGCTGACCGCTGCGGTAATGCTCCTCAATATACCGGTAAATGGCCAGAAGCGCCGCCTGCTCCGGATGCTCCTCACCCACTCTGGCGCGCTCCGTATAATTCATCAGCTGCAGAAATAAAAGTCCCATAGTCACCTGGTGAATGCTTCTTTTGTTGGGCTGCCGGTGCAGGATGGTCCACACCAGATTTTCCACCAGGTTCTGAATGGGAAGCAGGTCGGACACCTGAAAATGCAGATAGCGGATCTGCTTGTCCCCTCCCCTCAGACAGCCTACGATAAAATCTCTCAGCTGATTTTCCTCGTTTCCCATCATCTGCAGGGTCCTGTCGAAAAACTCCGGCAGGATAATAAAATTAACAGCGATATCGTCCCGTCCCGCAGGCCAGATTTCCTGCACCGTGTCCTGATTCATCAGCAAAAGCTCGCCTTCCTGCAGCGTCAGCTCCTCGCCGTCAATCTTCTGACGGATACTCCCCCGGCACATATAAATCATCTCCACATAATTATGCCTGTGGGGCGGAAAGTGGACAAACCGCGTATGGGGCCGCACAGAGATCAGCCTTCCCTTCTCCAGAAGCTTTTCCGCGTCCACGATCAGCTTTTCACCGTCTGTATATCTTTGTTTTTCAATCTCCTGTTTTCCGTCCAGAAACGCCTGCTCCTCCTCTGTGATCACAGACAGTCTCTCCAGTAATTCTCTGTCCATCCGTTTTCGTTCTCTCCATACTTATTTCCGTGAGCAACGGGCCGGGCCGCATACCTGCAGGACTATCTGGCAGCTGCTACGGCCTTTGCACCGCGGACCGCCGATATTCCGTCGGCGTCATGCCCTCCCGCTGCCGGAACTGGCGCATAAAGTGCAGCTCCGACTCGTACCCGCAAACTTCCGCCAGCATCCACACCGCCATGTCCGTCGTCTCCAGAAAAAATTTTGCCCGCTCCATCCGCGCCTCGATCACATCCCGGATACAGGAAATCCCGAAAAATTCCCGGTAAAGATGCTGAAAATAGGAAGCGCTCAGATGCAGCTGCCCAGCCATTTGGGGGACCTGCCACCGTTTCTCCGGCGTATTGTAGATTTCCGCCCGCAGCTCCTGCAGTTCCCGGAAGTACGGCCGTTCACGCCGCAGATCCGGCCGCTCCCTGACCTGATCCGCCAGGCTGTACAATAAACCCCGCAGCAGCGCGTCCTCCGCCTGCTCCTGGTATTCCCCGCCTGCGCGCCGTTTCCGCACCAGCAGGCGCAGACAGCCGGACAGTGCCTGCAGATCCGGCAGCGCCATGGGCGTTTCCCAGGGCAGTCCCAGGGTCTCCGGCAGTTCTTCTTTGTCCTCCGCCACAAAATGCAGCCAGTCGTCCTTATAGGGTGTGCCCAGCGAGCCGTACCGCACCGGAGTGTGAGGCGGAAACAGCACTGCCGTCTGAGGCTCGATTTCTGTGCGGACACCGTTCAGGTAAAAATATGCGGGAGATTTTATCAGCAGCAGGGTATAATCTGCCACCCCCGCCTGACGGTACATTTCATAGGGATGCTCATGCACCGCGTCGTATCCTCCGTATATAAATCGCAGCATGGTTTTTTCTCTCCCGTACACGCATTTTTACTCCTTTCATGGCGCACTTGCTGCGCCAATAATGGTAGATTTGGAAGTTTACTTCCAAACTTCTTTCCTGCAAAAAGCAGAATTCGTCAGTCAATGATATTTTAAGCCATTGCAGCCGAACCGTCAATGTAATATAGTGAGACTAAAGCGGAATCTTGCAACCGTTTGGCCTGCCACTATCCCGCGAGGTGTTTTCGCACAAAATGTACGAAAATCCCGAGGCCTGCAGCGCGAAACTTCATGAAATGCAGTTTCTGTGCATCGCAAAGCGTGTAATCGTTCAGCAACGCTGAACTGTTACGGCCTGAGAGCATCCGGCCATTAAAACACCAAAAGAAACGGAGGAATTTACCATGGAATATTCAAGCGAGCAGTTCCGGCCAGACGTGGCTTTGGAGCGGTTTATAGAAAAGATGACGGTTCTGCGGGAGCGGACCTGCGAGAAGATCCCTTACACCACAAAGGACGGGGTCTACGACGATAACTCTACGCTGGCGAAGGAAAAGAGTTTCGGTATCGGCTGGTGGACCAACGGGTTCTGGGCCGGCATGATGTGGCTGCTGTACCATGAGACAGGCGATTCCCGATATGCCGAGATCGCCCGCTTTTCCGGGGAGCAGCTGGACGTTTGCTTTGACAACTTCTATACCCTCGACCACGACGTGGGATTCATCTATCAGCCTACCGCGGTGGCCGACTACCGGCTGACCGGTTCCGCCGATGGGCGCAGGCGGGGACTGCACGCCGCGACCATTCTGGCCGGACGCCTGAATCCTGCCGGAGGTCTGATCCGCGCCTGGAACGACTGGGGCGACGGACGGGATACCACCGGATGGGCCATCATCGACTGTATGATGAACCTGAACCTGCTCTACTGGGCCAGCGAAGAACTGAAGGATCCCCGTTTCCGTCAGGTTGCTATGCTTCACGCAGATACCGCCATGTCCGCGTTTGTGCGGCCGGACGGCTCTGTGAATCATATTGTGTCCTTTGATCCGGAAACTGGAGAGCTCCTGACTTCCCTGGGCGGACAAGGCTACGGGGAAGGCTCCTCATGGACCCGCGGACAGGCCTGGGGCCTTTATGGCTTCGCCCTGAGCTTCGCACATACGAAAAAGCAGGCGTATCTGGACACCGCAAAGCGCATCGCCCATTATTTCATCTCCAACATACCGGAAGACGGACGGATCCCGGTGGATTTCCGCGCTCCGTCCGAGCCGTATTACGAGGACGCCACCGCCGCCGCCATCGCCTCCTGCGGTCTTCTGGAAATTGCGGAGCATGTGCCTCAGCTGGAAGCCGCCATGTACCGCACCGCGGCCGTAAAGCTTCTGAAAACCCTGGACGCGCAGGACTGCGACTACGATCCCAGAACCGACGGTATCCTGCGAAACTGCACCGCCGCCTACCACGATGCGGTTCACGAATTTCATATTGTGTACGGCGATTACTTCTATCTGGAAGCGCTTCTGAAACTGAAGGGCAGCGATTTCAAAATGTGGTGACAGGACAATCCTGCGGCAATTTTCAAATACGCTCTAAACGCCGCTTTTCCCGTCCAGGTATTCCAGCAGGCCGCTGACAATAGCATCTGTGAGTTTTTCCTGATACTCCTCCCCGGCAAGCAGCTTTGCTTCTTCCGGGTTGGACAGAAAACCGCACTCGCAGATCACCAGAGGCGCGTCCGTCTTTTTCAGCAGGTAATAGGTCGTATTCCCCTTGGCCTGCCTGTGATTTTCCGGCTCCACCTCTGCGATCAGCGCCGCCTGCAAACATTCAGCCAGCAGCTTTCCCTCCGCGGAATCTTCATAGTAAAAAACCTGGGCGCCTTTCACCGCCGGATCTGAGTAACTGTTCTGGTGGATGCTGATCACGCAGTCCGGCTGGCTGTCATGTATGATCTCCACCCGCCTTTGCAGATCCTGGACTTTCTTGTTGGACGAATCCTCGTCGTACAGTCCCTCGTCCTTTTCCCGGGTTATCTCCACCTGGATTCCCTGCTCCTCCAGCTTTTCCCTCAGCAAAAGAGAAATCTCCAGGTTGATCTCCTTTTCCTTCTCCCCATGGATCCCGATTTTTCCCGGATCCATCCCGCCGTGACCCGGGTCCACGACCACAAGTCTTTTCTCCCCGTCAATCTTCTCCACCAGCTTCGCCCCTTCCCGGGAAAGACAGTAAGCGGCCGCCAGAAACAGCGCCGCCATCAGAACCTCCATCGTTTTTCTTTTCAGCACAAAAAATCCCCCGCTGCATATACCTTACCTATGTATATGCAGCGGAGGACTGTTTCAACCCTGTCCGCCTTCCTCGGATTCATCCTCATCCTTCAGCAGACGGTGAATCTCGACTTCAAGTTCGTCATCAAAGTCCATACCTTCGTCCAGAAATCCTTCTTCTTCCGATGTCTTTTCCTTGTTTCCGGCACCCTGACCTTTCTGCCCCTTTGACGGTTCCGGTCTGGCACCCGGCGCACCTGTCTGTCTTTTTTTGTCTTCCTGCTGGCTGGCGCCTGCCTTACCCGCTTCTCTGGCATTACTGACCTGAAGTTCACGGAAAAAGGGTTCCATTTTCTGGGAAGACCGATCCATGGCATCCTTGACTGCGTGAACCTTCTTGTAGCTCTCCAGGAAGCCTCTCTGCAGTTCGTCCATGGCCCGGATGATCTGGATCATCTCCGTCTGAACCATCCGGTAATTATTGCGTCCCTGAGTCATCTGCTGCTCCATAAACTGCTGCGCTTCCTGCGCCTGCTGTTCAATTTTTGCCTCATAGACTGCGACAACTTCCTCTTCCTTCTCACGGGCTTCTTTTACCAGGCGCGCGCATTCCTCTTTCGTCTCCCGGAGCATTTTTTCACACTTCTGCTTTGTCTCCGCCGTCATATTTTCCGCGCGCACCTTCGCGTCAAAAACAAGCTTTCCGATGCTGTCGTAATTGTCGATATAACTCTGATATTTTTCTTTGATATTTTTCTGAAGCTGTTCGATCTCCGCTTCCTTCGACTTCACCGACTGACGCAGTTCGTCGATCAGCTTGTCGCGCTCCGCGATCTGCCCCTCCAACTTTTTGCGCTCCGTCTCGGCCTCTTCCCTGGCCTCCCGGAACTTGGTCATGACATCTTCCTTGTCAAATCCCCCCATCAGCGTAGTTTTAAATACTTCTTCATCCAGTTCTGCTGCCATTTGATACTCCTCCATTCTTTTGTTTATTCCGTGAGATGACTGGAGATCACGCTCCATACCGACGGCCGCTCAAAGCCAAGCTTCCATTCCGCAACGCCGGAAAGACCGTAATTCTCAATCAGCTTCATTTTTTCTTCGATGGACTGTTCGTCCTCCATCCATATGGTGTACCGGGCCGTATCCGTCTCCACGGTGGCCACGTTCTGGCCCACCGACGCGTCCCAGGTCTTTGTCATGCCCATCTGGGTTATATACTGGTCGGCGCCGTCCATGCCCAGCACCTCGCTGGTCACGCCCACCTGACCGAAGGTCTCTGTCCAGATCCGTGTATAGAACGGAATCGCGCAGATGATCTTCTCCGCGGGAATATCTTCCAGAAGCGTCTGGATCCCGCTCTCCACAAACGGCAGGGAAGCCACAGAACCTGCTTCCTGGCTGCCCGCGTAATGTTCGTCATATCCCATCATGATCATATAGTCGATGGTTTTTGCCTGCTCGCCGCGGTTGTAATATTCAGTGAAGGACTGAGGCACCGGCGTATCCACAGAAACCACCAGACCGGCCGCGTGAGCCGCCGCCGACAGTTCCCGGAGGAACTGGATAAAATGAGGGATCGACGCTTCTGTCAGCTGCTCGAAGTCCACATTGATCCCGTCCAGTCCCACCTGCTGGGCGATGGACACCAGCTGACTGATGATATTTGTCCTGACGGAATAAGACGCCAGCGCCGTTTCCGTACTGAAATTCTCGTTGAAATTGTCCACCAGGCCCCATACCTCCAGGCCCGCCGCGTGAGCCTGCGCCACATACTCAGCGCTGGCCAGATTCGACAGGGTTCCCCCATTGTCCACCACAGAAAACCAGGTGGGCGAGATCACGTTGACGCCGGTTACATTGGCGATCACCGAACCGAGGGCCTGGTTGGCTGCCTGGGACGTGGTCTGATGCCAGGCCAGATTGATCTTGTGGTCCCGGCGCACGCCGGTAAACACAAGGCTCGCGTCCTGCACATGGGCCAAAGCCTCCTGCTGGCCGGAAACCTCATCCTTCGCCACATAACCGATATATCCGTCCGGCGTCTCCACACGCACCCAGTTGTCAAGGCTTTCCTGAAAGTACAGCTTCTCTCCCTTTGGCACCTCGGTAAGGATCTCACTCTTGATTCCTCCCCGGTAGCGCACGGCGGCGGTGTCCGCAGTCACTTCCACCTGGCTTAAGCCGCTCCAGCTTGTCCGGAGCACCGCCCGGTTTGGTTCCTGGTAAAAGGCATAATCCATATCTGTATACTGCTTCACAAACTCCAGCGCAAGGTAAACCGCGCCGTCGTCCCCCGTCTGTACCGCAGGCTGCCCTCCCGCGGTGGTGTATGCTGTATCTCCCGGAGCGATCCGCATCACTCCGGAAGGAATTGTCAGTAAAATTGCCTGAGATTCCTCATCCCAGTAAAATCCGCTGTTCAGCTGGCTGGAGGCAAACGCGGCGGAAACATAGATCTCTCCCTGGATCATCCGCCCTTTTTCCTCGCTGACACTGCCGTTGAGCACCAGCGCGGCTTCCGTATCGCCGCTCAGCTGAAAATATTCGTTTTTATCCATCTGTTTCCTGCCCGGCGTATATCTCTGCACGAGAAAGGAAACGACTCCTGCCGCCGCGAGCACGGCGATCAGCAGGATCACTACCAGAACAGGTGAAATCCTCCCCTTTTTTTTCCTGTTCTTCTGCATGTTTTATCCTCCGTTTTCCCCTGTGATTTTTTCTTTTTTGTGTTGTCTGTTCATGACAGATTCAGTATATCAAAAAAAGCACCCGTTAGCAACCGTTATGCGGCAAGGGACCGGTTTTCCGTAACGGTCTGGAATCGCCCGCAGACGACCTCCATATGAAACCGTTGCATATGCAGCCGTTCAGCACAGCCGAACGGTTACTTACATATATCTGCTGCCTCCGGGTGCCTGCTTTTTTGTCTTCGCGTTTTTCGGATTCTGTGATATACAAAAACGAAAGACAGACTTCTGGCGCCGGGAAATCCTGCGGCTGTACCGCTGCGCTGTCGTTGCCTTATGCCCGGGCAGACACGCGCAGTTGATTACCCTTGGGTCAACAGTTATCAAAGAACGCCTGCAGCAGCTTTCGCGAAAGCATCTTTCGTGTCTTTCTTTCATTATTCTCAATGCTTTGGATTTCGCAAAACATTCGCGGCAAAAAGACGGGAAATTTGAATGGCAGCCGTTCAGCCTGAGGAACGGTTACACTAAATGGTACAGAATTTCTGATAAATAAGACCAGCAGGAATCAAAGCCGGCAGAAGATGCACCTTCCGCCAAAACCCATACTGCTGTTTTGGTTCTTTCCTCCATTATACCGAAGCATGGCCAAAAAACAACCCTTAAATTATGAAAAAAGTGTTAAGTTCTTTACATCCTGGCCTGATGTGCTATACTATAAATAGTAGCCTGATATTTTTAACCTTTACGAGAGGATGTGACGGTTTTGAAAATTGAAAAGCTCAATGACAATCAGATTCGCTGTACTTTGACAAGTACGGATCTGGCAAACCGAAAAATTAAGCTCAGCGAACTGGCTTACGGAACCGAAAAAGCCAGGAACCTGTTTCAGGATATGATGGTAGAGGCCAACGAACAGTTCGGCTTCAACTATGATAACGCACCGCTGATGGTGGAGGCAATCCCCGTTTCCCCTGACAGTATCGTCCTGATCATCACCAAAGTGGACGATCCGCAGGAGCTGGACACCCGTTTTTCCAAATTTGCTCCCTCCAGCGAGGAAGATGCCGCCGAACCGGTACAGTATTCCGGCGCGGACGATATCATCGATCTTTTCCAGAAATTATACGATGCGAAAACGAAAGCCGCCGATAAGAAACAGGAAACGGCAGACGAAAAGACTGCCGAACCTTTCAAAGAGGCAAACGCAGAGCGAAAGGCTCCTGTGGATCTTGTCCGCAGCTTCTTATTCCGCTCACTGGACGAAGTGATCGCCTCTGCCGGCGCGCTGAACCACTATTTTTCAGGAAAAAATACGCTGTACAAGATTGAACCGCAGAACTATTATCAGCTGATCCTTCATCAATCAGGCTGCTCACCGGAGGATTTCAATAAAGTCTGCAATATTCTTTCCGAGTACGGCCGCCAAAAGCCGTTTTCCGGCATCGGTGAAGCCAATCTGGCGGAGCACAGCGAAGTGCTGATCCGTGACGCGGCGCTTCAGCAGCTGGCTGAACTGGCATAATGCCTCCGTGTTTCATCAAGAGCCGTTTTCAAAAAAACGCCGTTTCCATCACCTTCCGGTGAATGGAAACGGCGTTTTTTACTGTTCACGTATGTAAACAGCGGAAACGGATTACTCCTCTACGATAGCCTCTGTCGGACAGACGCCTGCGCATGTTCCGCACTCTACACAGGTATCAGCGTCGATCACATACTTGCTGTCTCCCTCAGAAATAGCCTCTACCGGGCACTCGCCTGCGCATGTTCCGCAGCTTACACATTCGTCGGTAATTACATATGCCATGTTTTTTTCCTCCTTTTTCTTTTTCGCCTTTCGACGTACGTTTTTGACCCTTCCGCCTTCTTCTGCTCCTTGCCGGAACTGTCGGCACATATCGGGTACTAAACACATTTTAAACGATTATTTCAGGAAATACAAGTATTATTTTTCAAACAATTCGAAACGGTAGTAACAGTTGTTACTGTTTGCGAGGCACGAGTGAACAGTAACTAACAGTTTAACAGTTCCGCAGGCTGAACTGCTATGAACGGTTTGTCCAGCTCAATAGTTATTATTTTTCCGGACTTGAAATCCTGTACGCTATGGTATTATAATAGGTGTTGTCACAAAAAGACAGGCAGCTGCCCTCTGCGGAACGGCTGCCAGAAATCCAAGGAGGAATCGATAAATGAAAATTTCCAAAGATATGACCATCGGCGAACTGATCCAGCTGGATCAGAACATCATTGCCATTTTAATGCGCGCAGGAATGCACTGCATCGGCTGTCCCTCCGCGCAGGGCGAATCTCTGGCGGAAGCCGCTATGGTACACGGAATCGACGGCGACGTTCTGGAAGCACAGATCAACGACTACCTGGCATCCAAATGATCCTGTCACCGGCAGGGACAGCAAAAAACCGCAGCTTTCGTGGCTGCGGTTTTTTTGATCAATCTATAAAGCGTTCCTGGAGCGTGTCTATTTTAACCGTTTTCCTTTTGCCTTCTTTTTCCGTTTGGGCGATTGCTCGGCCGTCACCGCCGCCTCTTTTCTGGACTGCTGATGTTTCCGGATCGCCTCATCCACCCGTTTGTAACGCTCTTCCTGCCTTTTTTTCATCATCAGCTGCCGCATCAGCCGTTCCAGGATCTGATAAAACTGTTTCCTGCGCTCCTCGGCGGCGCTGTCCGCTCCACCGTCTGACGAAAAAAACTCCTCCTTCTGTTCCCGCGCGTCCCCGGAAGACTTCCCGTCCTCCACCTCAAAGCGGTTTTCGCTGGCTTTTCCCCTTTTTGCACGCGGCTGTGGGGGACTTGCGGACTTCGCAGGCTTTGGCACGGCCGCCAGCACCTCGTCCGGTATAAGGATTTCCCTTACCTCCACCGTCTCAGCCTCCTGAAAGTCCTGTTTTTCCCCAGGAAGTTCCGTCTTGGGCGGAAGGATCTCCACCTCCACACGGTCGCCCAAAACACTCTCCTGCAAAGCCTGTCCCGCTGCCTGGCGCAGCTTCGGCAGCAGCTCCCGGATTGCTTTCAGATGAAGGCCTTTTTTCTTCAATTCTTTGATACTCAGAAAAATCTGTATATCCTCCGCCGTATAAAAGCGGTGTCCCATGGTATTCCTTCCAATGGAAAGTCCCAGCTCCTCTTCCCAGTAGCGAAGGACGTGCGCCTTCTCTCCCGTCAGCTGTTCTGCTTCCGATATCTGATAGGTTTCATTCTCCATCACATAACCCCTTTCACTTCCTGTTTGACACTCCAGGAACCATCCTGTCTCTTATTATAAAATCCCATCCCCGCCGCCGCAAGAAAATCCGTTCGCCAAGTTCTCCCTCCCCCTGACAAATTGCACAAAAAACTTTAAAGATTCTTCACTTGCCGTCCTACTTTTCATCCGCTATACTTTTCCTATGGGTATTCAACACTTCAATACAGCTGAAGGAACCGTTCCGCCTGCCACTATTCGGTCAGGTGTTTTCGTACAGAAGGTGCGGAAATCCCGAGTCCTGCAGCCGCATGAAATGCAGTTTCTGTGCAGCGCGAAGCATGGAATCGTTCAGCTGGTTGAACTGTTACCACTAATATTCTATTTTAATAGGAGGATTTTTCGATGAATTTTCAACTGACCGGCTGTCAGGATACCTTGTATCAGGGGCTGGAGCTTCTGCTGAAGGCCAAGGGCCACCGTCTGGCGGACGGTGGGATTGCCATTTGCCCTGTGCCTCACCAGGAAAAGACGCTCACCGTTGCCCGTGACGGTTCCCGGGTGGAGATTGGCTACTGCCACACCACACACTTTTTCCGCGGCGTTGGCCTGATGCTGCAGCACCTGGACGACAGTTCCTATTCCTGCCAGGAAACCGTCTGGCTGGATGAAAACGGGGTCATGCTGGACTGCTCCAGAAACGCGGTCTACCGCCTGGATTTTATCCAGACCTATCTGGAAACCATGGCTTTGCTGGGTATGAACACCCTGTACCTGTATCTGGAAGATACTTATGAGATCCCGGAATATCCTTATTTCGGCCAGATGCGCGGACGCTACAGCCAGAAGGAATTAAAGGAGATCGACGCTCTGGCCGGAATTTTCGGCATCGAGGTCATCCCCTGTATCCAGACGCTGGCACATATGCACACGTTCCTGCGCTGGCCCGATTCGGAAGAGCTGCGCGATACCAACAATATCCTGCTGGCGGAAGATCCGGAAACCTATCGGCTAATCCGGGCGATGCTCCGCTCCCTGCGCCAGTGCTTCTCCACCCGCCGGATCCATCTGGGCATGGATGAAGCGGAAGGCCTTGGCACAGGACGTTATCTTCTGAAACATGGCTACACAAACGGCATTCAGATTCTCCAGAATCACCTGACTCATGTGCTGGAATATTGCCGGGAGTTTGGCTTCTCTCCCATGATCTGGAGCGACATGTATTTCAAGCTGGCAGCCGGCGGCGCAGGCTCCTACAGCCTGCCGGAAGATTACCAGTGGCGGGAGGATGAAAAAGCGCCCGGGGACCTGACGCTGGTATACTGGGACTATTACAGCCACGACGAGGCCATCTACCGCAAGATGATCCGCCTGCATCAGGGTCTGGCTTCCCATGTGCGCTTTGCCGGCGGAGGCTGGATCTGGAACGGACTTGCCCCCAACTACAGCCGCGCCACAGACACCACACGCAAGGCCATGCACGTTCTCCATGAAATGGGACTTCGCCAGGCGTTCTGCACCCTCTGGTCCGACAACGGAAGTGAGACGCCTCAGCAGGCCGGACTTTTCTCCATCATTTTCTTCGCCGAATTCGGTTTCCGCGAGGAGATGGACGACGCGTACCTGAACAGCCGGCTTTTGTTCCTTACCGGCGTTTCTCTGGAGAACTGGAAGCTTCTGGACCGTCTGGATATGACGCCCGGCGTTGCGCCTCACAATCCACGGTCTGCCAATCCTTCAAAAGTATTGTTTTACCAGGATCCGCTCCTTGGCCTGTTTGACGCCCAGACCCGGCCGCTGCACCTGGACGGCTGGTACCGCAGGCTTACAAAAGACCTGGAACGATGCCTGCCGGAACTTCCGGACACCTTCGCGCCGTTGTTCCGCTATTATTACCAGCTGGCATCTTTCCTGTCGCTGAAATCCGTGCTTGGCCTTCAGCTGACAGATGCCTACCTGTCCAGGGACCGGGATTCCCTGCGGCTGCTTTCCCAGGAAACAATCCCTGCCTGCATCGAAGGTTCCCGGGCCGTACTTGCTCTTCGCGAAAAGCTGTGGATGGATTACATGCGTCCCCAGGGATTCGAGGTGGTAAATATCCGTATGAGCGGCGTCACCGCAAGACTTGAGGCGGCAAAACGCCGTGTGGACGCCTGGCTGGCTGGAGAGATCGACTCCATTCCGGAACTGGAGGACCCGCGCCTGCCCTATGACCCGGCGCTGTCCGGAGACGACGCGATGACTACCCATAACCTGTGGGAATTTCTGGTCTCTGCCTCGAATATGGGCGACGTGTAATCTCCGGAACCATTCAGCCTGCCGCTATCCCGCGAGGCGTTTTCGCACAGAATGTGCGAAGAATAGTTACGAACTGTTACGATTCAAAAAGGGGCATATCGCATGAGGAATTTCCTTTCTCCTGCGATATGCCCCTTCCATGTCTGATATCCTTTGTGGTGAACGCTTCCGTAAAAAGCGCCATCCGGCAATTTCCCTACCGCTGAATATTCGCGAATTTCGTATAATCCGGCAGCCACACCAGGTTGACGGTTCCGATAGGGCCGTTACGCTGCTTGGCGATAATGATCTCGGCGATTCCCTTATCCTCGGAATCTTTGTTGTAATAGTCGTCACGGTAAATAAACATAACCACGTCCGCGTCCTGCTCGATGGCTCCGGATTCACGCAGGTCCGAGAGCATCGGCCGGTGGTCCGTCCGCTGCTCCACCGCCCGGGACAGCTGAGACAGCGCCACCACCGGAACGTTCAGTTCCCTGGCCAATGCCTTCAGCGCCCGGGAGATATCGGATATCTCCTGCTGGCGGGAATCGGTGCGGCGGCCGCTGCCGGTCATCAGCTGCAGATAGTCGATGATCACAATGTCCAGACCATGCTCCAGCTTGTACTTTCTGCACTTGGAGCGCATCTCGCCGATGGAGATACCCGGCGTGTCGTCGATGATCAGCTTGGACTCGCCGATCATACCGGCGCTCTCAATGAGCTTGCTCCACTCCTCATCTTTCAGATTACCGGTACGCAGATTCTGAGAATCCACCTTGGACTCCATGGAAAACAGACGGTTCATCAGCTGCTCCCGGGACATCTCCAGACTGAACACCGCCACCGCCTTATCCTTCTTAAAAGCCATATACTGGGCAATATTCAGGACGAAGGCCGTCTTTCCCATAGACGGACGGGCGGCCACCAGGATAAAGTCCGACGGCTGGAAGCCTGAGGTCTTGTAGTCCAGATCTGTAAATCCCGTGGCAAGTCCCGTGACGCTTCCCTTGGTCTTGGAGGCCCGCTCGATATTCTCCAGGGTATTCATGACTACCTGGCGGATGGGCACATAATCTCCGGAATTTCTCTGCTGGAGCAGCTGAAACATCCGCTTCTCTGTCTCCTCCAGAATCACCTCCACCGGTTCTTTGTTCAGATAACATTCGTTCTCTATCTCCTCGCTCAGCCGGATCAGCCGCCGCAGCACGGCTTTCTCGCTGACGATCGTCGCATAGTGGCGGACATTGGCTGAGGTGGGGACCGCATTGAGCAGATCGCGGACAAACTCCATGGACGTGATCTCCGGCGGCAGATCCTTCTCTTTCAGACGGTTCTGCAGCGTCACCAGATCCACCGGCTTTCCCTCGTTGAAAAGCTCCACCATGGCGTCGAAAATGACTCCATACTGATGCTGGTAGAAGTCGTCGCTGGTCAGCATCTCCGATGCCGCCATGATCGCCTCTCTTCCCATCAGCATGGAGCCAATCACAGACTGTTCCGCCTCAATGCTATGCGGTAAAATCCGCTTAATGAGTGCTTCTTCCATCTGTATTTTACGCTTCCTTTACGATCACTTTCAGCTTTGCGGTTACTTTCGGGTGCAGCTTCACCGGAACCTCCGTTGTACCAAGCACCTTGATTGGCGTCGGCAGCTGCATTTTTTTCTTCTCGATATCGTAACCCAGCTGCTCCTTGGCAGCCTCCGCGATTTCCTTGGTGGAGACGCTTCCGAACACCTTGCCGCCTTCGCCGACTTTGATGGCTACGGTCACAGACTTGTCCTCCAGCTCTTTGGCGAAGGCTTTTGCCTCCTCCAGCTTCTGGGCCGCCACCTTATCCTCGTGGGCTCTCTGCAGCTTCAGCTCGTTGAGATTCTTTGCCGTCGCCTCCACGCCCAGCTTTTTGGGCAGCAGCATATTCCGGGCGTAGCCGTCGCTGACATTGACGGTGTCCCCTTTCTTTCCCAGTGATTTTACATCCTCCAATAAGATTACTTTCATGTGTCAGATTACTCCTTCCTCCAGCATTTCTGTCAATGTTTCCTTTAATGCACGTTTTGCTTCATATAATCCCATTTCCAGCTGGCAGCCGGCCATATTCAGATGACCGCCTCCGCCCATACGCTCCATGATCAGCTGCACGTTGACCTCATCGATGGCCCGGGCGCTGATATAGATAAGTCCCCGGTATTCCGTCAGTACAAACGACGCCTTGACGCCGATAACGTTGAGAAGTTCGTTGGCGGCCTTGGAACCGACCACCGTCGGACTTTCCACATAATCCGCCGGGCACTCGGAGATCGCGAAACGCTCCATGAAGATCTCCGCGTTTTTGATCGTCTCTCCCTTGGCCCGGTAATCGTTGAAATTCTCCCGGAACAGCTTGCGCACACGGGTCACGTCCGCGCCGCAGCGGCGCAGGAACGCCGCGGCCTCAAAGGTGCGCACTCCTGTCTTCTGCTGGAAATTGTCCGTGTCGATCATGATACCCGCATACAGAGTATCCGCCTCAATGTTGCGGATCCGGACACCGTCCGCAAAATACTGCAGAATCTCCGCCACCATCTCGCAGGCAGAGGACGCGTAGGGCTCCACATAGGCCAGCACCGCGTTGCGGATGACCTCGCTGCCCTGACGGTGATGGTCCAGGACCACGATGGTCTTTGTCATATAAAGAATGTCTTCACACTCTGTGTAGCTTGGCCGGTTCACGTCCACAACAATCACCAGTGTGTTCTCATCCACAAGCTCCCGCGCCTCATAGCGGTTGATAAACATATCTTCGTCGTAATCGGGATTGTTCAGGAAGCCTTCCATCAGCGGCCGCACGGAACTGTTGGAATCCTCCAGCACAATGTGAGCCGTCTTGTTCAGCGTCCGCGCCGCACGGTAAATGCCGATGGCGGAACCAAAAGAGTCCGCGTCGGGATTTTTGTGTCCCATCACCACGATCCGCTCTTTGCTCAGCATGAATTCTTTCAGGGCGTGGGCCTTTACGCGGGCCTTTACCCTGGTATTTTTCTCCACCGCCTGGGTCTTTCCGCCGAAATACTGAATGTTCTCGCCGTCCTTCATGACCACCTGATCGCCGCCGCGTCCCAGAGCCAGATCGATGGCCGTCTGGGCGTACTCGGAATTTTTTATATAGGACCCGGCGTTGTAGCCGATCCCGATGCTGATGGTCATAGCCATATCGTTGCCGATGTTGACGGTCTTGACCTCCTCAAGAATGTCAAACCGTTTTTCTTTCAGATCCTCCAGGGATTTTCTCCGCATGACAAGAAGATATTTGTCCTTCTCCAGCTTACGGATCACACCGTCGAAACGGCTGAAATACTGGTTCAGCTTACGCTCCACCAGCGCTGCCAGAAGAGAACGGCGCACCGGTTCGATGCTTTCCATGACTTCCTCATAATTGTCCAGGTAGAGGAGTCCGGCCACCATCTTCTCGTCCTCGCACTTGCGCATAAACTCATTCAGCTCTGTCTCGTCGAACAGGTACATCACCTGAATAAAGCATCCGTCCTCCTGCGCTTCCAGAATCTCACTGCTATCCAGCAGCTCGTCGATGCACATTCCCTTCATCAGCGCGCGGAAATTTCTTTTCTCATAGGTGATATGAAATTCTGTTTCCTCCTCGTTTTTCGGGAATTTCTCCTGTGTGACTCCCGAAAAGACGGACGTAATGGACTTGTGATACTGTTTGTCTTTACCAGTCAGTTCCGTAAACGCCAGGTTGACCCACAGAAGCTTTCCCTGACGGTCCATCACCGCGTAAGGAATCTCCAGATCCTGGAGCAGGCGTTTCTGCACCTGCCCGTACTCTGCGGCAAAGGTGATCATCTCGTTCAGAAGCTTGGGTCTGCTTTTGAAATAAATGGACAGAGCGACTGCCACATAGACGCCGACGCAGACGGTAAACCACAGGCCTGCGTTGAGGTGGATAAAGTACATCACCACGTTCATGCCGATCAGAAGCGCTGACAGCAGGATCGGCCAGATCATGTAGCGTTTCAGACGGCCGGCAAATTTGAGTTTGTTGTTATCGTTCATCCATACAAACACCTTTCGAAATAGAGATATTTGTCAGCATTACGTCTTGTATTATACCACTAAATCATGCAAAGCAAAAGCTTTTTTTGTTTTGGAGGGGAATCCGCGCGGGGGATGGCGGACGAAAGCGGGGCAGGGCATGCGGCCGGTGTGTGCGGGGGACATCTGGAAGGACGCGGAAACTCTAAACGTGCCAAAGCACCGCCGGACGGGCGCCGGGGCGATTCACCAGGAAATCTTTATGATTTCCCGGTTCAGCGCCCCTCAGGCTCAGGACGTGTGGTCCTTCGCCTGGCCCGTCCGGCGGCGCTTTGGCGCGTTAAGAGTTTCTCGCGTCCTTCCAGATGTCCCCCGCACACACCGGCCGCATGCCCTGCTCCGCTTTCTGGCTTTTGGTGGCGCAAAGGTTGGTGGCGTGGCGTTTTGGCGGCGCGGAAGGTTGATGGCGCAGAGTCGGAGTGCATTGGGTTTTTGCGGTGCGGACTTTTGGGGCGTGAGTTTTGGATTATGGGTTGGAGTGTGTTTGAAAATGGTTTTCTGCAGAATGTTGGGCTGTGCGCAGTTTTCCATAAAAAAGGCCGGTGTCGTGGAATATCACGGGCATCGGCCTTTTTCGATATGTCTTTTAATGTTTCGCTGCTGTTTCACAGATATTTAGATAACTGGATAGTTACAGAATTTCCGCTGCTGCAGCTTTTCGCAGAATCAGTCGTCTACATACGGCATGATTGCCATGTGTCTTGCGCGTTTCACTGCTACGGTTACTGCTCTCTGATGCTTTGCGCAGGTTCCGGTTACGCGTCTCGGCAGGATTTTGCCGCGCTCGGATACATATTTTTTCAGTTTTGCTGCATCCTTGTAGCTGATCTCTTCGCCGCCGCAGAATACGCAGACTTTTCTTCTTCTGCGCATCGGTTTTCTGGATGCCGGTTTTTCACTGTTATTGTATGCCATGTTCACACTCTCCTTTATCACAATCGAAAAATCATGTTAATTAAATGGAAGCTCCTCGTCGATTCCGTCCGGAATGTTCATAAATCCGTCTGCGGACATGCTTCCCATATCGCGGGAAGGCGCGGCAGGAGCGGGCGCAGGTGATGGAGCAGCGTTGTAAGGCGCAGAGTAACCGCCGCTGCGTTCGCTGGCGCTTTTGCTCTCCGCAAATTCCTGATCCTCCACAACGATATCCGTCGTATATACCTTCTGGCCCTCACGGTTGGTGTAGCTTCCTGTCTGGATACGGCCTGTAATGGCGATCTTGGTTCCCTGGCGCAGATATTTTTCCGCGAACTCTGCCTGGCGTCCGAAGGCAACGCAGCCGATAAAATCAGCCGTGGCGTCTCCGTCCCGCTTAAAGCGTCTGTCCACAGCCAGTGTGTAGCGGGCAACCGCCGTCGCACTCTCTCCTGCGGAATATCTTACGTCCGGGTCTCTTGTCAGTCTTCCCATCAAAATGACTTTATTCATTGATCTACCTCTTATGCTTCTTTCTTAACAACCAGGTATCTCAGTACATTGTCCATAATGCGCATATGGCGCTCGATCTCTGCCGGCGCTGTGGTGTCCGCCTCGAACTGGATGAAGTAGTAGAATCCTTCGCGCATGTGCTGGATTTCGTAAGCGAGACGTTTCTTGCCCCACTCCTCTACTTCGGAAATCGTTCCGCCGTAACGGGTTACATAGCTTTTCGCTTTCTCCACAACGGCGTTGCGTTCTTCTTCCTCGAGTTTGGCGTTTACAACCAGTGCTAATTCGTACTTGTTCATGCTTTCCCTCCTTCTGGTCTTTGGCCCCCTGTACGTTCAGGGAGCAAGGAATCCGTTTTTGTATATCACAAAGATAAATTCTAGCATAATCTGTCGCAAATTACAAGAGTGCGCGAAACTTTTTTATTTGCGCGGGGGGTAACAGTTCAGCCTGCTGAACTGTTACGGCATCCGGCCATTAAAAATCGCTTCGCGATGGGCCGGATGCCCGCAGGCACTGCGTTTTCATACGGTCCGTGCAGTAAATGCACGGACCTGGCTGAACTGTTACGGCGCAGGTAACAGTTCGGCCTTGCCGGACGATTCCTTCTATTTTTTGCGCAGTCCCCGGGTGTTTTTCTCCACAAGCCTGCGCGCTATCATAATCTGGTGCCCGCATCCGGTGCACTTCAGCCGGAAATCCGCGCCTACCCGCAGGATTTCCCACTCGCTGCTGCCGCAGGGGTGCGGCTTTTTCAATTTTACAATATCTCCTACTTCGTAATTCATAATTCCCTCACTTTGATCCGGGCCAGTACCTGCCCGATCGGTTCTTCAATAAGCAGATCCGCGTTGCCGTCCACCGGCGTGGCGCTCCGGTTGAGTACCACCAGCGCGTCTCCGTGGAAATACCGCAAAAGACCCGCCGCCGGATATACCGCCAGCGAGGTTCCGCCGACAATCATAAGGTCCGCCTGCTCAATGGCCCGCACCGCCTGCTCCATCACGTCCTGGTCCAGCGGTTCCTCATACAGCACAACGTCCGGCTTGATAATCCCCTGACAGCGGCTGCACCTGGGAACCCCCTCTGTGCTTTGGATGTATGCCCCGTCATAGAAAGCTCCGCATTTCATGCAGTAATTCCGGTGGATGCTGCCGTGCAGCTCGTACACGTTTCTGCTTCCCGCGGCCTGATGCAGGCCGTCGATGTTCTGGGTTACCACCGCCGTCAGCCTGCCGGCCTGCTCAAGGGCGGCAAGCGTCCGGTGAGCGCTGTTTGGCTTGGCATCCAGCACCAGCATTTTTTCCCGGTAAAACCGGAAGAACTCCTCCGGATGCCTTACAAAATAAGTATGGCTCAGGATCGTCTCCGGCGGTACGTCATACTTTTGATGATATAATCCGTCCACACTGCGGAAATCCGGAATACCGCTTTCCGTGGACACCCCTGCTCCTCCGAAAAATACCAGCCGCTCATGGCTGTCGATGAGTTTTTGCAGCATCTCTGTCTTATCCATATTCTTACCCATATCCTTACCTCCCAAAACTTTGCCCCCGTAAATCACCATTTTTCCACAAAGCGGGGCGTGCAGATTGCGGGAATGAATGTTCAAACACGCTCTGACCCGCGCTTACTGAACCCGCACGCCCTGCACCACGAAACGCTGAGACGAATCCCTGGCCGCGCAGGTGGACAGCGTAACGATCCTGCTGTTGGTATCCATGGCCGGCACTTCCAGCGGCACCTGGCTTTTCGCCGCCATATTCGCCTGGTAATCCAGAAATGCCTGGTCGGGATCGGAAAACAGCGTATAGGCGTCGCTCACCGCGTCGGTATAATAGGCGCTGAAAATCTGGTAACGGTAATCACCCTCCGGCGTGAGGATCCAGAAGTAAACGCTGTCTTTATATTTTTCCTGCTCCTTAAACTGCTTCAGTTTTCCGAACATGGACTGGTTTTTCATATTGTGTCCGTAAATAATGGTATTGCAGTCGGAAAAATCTCCCTGATTCTGGTAATCCAGAAAGATGGATCCGGCGTAGTTGCTCTTCCCCTCATAGGTGGTGTGCAGATACTCGTCGTTGTCCGCCCCCTGCACCATGGGATAGCTGATTTCCGGAGCTTCTATGTACAGCCATCCTTTGACATCCGGATTGATTGCCTGCAGGGACGCGAAATCCACCGTCAGCGGCGCGCTCACCGGCTCCTGTTCCTCTGGCGGCTCCTCCCCGTTCTCCTGCTTTGGCTCTCCGGAAGGGGTCTGCGGCTCCTGCGTTACAACCGCCGTAAACTGCCGCAGCTCGTCGTATTCGTCGGTTCCCTCTTTATAGGAAAGAAAAATACTTACCAGATTCCACGCCGAGTAGACCAGCACGCACAAAGCGGTCACAAACAGCAGCCGCCACACCACTTTCCCGGCTGTACTTCCCGTTTTTTTCTTACTTTTTTTCGCCATATCCGTATCTTCAGGCAGTCTGCCGCGCTGCCTCTTTTCTCCTTTTTTGTTTTATTGTATTTCATCTTCTTTTTACTTGTCAACCCATAACTGCGGCTGATACAATAGACATAGTAATCACCATGGAAAGGAAGGATTTTATGGCAATTCATGTACTAGACGAAGCCAACCGCTGTCTGAACTGTAAGGTTCCCCAGTGTCAGAAGGGCTGTCCCATCCACACGCTCATCCCCACGGTCATCCAGCTGATGCTGCAGGGGAAGCTGGACGAGGCCGGATGGATGCTTTTTGAGAACAACCCTCTGACGACTGTGTGCAGCCTTATCTGCAACCATGAGAATCAATGCGAAGGTCATTGTGTCCTGGGACGCAAAGGCGCTCCCGTCCATTTTTCTTCAATTGAAAGTTACATTTCTACCACCTACAGCACCAAAATGGTCAAAGGACCGGCGCCCTCCAACGGCATCCGGGTTGCGATCATCGGCTCCGGACCTGCCGGACTGACCATTGCCGTTCTGCTGGCCCGCAAGGGATACCAGGTGACTATTTTTGAGGGAAAGGATAAGATCGGAGGCGTTCTCCGCTATGGAATCCCGGATTTCCGTCTTCCGAAAAGCATCCTGGACGATTTCGAATACCGTCATCTGATCCTGAAGGATATCAAGGTACGTCCCAACACCACCATCGGCGGGGCGATCTCCATCGACGACCTGCTCCGCGACGGTTATAAGTCTATTTTTGTGGGCACCGGGGTATGGAGGCCAAATACCCTTCACATCAAAGGCGAGACTCTGGGACATGTTCATTTCGGAATCAATTATCTGAACAATCCGGACAGCTTCCATCTGGGAGAGCGGGTGATCGTGATCGGCGCCGGAAACGCCGCCATGGATGTGGCGCGGACGGCCCTGCGCAAAGGCGTCCGCTATCTCCAGTGCTTCTCCCGCACCTCCACGGTGGCGGCCAGCAAGCATGAGTTTGACTACGCCGTTCTGGAGGGCGTGGAATTTATTTACCGCAAGATCCCTGTAGAAATCGTCGATGAAGGAGTAATCTTTGCCGACGCGCTGGAAAAAGAGGACGGCTCCATCGAACAGCTTCCCGGAACGGAAAAGCTCTATCCGGCGGACAGTATTATCATCTCCATCAGCCAGGGTCCGGCCGACAAGCTGGTCAACACCACAAAAGGATTGAAAGCCAACAGCCGCGGACTTCTCCAGGCAGACGAACAGGGACACACTTCCCGCCCGGAAATTTTTGCCAGCGGCGACGTGGTCAACGGCGCGCGCACGGTTGTGGAGGCGGTGGCCCACTCCAAGATCGTGGCCGAGGCTATGGACGCCTATATGCAGAGCCTGCCAAAGGACGGCGCTTCCGCCCAATGACCGCCCCATAGAACGAGGTCGAAATCAAAATCCCGAGGCCTGCAGCGCGAAGCGTGTAATCGTTCAGCTGTCTGAGCGGTTACAGTCCAGACATTATTTTGCGCATACGAAAAGGAACGCAGACGCTGCGTTCCTTTTTTGAAAATTGCGGGGGCAGGATTTGAACCTGCGGCCTTCGGGTTATGAGCCCGACGAGCTTCCAGACTGCTCCACCCCGCGCTGTTTTAATGACATATTCATTATAGTTCCATTTCTGATTCCTGTCAATGGCAAAACAATGGAAAAACGCTTGATTTCCCCCAGGTTCTGTGATAGACTTTTACAATCCAGGAGTTTTACTGTAAACTTTTGCTGTAAACCCGCCGTTTTTGTCCCGCTTGACATTCTATCCTGCTCAAACATCCGCAAAAACGGCAGGCACCATACCTGAGGGAGGAATCCATAATGAAAACGCTCAAAAAAATATGCAGTCACATTTTTATCGACGGCCTGGGCGGTATGACCCACGGTCTGTTCGCAACCCTGATCATAGGAACGATCTTACAGCAGATCGGAACCCTGATTGGCGGCCAGGCGGGCACGCTGATCTACCAGGTAGGAAAGATCGCGGCCGCCCTGACCAGCGCCGGGATCGGCGTCGGCGTAGCCGTAAAATACCGGGAAAGTTCACTGGTCACCGTATCCGCGGCCATCGCCGCCGTCATTGGCGGCTACGCGAGCCAGATTCTTGCCGGAACCTTTTTCGTGGACGGAAACGTGATCTTTTCCGGCCCCGGAGAACCGCTGGGCGCGTTTATCGCCGCCTTTACCGGCATCACCATCGGACACCTGATCGCCGGAAAAACCAAGCTTGACATTATCCTGACGCCGGTGGTCACCATCGCCTTCGGCGGAGCCGCGGGACTTCTGGCGGGACCGCCGGTCTCCCGTCTGATGACTGGCCTTGGCAGCATCATCAACTGGGGAACCGAGCAGCAGCCGCTTCTGATGGGCATTGTGGTCTCGGTGGTCATGGGTATGGTGCTGACGCTTCCCATCAGCTCCGCCGCCCTTGGCATTATCCTGAACCTCTCCGGACTGGCCGCAGGCGCCGCCACCATCGGCTGCTGCTGCAATATGGTCGGTTTCGCCGTCGCCAGCTACCGTGAAAACGGCTTCGGCGGACTGATTGCCCAGGGTGTCGGCACTTCCATGCTCCAGGTGCCCAATATCATGCGCCACCCGCTTATCTGGCTGCCTGCGATCCTCTCCAGCGCGATCCTTGGCCCCGTGGGCACTATGCTGGCCAATATGCAGAACAATGCCACCGGCTCCGGCATGGGCTCCGCCGGTCTGGTGGGACAGCTCACCACCTACGAGACCATGACCGCCTATGAGCCGCCGGCAGCGGTACTTATCAAGATCCTGCTGCTGCACTTCGTCCTCCCGGCGCTTCTGTCCCTGCTCTTCTCAGAGTTCATGAGAAAAAAAGGTCTGATCCGCGAGGGAGATATGGCCCTTGGCCTTTAAACCACACGCAAAGAAAAACGGCAGCCGTTCCCCTTGCTGAACGGTTACGAAAAACGCGCAGACGGAAGATCCAACTGTTTTCTTTGGCATCTTCCGTCTGCGCGCTGCGTTTTACGGCAACGATTCAGCCAGCTGAATCATTACGTTTTACAGGATATTTTGATAACCATTCGGTCGGGCACTTGCTATTCATCCTGTTCTGTCTGTTCTGTCTCTGCCATGTCTTCCCCGGCCTGCTCCTGTCCGCTTTCCGGTTCTTCCGGCACCCCGGTCACCACAGGCTCCACCGTCCTTTCGATCAGCGCATGTATGATCTCATCCCCGCCCTTTTCCTTGAGAAAGCTTAAAAATCTGCCTGCCATCTCTGTCATGATACTCTCCAGGCCTTCCATGATCAGCGCCCTTCCGGGAGATTCGTTCCAGTGTACCTCGATCCGTTCTTCCCGGAAATAAATTTTCAGGCTGCGGCGCATGGCCTCCTCCAGAAACGCCAGGTCGATCTTCAGCACACAGCAGTCCTCTTCATCGAAGCCAGGCGTCGCCGTGGCTCCGACCAGATACGTTTCTCCGTTCACTTCCACAGCGCTGACACAGGCCCTGTCTCTTCCCAGCGGGATTCTGTGCCGGTCCTGGCCTTCCTCCAGAAGCAGATACAGCTTCCCCCCTTCTTTCCCGATGCCCAGCTTTTTGATCCCCTCAGAAAAGTTATTGTGGAACACCTGCATGGCCAGCGGAAACAGGCCCACATGGCCGTCCTCCATCCGGTACATACGCCCATAGGGGATCCTCCGTACCGCTTCCTCCCTGGCGGATTCCTTTCGGCCGGGTCCGCGGCGTTTCCAGCCGCCCCGCAGGATTGGATTTTTGCCGCAGACGCGGCCCTTTACCGCTCCGGTCTGAAGCTCCAGCTGACGTCTTTCCCTGCTATTTTCCGCAAGCCGCTCCCCGGGCTGAAACTCACTGCCGAAGTATTTTCTCAGGATCCTGAGAAGCTCACAGTTCACAAACAGCTCGTTGCTGCCTGCATTGGTCACGATGACCATCTCCACATCCGGCAGCACCAGGACGTTCTGCCCCAGCATTCCGTTGAACGCATAGCTGCCAGGGCGTTCATCCATCCAGAGCTGATAGCCATAGCCATACTTTCCAAGCCGCTCCTGGGGCCTGGCATGGACCGAGGTGGAACGCTCCACCCAGCCTTCTGGCAGGATGCGTCTGCCCTCCCACAGGCCGTCCTGGAGATACAGCTGTCCAAGCTTCGCCGCGTCCTCCGGACAGAGAAACAGCCCCCAGCCGCCTTTTGTGATCCCCGCCGGGCAGGTTTCCCAGAAAACGTTCTCAATCCCCAGCGGCTCCCACAGCCTTGGCCTTAAATACTCCATCATGGACATTCCCGTCCGCTCCGTCACGATCGCGGACAGCAGATAGGAATTCATGCTGTTGTACTCAAAAACGGTTCCCGGAGTCCCGCGCACCGGCGCTTCCAGAAAACCGCCCACCCAGTCGTTGCCCGACACAGCTCCCATCTCATTAAAGTCTACGCCGCTTTGCATGGTCAGCAGGTTTTCCACTGTGATCGCCGGGCGGAAAATTTTCTGGAGCAATCCCATGCGCTCCTGGAAGATCTTATGGATATCTTCATCCAGGGACACTTTTCCCTCCGCTTCCAGAAAGCCAATAGCCATGCCGGTGATACTCTTGCACAGAGAATAGGTGGCGTGCCAGATTCCGCTTTGATAGGGCGAAAAGCTGCACTCGCAGATTTTCCGTCCGCGCCTCAGAATCAGCAGGTGGTGCATATCTGTCTGCTTACTCTTTGCCAGTTCGCCGATCAACGCCGCCAGATAGGCACTGGAGATCCCCTGGCTCTCAGGCGTTGCCTCCTCAAAACAGGAGCAGGGAATTTCCGGGGAAACCTCCGTCTTCTGGGGTGCGAAGTCCGTCCGCCCCAGATGTCCCGTCGTTCCATTGATCAGTTCCCAGACCATTTCTATCATATTTAACTGTTCTTTCGCTGCCATAGGTTATCCTCCTTTGCGCTATTTTACCACAGATCAAAGCTTTCGTCGACGGGATCCGCAGATATCAAAAAGTATGATACGTAAAGATTCAGCGGTAATATTAAGGTCATAATTATTTTTTGAAAAAAGTGCTTGCATTATTCCGTGACTTATGATAATATACATTTGTTGCCAAGTTCGGCAGCGAAAAAACGCTAATCGGCTCCGTGGTCAAGCGGTCAAGACATCGCCCTTTCACGGCGGTAACACGGGTTCGATTCCCGTCGGAGTCATCTTCTGTTTTAACAGAAGTTCATCCTAACTTAATAGGTATGGCGCAGTAGCCAAGTGGTAAGGCATAGGTCTGCAACACCTCGATTCACCGGTTCAAATCCGGTCTGCGCCTCTGAAAAACCTCAGAATGATTTCTGAGGTTTTTATTTTTTTCTGCATAACCGTTCAGCCTTACTGAATGATTACACGCTTCGCGATGCACAGAAACCCCATTTCATGCAGTTTCGCGCCACAGGCCTCGGGATTTTCGCGCATTCTGCGCAAAAACACCTCGCGGGATAGTGCGGGCTGAATAGTTACACTTTTCTGTTACACCCTGTCGTTTCTCCGCAAAAAAGCGGTTGCTATCCGGCAAACAGAGTGCTATACTGTTTACAGCAATTTATTTGACAACTGAATAAGCAGTTGGTGCCGCAGGAAATGCGCTGCGGAGAATAGGGAAACAGGTGAAAGGCCTGTGCGATCTCGTCACTGTATACAGTAGTGTGCCGCAAAATATGTCACTGAGAAATCGGGAAGGCTGTGGTACGCGCAATCCTGTGAGCCAGGAGACCTGCCAGCTGTGGTACGGGAATGTTGAATTCCAGATCACGAGGTTTGATCGTACCGAAATGTTTTTCGACGGTCCAACTGCATTTATGCGTTGGATTTCTTTTTTCCGTATCTTTTTTTATGTTCGCTCAGATAAGCTGCAAATCTATAAAAAAGGAGAAAGAAAAATGAAACGAAAGAAAGTTGTATCCCTTTTGTGTGCCGCCGCGGTGGCATGCACCCTGTTCGCCGGATGCGGAGGCGGCACAAACTCCGGTTCCAATTCCAACAGTCCGTCCACTTCCGCTGTTTCTGACAGCGCGGACGATTCTTCCGTGGGCGATTCCTCAGTGAACGATTCTTCCGCTGACGACACAGTATCCGATCAGGAAGCCGCCGACAATGTAGCCGCTCTCATCGACGCGATCTATGTACAGCAGCGCACCGACGAGACAGACACCCAGTGCGAGGAAGCCAAAGCCGCATGGGACGCTCTGACCGACGCCCAGAAAGAGCTGGTGGAGGGTGAAAACGCCGATCCCGATTATTTCGGCCGCGATACCGGAGACGCTTCCAAGGATGATCCGCTCAACGGCGATGAGATCGGAGAAAACGAGCTTCTTGTGGTAAGCTTCGGAACCTCCTTCAACGACAGCCGTGTGGAGGACATCAAAGGAATCGAGGACGCTCTGCAGGCCGCGTATCCTGACTGGTCCGTCCGCAGAGCGTTTACCGCTCAGATTATCATCAACCATGTGCAGGCCCGCGACGGCGAGAAGATCGACAACATGGATCAGGCGCTGGAGCGTGCCGTTGCCAACGGTGTAAAGAACCTGGTCATCCAGCCGACCCATCTGATGCACGGCGCGGAGTACGACGAGCTGGTAGAAGCTGTCGAGCAGTACAAAGATCAGTTTGAATCCGTACAGATCGCAGAACCGCTTCTTGGCGAGGTAGGCTCCGACGCTACCGTTATCAATGAGGACAAAGCCGCTGTGGCAGAAGCAGTGACCGCTGCCGCTCTCGCAGACGCCGGCTACGATTCCATCGATGCCGCAAAGGCAGACGGCACCGCCTTTGTCTTCCTGGGACACGGAACCGCTCACACCGCCAAGGTTTCCTACAGCCAGATGCAGACACAGATGACTACTCTGGGATATGACAACGTATTTATCGGCACGGTTGAGGGCGAACCTGAGGAGACCGCCTGCGAAGCAGTGATCGACAGCATCGCCCAGGCAGGCTACACCAAGGTAGTTCTTCGTCCGCTGATGGTTGTCGCCGGCGACCACGCCAACAACGATATGGCAGGCGAGGACGAGGATTCCTGGCTCAGCATGTTTGAGGCATCCGGCAATTTTGAAAGCGTAGACACTCAGATCGCCGGGCTTGGACAGATCAGCGCGATCCAGGAGATCTATGTCGCTCATACAGCAGCAGTGATTGGAGAATAGTAAATATTATGAAAAGAAAAAAACTGACCTTCCTCTTTGCAGCGCTTCTGTCCTGCAGCATCCTGATCAACGGATGCAAAAACACAGATCCTTCCAATTCCGGAAAGGCGGACACTTCCTCTGTATCAGATGCTTCTTCTGTCTCAGATCCTGATGCCTCTGCCGAGACCACATCCGGTTCTTCCCAGGAAGCGGATGGCGGAGCGCAGAAAACTGAGCTGGAAGACGGCGTTTATACCGCCGACTTTGACACGGACAGCAGCATGTTCCATGTCAGCGAGGCCTGCGGCGGGAAAGGCACCCTTACCGTGGAAAACGGTGAGATGACCATACATATTTCCCTCGCTTCCAAAAATATTGTCAACCTCTATCCCGGCCTTGCCGAGGACGCGAAGAAGGACGGGGCAAAGCTTCTGGAACCCACCGTGGACACCGTTACCTACAGCGACGGCATTTCCGAGGACGTTTACGGATTTGACGTTCCCGTTCCGGCTCTGGACGAAGAATTCGATCTGGCGCTGGTGGGGACCAAGGGAACCTGGTACGACCATAAGGTCAGTGTCTCCAACCCTGAAAAAACAGAATAAACGTTTCAAAAAACAGGGGCGCTGTCGCTGCGGCAGGCCCCTGATTTGCATTTTTCGTTACGATTTACAGCAGCCGCGAACACTTGCTGTTTGCGGCGTGAGAGCTACTATGTTTGCGAGGAAACCATTATGAAAAAAGCTGCCTTTACCCATGCGGCAAAACTGCTGTTTCTTTTCTTTTTTGCCGCTGGCATCCTGCTGCTGCCGGCCGATTGCTGCCTGGCTGCGGACCTGGCCGCCGAAATCCAGCTGGCCGACGGGGAATATTCCATCGACGTGACCTTAGAAGGAGGAAGCGGAAGGGCCTCCATATCCTCCCCGGCAGTTCTGATTGTCAGAGACGGACGGGCCTATGCCCGGATCACCTGGAGCAGTTCCAATTACGATTATATGAAGGTAGACGGCGAAACCTATCTTCCGGTCAACGAGGAAGGCAATTCCGCCTTTGAGATCCCGGTCACGGTCTTTGACCAGCCTATGACCGTTGTAGGCGACACTGTGGCTATGAGTGTTCCCCATGAGGTGGAATACATGCTGACCTTTTCGGAAGCCTCTATTTCCTCCGGAGCCGGCAGCAATACCATATGGATCGTCTCCGGGGTACTGCTGTTCGCTGCCGCCGTACTTCTGTTTGTCATACTCAGACTGAAAAAAAGGAAGAAATAAAATGAAAAAGAAACCATCTGTCACAGGACTTTTCATCCTCTGCATCCTTCTGCTGCCCGGCCTGACCGCCTGCGGCGGCTCCGGCGGCGCCTTCACCCTGGAAAACCGCGGCAGAACCGTCAGCAGTTCTCTGTCTTTCGAGGACACCATGGAACTTGATTACGCCCGGGAATTTGCCGTGGACTACAGCGCCGACGGCTATGCTTTGATCACCATCTCCGACGGGACGCAGTATCTGCTGGTCCCCGAGGGAAAAGAAGCTCCCGGTGATCTTGACGCCAGCGTCACGGTCTTGCAGCAGCCAGTGGAAAACATCTACCTGGCAGCCTCCGCCGTTATGGACATGTTCGTCTCCCTGGACGCGCTGGATGCCATCCGTTTCAGCTCTCTGCAGGCGGACGGCTGGTATATCGAGCCGGCAAAGCTGGCTATGGAAAACGGCGAAATCCTCTACGCGGGAAAATATTCCGCTCCCGACTACGAGCAGATCCTGGACGGCGGCTGCGGACTTGCGGTGGAAAACACCATGATCTATCATACCCCCGAGGTCAAAGAGCAGCTGGAAACGTTCGATATTCCCGTATTTGTGGACTACTCCAGCTACGAGGAGCATCCCCTTGGAAGAACGGAATGGGTAAAGCTTTACGGACTGCTCACCGGAAAAGAAGACGAGGCGCAGGCTGCCTTCGAGTCTGAAAAAAAAGCCTTCGAGTCTGTCAGCAGTTCTGAGCAGACTGGCAGGACAGTAGCATTTTTTTATGTTACCACCAGCGGCCAGGTAAATGTCCGCAGGTCCACAGACTACCTCCCGAAAATGATCGAGATGGCCGGAGGCCAGTACATCTTCCAGGACACCGGCGATGAGGACAACGCCTCCTCCACCATGAGCATGGAAATGGAAGAATTCTATTCCCAGGCCAGAGACGCCGATTTCATCATCTACAACAGCACCATTGACGGAGAGATCTCCACCTTGGAAGACCTGACTGCCAAGAGTCCTCTGTTTGCCAATTTCAAGGCTGTGGAGGACGGGAACGTCTACTGTACCTCGAAAAACCTTTACCAGTCCACCATGGAGCTTGGCTCCATCATCGCCGACATCCATGGAATGCTGAACGAAGACGACGATTCTCTTACCTATATTTATAAGCTGGAGTAACCAACATGCCGAAACGAAAAAGATACTATGCCGCTTTTCTGATCCTGTTTTTTCTTGTGCTGCTTTTTCTGGCGCTGAATCTCTGCATCGGAAGCGTCGCTATCCCCCTGGCGGATATCCCGGACATTTTAAGGGGTACCGCCGCGGACACTGTCTCCTCTGACATTGTCACACAGATCCGTATTCCCAGAGCGCTGGCTGCGGCAATCCTTGGCGGTGCGCTGGCCCTGTCCGGCTATCTGCTGCAGACCTTCTTTCACAATCCCATTGCCAGTCCGTTTACCCTTGGGATCTCCTCCGGGGCAAAGCTGGTGGTGGCCCTTGTGATGGTGGCTTCTCTTGGATTTTCCATCCGTCTCAGCTCCTGGATGATGATTCTGGCGGCTTTCGCCGGCTCTCTGCTGTGCATGGGGTTTGTGATCCTGGCCTCCCGGGTCATCAATCACATGTCCATGCTGATTGTCAGCGGCGTTATGATTGGCTATATCTGCTCCGCTGTCACGGATTTCGTGGTCACCTTCGCGGACGATGAAAATATCGTAAACCTTCACAACTGGTCCCAGGGAAGCTTTTCCGGAATTACCTGGGACAATGTGGCCGTCATGGCCTTTGTGGTCGCCGCCGCGTCGGCCTGTGTGTTTCTGCTCTCAAAACCCATCAGTGCCTATCAGATGGGGGAAGCCTACGCCCAGAACATGGGGCTGAACGTGCGGACTTTCCGTGTGCTGCTGGTGCTTCTTTCCAGCATCCTGTCCGCCTGTGTCACAGCCTTTGCCGGCCCGGTGTCCTTTGTGGGAATCGCCGTGCCCCATCTGGTAAAAAGCCTGCTGGGGACCGTCCGCCCTCTGCTGATGATCCCCGCCTGTTTTCTGGGCGGAGCGGTGTTCTGCCTGTTTTGTGACCTTCTGGCCCGCACCATGTTCGCGCCCACGGAGCTGTCCATCAGCACAGTGACCGCGATCCTGGGAGCGCCGGTGGTCATCTATATTATGATCCACCGCAAAAAAGACAAGGGAGAGTGACGCCATGGACGAATTTTATTTTTATACGGAAGGACTGACGGTAGGATATCACGGGACCCCTCTGATCAAAAACATCCGTCTGCAGCTGAAAAAAGGCGAGATTCTGACGCTGATCGGCCCCAACGGCGCGGGAAAGACCACGATTCTGCGCAGTATCATCCGCCAGCTGTCTCCCCTTTGCGGCGTGGTGTGGCTGGACGGAAAAAAAACGGAGCAGATGAGCGGCAGTGAACTGTCCCGAAAGCTTTCTGTAGTCCTCACCGAGCGCATCCATCCGGAGATGATGACCTGCGAGGACGTGGTAGCCACCGGAAGATATCCCTATACCGGAACCTTCGGCGTGCTGACAAAGGAAGACCGGCGCATCGTCCGGGAATCTATGGAACTGGTCCATATCCTGGAGCTGAAGGACCGGGATTTCACCAAGATCAGCGACGGCCAGAAGCAGCGGGTCATGCTGGCCCGGGCCCTCTGCCAGCAGCCGGATATCATCGTGCTGGACGAACCCACTTCTTTTCTGGACATCCGCTATAAGCTGGAATTTCTCTCCATCCTGCAGACCATGGCCCGGACACGGAATCTTTCGGTGCTCATGTCCCTCCATGAGCTGGACCTGGCAGGAAGAATCTCCGACAAGATCGCCTGTGTGCGCGGCGACAGGATCGACCGTTTCGGAACGCCGGAAGAGATCTTCACGGAAGGCTATATTCCGAAGCTTTACCAGATGACCACCGGATATTACGACGAGCTGACCGGAAACCTGGAGCTTCCGAAAGCGGAGGGCGCGCCGCAGATTCTGGTGATCGCGGGAAACGGCACAGGCACCGGTGTGTTCCGCCGTCTGCAGCGGGAAGGGATCCCCTTCGCGGCGGGCATCCTCTGGGAAAACGACCCGGACTACTCCTGTGCCCGCGCGCTGGCCGCGGAGGTGGTGAGCGTAAAGGCCTTCCGCCGGATCTCCTCCCGGGAAACAGAACGGATGAGACAGCTGATCGACGGATGTGAACGCGTCGTCTGCACCCTGTCATCGGAGGATATGACCGACCTGGCCAAAGACCTTGGCGAGCTGTACGCCTACGCCCGCGCTCAGGGAAAACTTATAGAGTATTGATTTTTTTCCCAGATAGCTTAAAATAAAACTATCACAATGGAAAAAAATACAAAGGAGGGTTTTATGGCTTACAGAAAACTTCAGAAACAGGGGTACACACTCTACGAAAACGAAAACGGCTGTACCATCGGTACCGCCAACGGAAAGGTGCTGGAGCAGGACGGACTGATCTTCCGGGATCTGGCAGGAACCGGCACGCTTCTTCCCTATGAGGACTGGCGCCTGGATGTCTCCCAGCGCGCCAGGGACCTGGCCAAGCGGCTCCCGGTGGAAGCCATCGCAGGCCTGATGCTCTACTCCAGCCACCAGATGATCCCCGCCCTTCCCGGCGCCCCGTTCCCGTCTACCTACAACAACGGACAGTCCTTCCCGGACAGCGGCTGCCAGCCATGGGATATGAGCGACCAGCAGAAGGAATTTCTTGAGAAGGACAACATCCGTCACGTCCTCGTGACCAGATTCCAGGACACCCCCACAGCGGTACGCTGGCAGAACGCCATGCAGGCATACGCGGAATCCCTTCCCTACGGCATTCCGGTAAACTTTTCCTCCGACCCGCGCCATGGCTCCGCGGACAGCGGCGCTGAGTACAAAAGCGGCGGCTGCGAGGTTTCCAAGTGGCCGGAGGGCATCGGCATGGCCGCGCTGTTCGACCCGGAGCGCACCAGGGAGTTTGCCCGCGTTGTCTCCAGCGAATACCGCGCCCTGGGAATCGCCACCGCCCTTGGCCCCCAGATCGATCTTTGTACGGAACCCCGCTGGATGCGCCTGCCCGACACCATGGGGCCGGATGTGGAAATGACAATCCGCATGACCAAAGCCTACTGCGACGCGCTCCAGACCACAGAAGGCGCCAAAGACGGCTGGGGCAGCCAAAGCGTCAACGCCATGGTGAAGCACTGGCCCGGCGGCGGCACCGGCGAGGGAGGCCGGGACGCCCATTATGCTTTCGGCCAGTGCGCCGTTTACCCTGGAGGACGCTTTGAGGAGCATATGCGCCCCTTCACGGAAGGCGCCTTCGCCTTGGACGGCCCCACCGGCAAAGCGGCGGCTGTCATGCCTTATTACACCGTTTCCTGGAACCAGGACACGAAAAATCATGAGAACGTTGGAAATTCCTACAGCGAATACATCATCAAAGACCTGCTGCGCGGCTCCAGCGGCTACGACGGCGTTGTCTGCACCGACTGGGGCATTACTGCGGACGCGGTAAAAGAGCTTGACGCCTTCGGCAGCAGATGTTACGGCGTGGAGGACCTTTCCGTGGCGGAACGCCATCTGCGGATCATCATGAACGGCGTGGACCAGTTCGGCGGCAACAACGACAAGGAACCGATCCTGGAGGCCTACCGCATCGGCTGCGAACGTTATGGAGAGACAGCCATGCGCGCCCGAATGGAGGAATCCGCCGTGCGCCTCCTTATGAACATCTTCCGGGTGGGACTGTTTGAAAATCCGTTCCTGGACGAGGAAGACAGCGTCCGCACCGTGGGCTGCGAGGAATACAGGAAAGCCGGCTATCAGGCACAGCTGGATTCCGTGGTCCTGCTGAAAAACAAAGGCCAGGTGCTTCCGCTGCGGAAACGGCTGAAAGTCTACGTTCCCAACCGCCATATCCGCCCGATGAAAGGCTTCTTTCGGCAGATGGAGGCGGAACAGTTCTGCCAGCCGGTGGACACCGGGCTGCTGTCGGGCTACTTTGAGCCCGTCTCCCGCGCCGAAGACGCGGACGCCGCCGTGGTGATGATCGAAAGTCCCCTGACCAACGGGGGTTACGAGAACGATTCCTATGTTCCCATCAGCCTTCAGTACCGGCCTTACCAGGCAGTCAGCGCAAGAAAGACCAGCATCGCCGGAAGTGGCTGGCGGCCAGATGACAGGAACCGTTCTTACCAGGGGAAAACGGTGTACATAGCCAATGAGGAAGACCTGGATCTGGTCATCGAGACAAAAAAGGCCATGAAGGACAAACCGGTCATTGTCTGCGTCGCCATGCACAACCCCACCGTATGCAGCGAATTTGAGCCGTACGCCGACGCCATCGTGGCGGACTTCGGCGTCAGCCGTCAGGCGCTGCTGGACCTGCTCACAGGGACCTCGCCGTTTAAGGGCCGCCTGCCCATACAGCTGCCCCAGGATATGGAGACGGTGGAACGCCACCTGGAGGACGTTGCCTTCGACCTGACACCTTATACCGACGAGGAAGGCCACGTTTACGACTACGGCTACGGCATCGACACGGCCGGCGCCCTTCTGA
>JAGHIA010000076.1 GCA_017887445.1 Fusicatenibacter sp.
CAATCCAAATCGACCGCTCCACAATCTCCTTCGGCACATATGCCTCTCCTTTATTCACACAAGCATAAACCGCCTGCTGATTCTTTGCCGTCATCTGCCAGAAAGGGTATTTGATGATGCCGGGGGTGTTGCCTCCTACCCCCAATTCCAGATAGAGGATATGCAATCCCACATGACGGCGAATAAAGTCATCATACCGGCACGCAGCGGCATGCCACCCCTCATCTTCCACAAATGTGCTGTCTGCCCGCAGATTCATGGACATGGGCGCACCGCAGACAGGACAGTGGGGGACTAATTCGCCCGGTATCTTCATGTCTCTTTGCTCTGCGAACATTTTTCTGATCATCGTTTCATCGTCGTAGGTTTTCTTGTGACAGGGTTTCGAACACTGCCATAAGCCATAGTCGCCCTGGGTATAAAACAACCGGTCTTTCTCAAATCCGGCTTTCTGAAAACAGTGGTCTACATTGGTCGTCAGCACAAAATAATCTTTGTTCCGTACCAGTTCCAGAAGGTTCTGATAAACAGGCTTTGGAGCGTCCATATAACGGTTGATATAAATGTATCTGCTCCAGTACGCCCAGTGTTCCTCTAAGGTTTCAAAGGGATAAAAACCGCCGGAATACATATCGTGGAAACCATATTTCTCAATAAAATCTCCAAAGTATTTTTCAAAACGTTCTCCCGTATAAGTGAACCCGGCAGAAGTGGAAAGCCCGGAACCGGCGCCAATCACCACCGCGTCCGCTGTATGAAGTTCCTGCCTGAGCCGTTCCATATTATCGCAGGAGACGTTTGTAGATTTCATAGTCGCTGTCCTTGAAAACATTAAAAATCACCTCGATGTTGTTTGTATTTTTCTGCTGCCATTCCCTGACCGTCTGTATGGCAATCTGCGCCGCCAGCTCATTGGGAAAATGAAATTCGCCGGTGGAAATACAGCAGAAGGCGACGCTTTTCAATCCATAAGCCGATGCCAGTTCCAGACAGGAACGGTAGCAGCCGGCCAACAGTTCCCGGTCTGTCCGGGTAACGGCTCCATAAATGATAGGGCCGACCGTATGCAGTACATACCGGCAGGGAAGATTATAGGCGTTTGTGATTTTCGCCTTGCCGGTGGGCTCTTCTTCTTTCTGCCCGGCCATGATACGGGCGCACTCCAGACGGAGCTGAACGCCTGCGTAGGTATGAATCGCATTGTCAATGCAGCCGTGGCAGGGAACAAAGCAGCCCAGCATCTGGCTGTTCGCCGCGTTGACAATGGCATCCACGGCAAGAGTGGTAATGTCGCCCTGCCAGAGATATAAGCCTGCCTGCACCGGCGTTAAATCCGCGATTTTCGTAACGCCTCTTTCGGACAGCCGTGTCTGAAGGTAACGATCCTGCTCCCGCAAAAATTCCCCGCTTGGCGGAGCAGGCAGGCGTACATTCATCAAACTGCGCAAAAGCCGCCGTTTGTCCGACAGGTTTGCAGGAACGCGGGTATTTTGATATTCCCCGCGCTCATTTAATAAATACCGAAGCAGAAAGTCGATACGCTGCTCCTGTGTCCGTTTCTGTGTCATAAACACATCCTCCTTTCGACTGTAACAGTTCAGCTGGCTGAACTGTTACCTTTCGACTGCCCGTGCAGGGTTTTTTGGATTGCGTTTTTTGTTTTACAAGATTATAATAATACCGTAATCCCTGTTCGTAAAGTAAGCACTTTATTGTGCCGTAGTTACCAAAAAGAAACTATTGGAGGAGCCTGATAAAATGCAGAAAGTGAAAGAATTGCCCGCCTGTCCGGTGGAAACAACACTCATGCTTATTGGAGATAAATGGAAAGTCCTCATTCTGCGCGACTTAATGCCCGGAACAAAACGGTTCGGAGAGTTAAAAAAATCCATTGGCAGCGTGTCGCAGAAGGTGTTGACCGCTCAGCTTCGGGATATGGAAGAAAAGGGCCTTGTCCATCGTCAAGTGTACGCAGAAGTCCCGCCGCGGGTGGAGTACAGTCTGACCGATTTGGGTAAAAGCCTGAAACCCATTCTGGATGCCATGTGGACATGGGGAGAGGGCTATAAAGCACAAAATAGCACATGAGCATGGAAGTGCAGGATTAGTGAAAAGAATTTGTTGTGCAATTTGATGAGAAAATAAGAGAAATTCAAATGTATATTTACCAATAATAACAAAACAAAAAATAAAAGAAAAAAAAGGTTGATTTTTGGCTGTATATCGCATATAATAACTCTTGCGTTCCGGTGAGGAACAAAAAAATTGAATTCGCGCCTTTAGCTCAGTTGGTAGAGCAGTAGACTCTTAATCTATTTGTCCAGGGTTCGAGTCCCTGAAGGCGCACTTAAAAGCACTGTTTTTGCAGACTTGGAGCTGCGGGGACGGTGTTTTTTTCGTTTTAAAATATGGAAAGTAACGATTCTGTCTGGACGGAATCGTTACTTTCGGTGAGTAAAAGGCAAGCGCTCAGTCGTGCCGTTCCGTGGCGCTGTCGAAAGTCTCGCAGAATCTTGCGGCGAAAGCCGGCTCCTGGTTCTTTGCGTACAGATGGGAAATGTCGCCGTAGGAGCGCACACGGAACGAGGCGATGCCCTCGCGGCGTTCTTCCGTGACCACAGAGGTCACAGAACTGGGAGCGGCTACCAGCTGGTGCCACAGGATCATGGGGGAAATATGCAGCAGATGGCTCAGAAGCACGCAGCCAAGGCCGAAGTGGCAGAAAAAGGCCAGCTTCTTCCGGTTGGGATCCAGGGCGCGGTAATAGTTCCCCTCCCGCAGGTAGCCGTGTTTTGCCAGAAGGCGGTCGAAGCTTTGGGTGACAGCGTCGTATTCCGCCTTCATATTTTCCTGGGCGAAAACGGGGACCTTCCACCAGTTTTCATAGTCATAGAAGCGTGTTTCTTTTGTCCAGTCCTGGGGCAGCCAGTCCCAGGAGATGATCTTCCGCCCCGGTACGTCCGGGCGGTGGATCGGTACGTCAAATTCTTTGAGCCAGGGGCAGACGGCGGCTTCCCGGTTCAGCTTTTTCAGTGTGCAGGACGCGGTGTCTCTGGCCCTTCCGAGGGGCGATACATAAAACTCGTTGATGTCCATGCGGATCAGTTTCTCGGAGAGGGCCTCCGCTTCCTGCCAGCCTTTTGTGGTGAGAGAATCTTTTTCGTAATCGGGGTCGCCGTGGCGGATAATGAGCAGTTCCATTGTTTTTTCCCTTTCTACATATAATCTATTTATGATGATGCCGGGGCAAATTCCCCGCAAAGTGGAGCGTACAGATTGCAGGAATGAATTTTCAAACACGCTCCGGTCCTGAAATCGGAATGGATTGCTGTGATCACTTGTTATGACAGCCGGACGATCATGATTCCATCCGAGACCTGAACGCTTCCGGTGGCGGGCCAGACGGGCATGGACCCGGCCTGTTCCTGGGCGTAAGCGGCCTGTTCTTCCGTGGGAAGGTGCATTTCATCGTAGCCCAGGGTCTGGAAAAATCCCAGGATCCGGCCGGTGGAGCCGCAGTAGCTGGCCGAATCCCACTCAAAGAAGGAAACGCCGATCATCTGGCCCCGCTGCGCGTCAACGGTAAGGTTTGCGCTTCTGGTTCCCACGAATACCACAGGATAGTCTTCCAGGCCCAGATCGGCGGCGGTCTGTCCGATCCTCTCGTGGATGGAAGAAGCCAGGTCCTTGTCCTGCTGGTAGGTGACGAAAGCGGTGTGGAACAGCTGCGTCATGCTCTGTCCCTGACGAAGCGTCACGGCAATGGCCGCAAGGCACAGAAGAACGGAAAGAGATTTCCGTGTAAAAGTCGTCATGCCTGCAAGGAAAAAGGCAAAAACGAAAACATAGGCGAACTGTACCCGCAGCAACTGGGTCGCCCCGGTGGCCACCGTGAAAAATACCGGCGACAGGATCAGCAGAAACAAAGCGGCGGCGTACAGAAAAAATCCGCTTTTCTTGGCTCTGCGTCCGGAAAAAAGAAACAGGCCTCCGCAGATGAGGATGGCAGGGGTAAACATCCAGTGAAAGAATACCGACCAGTCTCCTTTATAAATCCGAAAACATTCCGCCACAATATTGTTCAGGCATGCCTGGAACCCATGGGTTTTCCACAGAAACATATCGCTTACATAGCTTGTGGCAGGGATGCCGTAATACAGCCGTACCATCCTTGCCGCGAGCGTGTAAAATAGAAGTCCCGCAAGAAAAACAGCGATATATTTGATACAGCAAAACAGCCACGGATATTTCCCTTGCAGCTGGACCGCCGGATTCTGGTAAGCCAGCACAAAGGAAGCCAGAGCGACGGAAATGAACAGTCCGGCGAAAGCCTGGTAAGAGCCAAGCGCCCAGACGATAAAGATCATTGTGGGCGCGAGCCAGAGAAAGCTTTCCCGCCAGAACAGCCACCGGCTGAAACAGTAAACCGCGGCGATACACAAAAGTCCCGCCCAGGCGATCTCAAACGACTGAAGCGTAAAGTAAAACTGTTCCGCCAGGCAGGGAGCGCTGACATAAGCCACCGGGAAAATATAGAAAAACAGCCGGTAGCATCGGTCCTTTCCTCTCCATTCTTCCACACAGAAATCAAAGAAAAAAGCAGAAAATCCCAGGGTGAGGATCATCAGAAAATTTGATACATATGGAACAAAGACATTCATGAAAAACAGTTTCTTGGTGTACACCAGACCAAACCGGTCAATGGTGAGCCAGGAGTTAAGAAGTTCCTGCTGATACGAAAGCGCGGACTCGCTGTCGATGGAGTAGTCGTAGTAAAAAATCCGCGTTCCGTACAGAAACAGCAGCGCCAGTGTCAGAACAGCGATCACGCCTTTGTGGTCTTTGGCAAACATGGCAAACCTGGAAACGGTTCCTCGAAACTGGGTCCGGAAATGAGAACATGTCTTTTTCATTGTGGGAATCCTTTCATTTGTTTTTTGATGTTTCTATTCTTTAGAATGTGTTTGAAAATTCATTCCTGCAAACTGTGACGCACATCTTGCAGAAAGCAATTTTCAAACACACTCCAGACAATTTTAATATATTTTGGGCGGGGGTGCAAGGTTGGGATGGGAGATGGATATTCTTTTGCGTAACAGTTGACTCGGATTTACTGTGAACGATTGTGAACAGCAACACCTGGTTTTCGGATTTGAAGAAGAAAGGCTTGCATACTATTTTGGGCATGTAATATAATATGTACATTACTACATACGGAATGTGGAGGTGAAGAACCATGGGAGAGGACCAGGTGACTCGATATTTGAAAAAACCGGTCATCCAGCAGTATAAATCGGATATGGGGTTTCGTACGCTTGTAGAGAGTGTGAATGATAATCTGTATGTGATACCGAAATATCAGAGAAAATACAGGTGGGGAAGAGATAAGGTAGAAAAACTGGTGGAATCTCTGCTCCGTGGTTTTCCTATTCCCCCAATCTATACCTGTCGAAACAAGGAAAATCAGCTGGAAATTCTGGATGGGCAGCAAAGGGTTATGAGCCTGTTTTTCTATTATATCGGAGCATTTTTGGACAAGCGGAAAAACAGTGCAGTAAACTTTACCCAGCTGGAGGTTAAAGAAGATCAGACCTTTCAGCAGGCGCTGGAAGAAGAAGTTGAATTGGAAGACCTTCACATTACGCTTTCCGGAGAGGACGGCCGCAAGATCAATGTGGATTATGCAACGCTTCCTGTGGAAATTAAAAGAAAGGTTGATTATACCACGATCACAGTCATTGAGATCAAGATTGACCAGCCGGAGCAGAGAGAAAAGATTTTGAGGACAATTTTTGCCAATCTGAACCGGGGAGGAGAGCAGCTGTCAGATCAGGAGCAGAGAAACGGAATCTATGACTGTACGTTTTATGATATGCTTCGAAAGTTCAACCGGGAAAATGCAAAATGGAGGGCGCTCTGGGGCCGGGAAGATTCCAAAGAAAGGGATATGGAAACCTTACTGCGTTTCTGCGCCCTGAAAAAATATACTTCCTACAATGCCTTAAAAAGAGAATTTGTCATCGAAGGTTACCAATCATCTTATGCGATTATGTTGGATCGGTTTTCCGAGGAATCCATGGAGTTTTCGGAGAAGGAGAACCAGGAGTATGAAGAATGTCTGAGTAAATTTGTCTCATTGTTTGATGATTCTGTCAGTGTAAAGTCTGGCGGACGGGTCACGATCCTGGAAAGCCTTTTTATTATCTATGCCAAGAGACGGTTTACTTCCAGGATTACGCAGGAGTTGTGCAACGAAATATTGAACTCTCCTCAGTATACATCCAACAGCCGGCAGGGAACCATTAAAATGAGCCGTATGAATAACAGATGGAGAACTGTGTATGAAATTTCATCCAGATATGATAAACGAACTAACAGAGCGGATCACCAGTGAAACATTGAAGTATCCCTGCAGTGTTGTGATTGGAGATAATTCCAGCGGAAAGTCTTTTTTGATAAAAAAGCTGGTTGAGTTGTGGATGGGTAAAAGGTCTGTGTACTTTATTGATGCGGTAAACAGAGGGTTCAATGCTTCAAAAGTTACTGCCGTCAAGGAAAAACTTACCTATCACAACAGCAGAGTAGTGGAAACGCGTCTGAAAGAGGATTATTTCAATCTTCAGGATTCCTTTAACTTTTATGGTACATCCACGGAGAGGATCGAACAAATATATTCTGCGTTTGAGGAACGGGTGCAGCAGCTTTTTTATGAGCTTACGGGAGAACGGTTTGAGATTATTTTCGGAGACCCCCTTGGCGAAGTACAGTTTGGGGAAGCGAAAGGTACGCTGTCCAGCGGTTATCAGGCGATCATCCGAATTTTGCTGGAACTGCTTTATTACGATGGATCAATAAAGCAAAATACGCAGACGCCGAAACCGTATATTGTGATAGATGAAATCGACGAATTTCTTTCTCCAAGATATGCGGCAAAATTGCCGGTGTTTCTGAGAAATCATTTTTCGCAGATGGAATTTGTCATGACGACACATTCCATTGATTTGGTCGTAGCCGTGTGTGACGCAAATGTTATTATATTAGATCAGAATGATTTTGAGGTGAAGGATGCCAATGACTGTAATTCTTATTCGGAAGTACAGATGATATTTCAAAGAGTATTTGGGAATGAAGAAGCTGAGATTGTTTCAGATATTGAGAAAGAACTACGCCGGCTGCTGAACCATAAGATGAACCATATATGGTCGGAGGACGACGAAGCCAGGATGGAATATTTGGAAAGTACGCAGCTTTCAGCTTCGCAGCAGCTGATATACCGCCAGATAAAGGAATGGTAAGGGGTGTGAATGAATTACCTGACAATAGAAATGCCTGCATATAAACCCATGTATAAGACATGGAAACGATATGGGTGGAAAAAACCTGAAGAAAAAGCGAACACCAGAGAGGTGCTGCTCCAGGCGGGAAGAGGATACTGTATGTACTGTTACGTCCGTGTTCTGGTGGCTGGAAAATTTTACGGACAACTGGAGCATGGAATAGAACGGGCAAATTCTGCTTGGTTGGCAGAGTGTGTTCCGAATATAGGGCTTGCATGTTCTTTATGCAATGAATCCTTTAAGAAAGTCAATCAGAATGAGAGAATGTTGGGTACAGAACAGATTGACCGCTTTCATTCCAAGGCGCGGTGTGCTGTGTATCAGAAGCGAAAGCAGTGTACCGTTCCCTGCAAAGCGCTGAGAGAGCTGCAAAAGGAATACCATCAAAGCGAGAAAGCCCATTTTATTCTGCAGCCAATGGGAACGACAGGCGAAAAAAGCGGCCAGAAGTTGACTATTGCATATGATATTCTAAAAGACAAATTTCTTCCGGCGGATAATCCGTTGTACGATCAGCAGGACAGAAAGTTTATTGAATCTCATATTCAGCGTTTTCATCTGAACGATCCAGAATATCGGACAAGGAAACTGATGGAATATGTGAAGCTGGTAGTGGATATGGCTGGAGAACTGCCGGAGTATGAATACAATCATCTGGCAGTGGAATTATTTGCTGAAAAAATCAGTGAGCTTTCAAAAGAAGAACGACTGAAAATTTGTGAAAAGATTTACATAATCCAGTTTGCATCAATATGAAAAAGCAGATTAATATCCGTTGGAGTGCGTTTTGTGACTATTCAGCTGGTTGAAATGTTACTATGTTTGAAAATTCATTCCTGCAAGATGTGCTGAAAATAAGAAATGGATCCCCTCTTGATTTTTTTGACGTTTTTCTTCAGATACGTGTAACAGTTCAGTGTTTCTGAACTAATTGCACGCTATACGATGCACAGAATCTTTTTTGGCATGAAAAAAGTCCTCCTATAGATCAGGCTGATCATAGGAGGACTTTGGTGCGATATCCTCAGACTGAAACACGCACGTTCCAGGATTTTCGATTGTTAAGCGTTTTCAATCAGGCTCTAAAGCATGCTCCAGCATTGCCGCTAAATACCCATGAAATGCCACGGTTCCATATGTCTGACTATTTGGATTCGTATCCATTTCATAACTTACCAAGGGATGGCGAGAATAATCTTTTTCCTCAAACATCCATTCTACCGCATCCTTCGGCATTCCGTTGGCAAGAAGATATTCTTTCAGGTTCTTCTTGTGAGCATCTTCCAGCTGCAGGACGTCGGTTCCCCAGCTGCTCTCATATTTTTCCTGAAGTTTTAAGGGAACATTTACTTCTATATTCTGTTCTGAACAATCATGAAAAGTAAGGAGTATTTCTTCCAGACCAATTTCCTGATAAAATATAAAAGTGGCGGAAACATCTTCTTCCAGGAATTCTAATGGATCATTCAGAACAAAAAAGCGATACGTTCCATCGTTCTTATCACCAAAAAGATTCGCTCCTTCATATTCCTGCCACGTTATTTCCTGTTCCGTAAGTCGAAAATGATCCATTACCTCTGTTTCGCTCATTCCCCATGAGAGTCCATCTACCGGAGGAGGATAATCGTAGGAAATCTTTTGCTGTCCATTTACGTCGTTTCCTGAACAACCTGGGAGCAAAAATAGAAAGAACGTAAAAATGAGACCCCATCTTTTCATTTGTTTCACATCCTTTCGTAATAATCTTCCGGAATCTTTGGTTTTGAGTCAACAGTTCTCCTGTTCAATTTGTTCATTTTTTGAAAATGGTTCATTAATGAGTGGTTTTTTTGAAAATTTTGTCCAATTTCCTTGTGTAATATGATATCACACAAATAATTTTCAATCTACTATAAATTATTCATGGTAATTAATAATTATATTGATCCAATGGGGAGATTTTTAGATTATTACTATTTTAGATGCGAAATTTTCTTGTTTGAATCGCTTTCTATGTGAGAGGGTTTGTGCTTTTGTTTATAAGCTGGCGGGCTAGATTTGAAAGTTTACTTCCAAACTTTCCTCCCTGCAGGCTTAGAGCGTGTTTGAAAATTCATTCCTGCAATCTGCACGCCCCGCCTTGCGTGGAATTTGCTCCAGGATCAGTCAGCGTAACCCGCTACGCCTCCTGATTCTGGAACAAATTCCCCACAAAATGTGACGCACATCTTGCAGAACGCAATTTTCAAACACGCTCTGCTCTGACATATTTTGCGGAGTTGTTATCTTTGCAGGCGATGTTCCTGTGTGCTGCACGCCTGCAGCCGTCTCTGGTACTTTTCTTTGGTCGCCATTCCTCCGCGGATATGGCGCTCCTGCTTGTTCACGTTCAGAACCTCCCGCACTTCGTCGGCCAGCTCAGGATTGATCTGCACCAGACGTTCGACCATGTCCTTATGTATAGTCGTTACTAATTAGAACCATTTCGTCCAGTCCCAAATCTCCGAACAGCCGCAGGTAAATATCCACGTTGCCGTCCTTGTCCACTTCTATTTTCTGAATAATCTTTTTCAGCTGTTCGTTTGTCATTTCCCGGACAGAAGTAATGTC
>JAGHIA010000077.1 GCA_017887445.1 Fusicatenibacter sp.
ATGGTGCCGGACACCTCCACCGTGGATCATGCCAAATCCCTGCTGGCCCAGGTGGCGGCGGGAGAAACGCTGCAGCAGTAAGCCTGTAAAAAACATTCTGTTTGACGAATTACAATAATATCACGAAGAAACCCCTCCGGATTTCCACACTACTCTGTGTAATCCGGAGGGGTTTTCCACTCCAATAAACAGTTTTCACACAACCCACATGACGTACCCTTCATCCCGTACATCAGGTTAAAATTACATTTTCAGCTATTCCTTAAAACTAAAACTCAATCTCCCTCAAATACCTCTCCAGCGCGTCCTGCCATGACGGAAGGCGCCGGAATCCGTTGTCTGTCAGCTTCTCCTTGCTCATCCGGCTGTTGGAAGGCCGTTTTGCCTTGGCCGGATACTGGCTGCTGTCCACCGGCGACACATGCACATTTCCATATACCGGGTCGATCCTGGCCGCCTGGCGGAAAATCTCGCAGGCAAATTCATACCAGGAGCACAGTCCCTCATTGGTCGCGTGGTATCTTCCGTACTTATCTGTCTCCACCATATCCACCAGCAGTCTGGCCAGATCGTAAGTATAAGTGGGAGAACCAATCTGATCGTCCACCACCGTAAGCTCCGTGCGGTTTTTTCCCAGGTTCAGCATGGTCTTGATAAAGTTCTTGCCGTTCACGCCGAACACCCACGCGATGCGGACAATATAATATTTCGTCAAGTACTTCTCAACCGCCAGCTCACCCTCGTACTTGGTCTGTCCGTATACATTCAGCGGATGACGCTCATCGTCCGGCTCCCACGGACGGGTTCCCTGTCCGTCGAACACATAGTCCGTGCTGATGTAGATCATCTTCAGGTCAAGGTCATGGCAGACCCTGGCAATGTTTTCCGTGCCGCCGGCGTTCACCTGGCGCACCTTGTCGATCTTGTCCGCGTCCTCCGCCAGGTCCACTGCCGTCCACGCCGCGCAGTGAATGACCGCTTCCACGTCCGCTTCCCGGATCACACGCTCCACAGAGGCGGCGTCTGTAATATCCATCTCCTCGATATCCACACCAATCCCCGTATGATTTCTCTTTGCCAGCTCATTCATCACATCATGGCCAAGCTGTCCCTTGACCCCTGTCACCAATACTCTCATGTCGCTTTCTCTCCATTTCCAATTCCTGGTAACGATTCAGCCAGCTGAATCGTTACACGAATCGCAACGTCACTGTCAATATAGTTTCTCCATATATTTGCCATTCAGTACATCCATCAGATAACTGCCGTACTGGTTCTTCTTCAGCGGCTGAATATCTTCCAGCAGCTGCTCTTTGCTGATCCATCCGTTCAGATAAGCGATCTCCTCCAGGCAGGCGATCTTCCGATGCTGATGGGTTTCCATAGTCTTGACAAAATTGGTGGCCTCCACCAAAGACTCATGGGTTCCCGTATCCAGCCATGTAAATCCCTGTCCCAGCAACTCCACATTCAGCTCGCCGGCCTCCAGATAGATCCGGTTCAGATCGGTGATCTCCAGCTCGCCCCGCGCAGACGGTTTCAGTTCCTTGGCATATTTCACAACCCGGTTATCGTAGAAATACAATCCGGTTACACAGTAGTTGCTCTTGGGATGCTCTGGCTTCTCCTCGATGGAAACCGCCTTGCCCTCCGCGTCAAACTCCACGATTCCGAACCGCTCCGGGTCATCCACATAATAGCCGAACACCGTAGCGCCTTTTTCTCTCGAGGCCGCATTTTTCAGCCGTTTGTTCAGCCCGTGGCCTGCGAAAATGTTGTCGCCCAGCACCATCGCCACAGAATCGTCGCCGATAAACTCTTCGCCGATGATAAAGGCCTGCGCCAGCCCGTCCGGAGACGGCTGTACCGCGTAGGACAGAGATGTGCCAAACTGATGGCCATCCCCCAGCAGCGCCTGGAACCGCGGCGTATCCTCCGGGGTGGAGATGATCAGAATCTCGCGGATTCCTGCGTTCATCAGCACGGAAAGCGGATAATAGATCATCGGTTTATCATAAATCGGCAGCAGCTGTTTTGACGTTACCATCGTCAGCGGATAAAGACGTGTGCCGGAACCTCCGGCCAGAATAATTCCCTTCATACTCTCTGGATCTCCTTTTGTTTTGTACCGGTCATAAATCATGACCTTTTGTTTTGCAACAGTTCGGCGTGAAAGCGTGTTTAAAAAGTCATTCCAGCAATCTGCACACCTCACTTTGCGGGGAATTTCACGCAGGCTGAACTGTTCCTTCGGTTTCTGTACATTGTTTCTATACGTTATTTCCATTATAAAAGGTGACGTAACGTAAGCTTCAAGCTTTTTTTCACTTTTTTCTATTCCTACAGACAAACACACCCGCGTCTTTCGTGACTTCAAACACCCTGGCGGTCTTCTGCTCCACATAATTTCGGAAATCCTTATACCGCTCCAGCAGATACTGGTTCTGGTTTCCATGGCAGGACAGCACATATTCCACCAGTGGCTCCGGCCGGTCCACCAAAAGCCGATCCTGGTACCGTATCAGCTCCACCGAATCAAAATACGGCTCCAGATACGCCCTTCCATTCTCCAGTCCGAATTTTTCATACAGCCGGTCCGCCGACAGCGTCACCCTGCCGTCAAATCCCTGCGCCAGTTCACTGATCTCCTTCATATGCCGGCGGCCGTAGGTACTGCACACAAACACACCGCCCCGGCGCAGCACCCGGCGCACCTCCTTGCAGACTAGAGGAATATCATCACAGTAAAAAAGCATATGATTGGCGATCACCAGATCAAAGGAATCCTCCGGAAACGGAATCCTGTGAGCATCCACCGTCTCAAAGCGGAAACGCCCGTCGCCGCCGCCGATCTCCCTCCTGGCATCTCTCAGCATTCCCTCGGAGATATCCGAGACGACGATCCGGATATTGTCCGGAATCCTGTCCCTGTTTTCCGTCCACAGATTTCCGCTTCCGCTTCCAAGCTCCAGCACCTCCATACCGTCTTGCAGTCCGCACTGCTCCATCAGCCATGGAAACCATCCCTGAGGATTCTGAGAATACAGGCTGTGCAGGCGGATCCTGGCGGAAATATTGCTGGCATTCTGGTACTGGCTTTTCAGGCTTTTCTCCATTCCGGTCAGACGAATCAGCTCCAGCATCTGGCTCCAGTCGATCTCATGCTCCGCCTCCAGCGCCGCCGCCGTGTCCTGCACCGCATGCTCCACCAGCTGCAGCTGCTCAATCCTGTCCTGTACCAGCTTCTGCTGCAGTTTCAGAGAGTTGAGCATATAATGCCAATCCATATCGTTAATGGTCATTTCCCGGATATCGTCCAGGGAAAACCCAAGATATTTGAGCAGCAAGATCTGCTGGAGCCTGGCAAAATCCGAGTCCGTATAATAGCGGATGCCCGACTCGCTGACCCGCGACGGCTTCAGGATATTTTTCTTGTCATAAAAACGGATGGTCCGCACCGAAACGTTGGCCATACTCGCAAACTCCCCGGAAGTATAATAACCGTCTTTTCTCATTCTTACATCTTTCATTTCGAAGCAATCTCATACATAGCTGCCGCCGCAATCTGATAGGATCTGAGCATCTTTTCCACATCCTCACACTCATCCGGCTGATGGATCATCGCCTCGTCGCCCGGAAAGACCGGCCCGAACGCCACCATGTTCTCAAAAGCCTTCGCGTAAGTACCGCCGCCGATTGCCGCCGGCTCTGCCTCCGTTCCCGTCTGCTCCCGGTAAACCTTCATCAGCTTCTGTACCAGCTCAGAATCCTTCGGCACATACAAAAGCCTTCCCTCCGACTCCAGCTCCGCCTCAAGGCCATACTCTGCCGCCGCTGCCTTCACCTGGGCGATCATCTGCTCCCGATGGGCACTCTTAGGATAACGGATATCCAGCGTCAGAGAAACTTCCTCCGGCGTTCCCCGGACAATGCCAAGATTTACCGTCGTCTCCCCGGTCTCCTCATCCCGGCAGCAGATTCCCAGGGACGCGCCATTGGTCTCTGTGCCGATTTTTTCCATGACAAAGCGTGAAATCCTTTCCATTCCTTCCCCAAGACCGGACACATCCACCGCCGCCAACAGCTTCTGCGCCGCATTGACGCCCAGCGCCGGCGTACTTCCATGGGCGCCTTTTCCCGTGGCCGTCACCGTGGTCTTTCCGTTTTCCACCTTCACCGAAATCCCTTCATCTGGCATAACCTTCAGCGTTCCTTCCACTTCCAGCACACAAGCCGGCGTCACAACATTGCGCGCAGTACCGCCCTCCAGCCGGATCAGCGCAGGCGATATCTTCCCTTCCGTTTTCCCGGTCCGCACCGTCCATCCAAGCTGTCCCTTCTCGCAGAAGATCAGCGGATAATCGGCATCCGGCGTAAATCCGATCACCGGCAGTTCCCCGCCGTTTTCCACATAGTATTTCACACAGCTGGAACCGTTCTCCTCATCCGTTCCGAATATCACACGGATCCTGCGCTCCGGTTTCAGGCCAGCGTCCCGCAGAGCCTTCAGTCCATAGATTGCCCCGATCACAGGCCCTTTGTCGTCCAGCACTCCACGCCCGTACATTTTTCCGTCATGGATCTCCCCTCCGAAGGGCGGATAGGTCCATCCGTTCCCCTCCGGAACCACGTCCAGATGTCCAAGAACCGCTGCCATCTCCTCTCCGTCGCCATATTCCACCCAGCCGACTCTGTCCGCCATGCTTCCGGTGCGAAATCCCAGCTTCTCTCCAAGTTCCAGGGCGTGCACAAGCGCCTGCTTCGGTCCCTCGCCATAGGGCGCTCCCGGCGCCGGCGCCCCTTTCACACTGGGGATCGCGATACTTTCCTGTATCGCTGCCAGAATCTCATCCTTCATCTCCAGCAGACGTCTGTTTATTTCTTCATATACCTGATTCATTTTCGTTTCATTCCTTTCTGATCATTGACAGCAACAGTTACAATGTTTCCTCGTCTGATACATATTATGTTTCCAGGCTTCAATTTCATAATCTGCAAATCCTTTGTGACTATTCGGACAGATCTGTGCATTTACTGCACAGACCGTATGAAAACATTCAAACATCGCACCGCCTGGACATTATAAGTGATTCAATTATACATGGTGTGTGACTATTTTACAAGCAATTACATTACTTATAACGTAAAGCAAGGTAACCGTTCCGGCAGATCTGCGCATTTACTGCGCGGACCGTATGAAACGGCAATTTTTTAAAATCTTAGAGGCTCTTAGGTTTCGAAACCGCATAAATTAGTTTGAATATTTAGACTACTCTCCTTTTATTTTATGACTTTTTTCTTACATTTCTTTCGTTTACCTTTTATTTCGAGTTTTGGCTTTACTTTTATCAGAAATTAATATATGATGAAGATAACAAGAAAGAACGTATAATTCCAAACAGAAGGGAGGTAGGAATTATGAAGACCAGAACAAGCAAACGAATTTTTTCGGTTCTGCTGTCCATGCTGATGTGTCTCTGGCTGATCCAGCCGGCAGTGATCCAGACCGAAGCAGCGCAGACGGACGACGCCGTCGTGACTGTTTCCGATACCACCGATACTGACAGCACAACGGACACCCAGCCGGCGCCGGATCCTTCCGAGCCGCAGGACACGAACAGCCTGCAGCTTCTGGACAGTACAGGCGCACCCGCTGACGGCGCATACACCGAAGAAAACGGAACAGTAACCGTAACCAAACACGGAACCTGGACTGCTGTGGTTCATGGAACGGAGTCCGCCACAGGACTCTCCGTCACAGCCGGTTTCCAGGGAATCCTCACCATCCGGAATCTTGACGCCTCAGACAACCTGTTGGCAGAGCGGATGTTCCTGTTCGACGGCACTGCCGCCGGCACCATATCCCTCGCCTCTGTTGTCAACGCAGATCTTTCTTCCGGAAAACAGCTTGTAAACGCAGAGGGACAGACGGTTCCCATCTACCAGATTGCCCACCCGGAGGAGATTTCCTCCATCAACGTGGACAGCACAGAGGAAGCTGCAGCGTTTACGGTAAACGCTACGTCTGCCAAGACGGCTCTCTGGCTGGCAACAAAGACTGCCGACCATACCATCACAATCAACCGTAAAGATGCCGCAGCGGAAACACAGAAGATTACCTGGAACGGAAACGCTTTTGTTCTCCGCACCCAGCAGGGCAACGGCTGGAAGACAGAACCCTCCATCCAGGACTGGACCTTTGGCCAGACAGCTTCCGCTCCCGCCGGAGAGGCAAACTACGGAGACGTTCATTTCACCTACGCAGCCTCCGAGGCAGGACCGTTCGAGGCCACAGTACCGACAACAGCCGGCAAATGGTACCTGAAGGCTGAGGTGGCAGAGACGGAGGATTACACCGGACTTTCCATGACAGTTCCGTTTACCATCCATCCGGCCGACAGCACCCTCGCCATCACCACCCAGTCTCTGGACAAAGTATACGACGGCGCTCCCGCTGCAGTTCCCGAGGTTCAGAAAACCGGAAGCACCAAAGACGTACAGTTCCGCTGGCAGCAGACAGACGGTACGGCATGGTTTGACATAACGGACGCTCCCGTTCACGCAGGACAGTACAAAGTCATCGCTTTCCTGGAAAGCGACGGCAACTACAAAGAAGCGTCCGCCGAACTGACCTTTACCATCTCCACTGCGGAAAATTCCTGGACAGACGAACCCGCCATCGCTGACACCATTTACGGAAACGCCCCGGCTCCCACCGCGAGTCCCGCCTTCGGAACCGTGCAGTTTACCTACAGCAGCGCAAAAGACGGCGAATATGGCGAGCTGCCCGCAGACGCAAAAACCGGCGTCTGGTATGTGAAAGCCGAGGTTGCTGCGTCCGCAGACTACCGTGGACTGAGCGCTATTCTGGACTTCCAGATCATCAAAGCTCCTGCTCCTACAATTACCGTTCCGGAAAACCTCACCGCGGAACAGGATTCGCTTCTCTCCACGATCAGCCTTCCCGACGGATGGAGCTGGACAGACAGCAGCCAGAAGGTAGCGGCTGGTAACAGCGGATACGCGGCACGTTTCCCGGTAGACGATGAGAATTATGACTATGCCGGAGTGAACGGCTACAACGCAGACGGCCACTATGTGGAACGCCTGATCCCTGTGGCGGTCACACCGGGCAGAAACACCTGGGTGGAAGAACTGACCATCAAGGACTGGACCTACGGCCAGACACCCGCTAAGCCTTCCGCGAAAGCGGCCCATGGCGAGGTTCTCTTCACCTACAGCGGAAATATCAACGGAACCTTCACCGAAGAAGTTCCGACCCAGGCAGGCATTTGGTATGTGAAAGCCACGGTTCCCGCCAGCGACGCTTACACCGAGCTGACGCAGACCGCGGAATTCGTTATCCACAAAGCAGTTCCCGCGCCTGAACTCCCGAAACTCCAGGCTTCCTACAGCCAGAAGCTGAAAGACGTGACCCTTCCGGAAGGCTTCGCCTGGACAGATCCGGAAGAATCCGTGGGAACCCCCGGAACCCGTACCTTCACCGCTTCCTACACGCCGAAAGACACCGCGAACTATGAATCCCTCACCGGACTGAAGCTTACCGTGGAAGTGCAGAAAGCAACCAACACCTGGACGGAAACACCTGCCATCAAGAACTGGACCTACGGAGCCAAGGCCAACACGCCTTCCGGAAAGACAGCCTTCGGAACGCCGTATTTCGTATACAGCAAGAAAGCCGACGGCGATTACACCTCCACGGTTCCCACCGCCGCAGGCACCTGGTACCTGAAAGCGATTACCGACGGCACCGACAACTATAAAGGAATCGTCAGCGACACCGTCGCATTTACCATCGAGCCGAAAGCCTATGACGAGGACGGCGATTTCACCATTCCCAAGATTGACAGCAGCGTGGATATCACCAACCTGGAGATCAAGGACGGCGACACCGTACTGAAACAGGGAACGGATTACGAGATCAAAAAGACACTGAAAGACAAGACCATGTCTGTAACGATCACCTTCAAGGGCAACTACAAAGGCACCGTAGTCAAGACCTACACCGCCACCGACGAGGAGATTGAAGCATACAAGGCCGCGCAGCAGAAAAAGAGTGTGCAGACCAGCGACGAGAACATGACAGAATTCTGGGCAGCGCTCACACTCCTCTCACTGGCCGCCGTACTGCTCCTCCTGTGCATGATGCGGGTAAAGAAAAAGAACCGTGAAATGACCGGCTTCTGATTCCTGCCCTCTCACTGTAGCTGTTCAGTCAGCTGAAGAATTACGGCATCCGGCCATTGAAAATCGCTCCGCGATGGGCCGGATGTCCGAAGCTACTTCTCATTTTTCAAAAAATCCCCGGCCCCGGACGGCGGATCCATGAGGAATCCATCGCTCCGGGGCCGGGGCATGTCAAAATACATAACGCTTTACATTTTCATACGGTCTGTGCAGTAAATGCACGGACCTGGCTGAATAGTTATACAGAAATACTTTTATTTGTTTCTTCCGCAGCAATTTTTATATTTTTTCCCGCTTCCGCAGGGACAGGGATCGTTTCTTCCAACCTTTGCTCCTATCCGTCGAAACGTACCCGCCTGTTCACTGTCCCAGAACTGCTTTTCTCTGGAAGTTCTCCGCTCCGGATAAACCTTAAAATACGTTCCCTCATAGTATTGCTCCAACCGCTCGTAATCCTTCAGCATCATATCTCTGAGCCGGTCCTTCTCTGACTCTTTTTCCAGCCTTTGTACAAAATCCTTCAGGTTTTTGTACACAACCGGATATCTTTCGCGAAGCGCTGCCAGTTCCTGCCGGTTTTCCGGCCACCCCTCCAGCAGACAAAGATATACGTCCAGCTGAACAAACCTCCGGCACTGCGCGTCGTCCGTATTTTTCACAGAGTATATTGCATCCATAGCATCTTTGAGCAATTCAGAAATTTCCGGATCGCTGACCAGAAACGTCATGTCCATAGATTCACCGATTTTCTCCCAGACTTCTCCAGACTCCGTAAATATCCGGGTGGCCGTATTCAAGATTTTCATTGCCACCTGGCGGATTGTCTGTCGGGAAACCTTCAAATGCTTTGCCATTTTCTTTAGTTCCGGTTTATCACTTGTGAGAGAAAACGCCATCGTGGCAAACATCATCATCAGTTCCGCCATTTCATCTGTGCATTCACCCAATGCGTGGCCAGTCCGGCTTAAGAAACGATCAAATTCCTCGCCTGCCCACAAAAACTTCTCTTCTGACACATTGGGACTTGTAGACAGAAGTCCCATATAGACCTCCAGATATTCCAGCGGCTGCCGGAAGACCTTGCCGCAAAAACATCTCCTTTCAGACTGACTCCGTATTTTGTCTCAAACCGCTCTGTCAGCCATTGCACCAGCTTCTGGTCAAATTCCTTACCGCCTAGCCGGTTATCTCCGCTGCTGGCCTTGACCTCCAGAACTCCCTCAAACATTTCCAACACCGTCACGTCAAAGGTTCCGCCGCCCAGGTCATACACCAGGATATGACTGCCGCTCTTTTTTCTTTCGCCAAAACATTCTTCTCTCCTCGACAATTTTTTACATAATTTGTATGATTTTATATTAATACGCACTCTTTTTCGTGACAAGAATGAATTAACCCTTCAACCGGCTAAATTGTCACATCGTTGCAAAAAACAGAACATGCCCGGATAAACTCTCAGATATCTGTCTCCATGAAATCTGAAAGCTTATCCGGGCATGTTCCTGCAGCAATCGCTCATAGACCCTGAGCCTTCTTTCTTCGTCAAACCTGTCACTCTTTTACGATCACCTTCAGCTGAGCGGTATTGGAACTGTTTCCATCGCTGTCCACCACATGATACCCCAGCACATACTCACCCGGAGTATTGGTGTCCACGTCGCCGGAAATCTGAATTCCCTGATACAGCTCATTGCGGCTGTCCCGATCGTCTGTAATATCCTGAACGTAACCCAGGCGGTTGAATTCAGCGCCGCGCTCAATCTCAACGGTATACTGGGCCAGATAAAATCTTGGACTTTCAGCAGAAAGGGCCGCGATCGCGGCCTCATTCTGCGCCTGCCAGTCGGCGGCTGCCTGGGCGCTGGCGTCCTGAGCGGCAGTATCCGTGCCGGCCGCGTCAGCATTCTGTCCATCCGCACTCTCCTGCGGCTGTCCCTCTCCGTCAGCTGTATCTGCCGGCTGAGCCACAGCGCTGGCGTCCGTTGTATAGCTTACTTTTCTTGTGGCTTTCGTCACATTATTCTTGCTGTCCTTCGCCACATAGATGACAGAAGCCTCTGTTCCCTCGGTATTGGGAATAACGCTTTCAATCGTAACCGTATCCGTCACATCCCCGTCACGATTGTCCTGGGCAGTCACACCCGTCAGCAATACGGAAGTATCCGTACCGGCCACATAGGTGACCGCCTCCTGCGGAATCGTAATTTCCGGACCGTTCCGGTCCTCCCCCACATAAATCACCACATTCCCGGCCAGCAGAACCGCGCAGGCCAGAAACAATATCGCTACAAGTCCTTTTCTCATCTCTTATTTCTCCTGTTTCTTCCCGTAATCCCCATAGTACTTTCCGTAATACTTTCCATATTTTCCATAAGCCTGCTTCTGCATGTCCACTTTGTTCAGTACTACGCCAAGAATCGGACAGTTACTCTTTTCCAGCTGCGCTTTTACTTCCTGCGCAAAACGGTAGCTGATCACACCGGATTCGATGACCATGATCGCGCCGTCGCACTCCTCCGCGATAACCGCGCTGTCGATGACGCTGCCAAGGGGCGGCGTATCGATGATGATATAATCATAAACCTTGCGCACTGCCTTCAGGAAGGAGCGGAAGTTCTTTCCGCCAAGCAGCTCCGCCGGGTTCGGCGGGAACGGACCGGAATAGATCAGATACAGCTTGGGAATATTGGTGGAATACACCACATCCTTCAGCTCCGACTGACCGGTCAGATAATGAGTCAACCCCTTCACCGACTGCTGTCCGGCTTTGGTCCTTCCCAGAAGCACCGACTTGCGCAGGTCCGCGTCAATGAAAAGCACGTTCTTTCCACTCTCCGCCAGAGAGATCGCCAGCTGAAGGCTGACGCTGCTCTTTCCTTCGTTTGGCGTACAGCTGGTGATTGCGATGATCTTTTTATCCTCTCCACAGAACTGGAGATTTGCCCGGAGAGATTTGTATGCCTCTTCAATCTGGTAGTTGGATCTTTCTTTTTTAACAGTAACCTGATTCACGACATTTCCCTCCTTCTATCTTCTTCTCTTTGCTTTGCTCTTTTTGGAAGTTTTCACTTCACCTTCCGCCAGCGGGATTGTTCCAAGCGTACTCAGGTTCAGATAACGCTCCACATCGTCCGAAGTCCGGATGGTATCATTCATCAGATAAGAAATCAAAATAGCTGCCACGGCGATGATAAATCCAAGCGCCGCGCCAATCAGCGTGTTCTTCATGGTGGAAGGGCTGACCGGTGTCTCCGGAATATTCGCCTCCTCAAACACGTTGGCCGCTTCAATGTTCATAACGCTCTGAATCTCATTGGCGGCAATATTTCTCACAGAATTCGCAATCTGGCACGCAAGGTACGGGTCCTCGTCCTCCACATGGATGGTCACGATTCGTGTGTCGGTAGAAGTTCCCACAGAAACCTTTTCCAGAAGCTCCTCCGCTTTCAGATCAAGGCTCAGATTGCTGATCACTGCTTCCGCCACCTGACGGCTCTGGATCATCTGGGCGCAGTCCTGGGTCAGCTGCTCGCTGGCCTGCAGGTCGCTGCTGGTCAGTGTATCGCTGTTCTGCTTCGTCAGAATATACATTTTCGTCGTAGACTGATACTGCGGCGTCAAAAGCACTCTGGTAACCAGCATCGCTGCCAGTCCCACAGCCGCCGTCGCCAGAATGATCACCAGCGCCTTGCTCCAAAGCACATGAAAAAGTTCCAGTAAGTCAATTTCAATCTCGTCATTGTTTTGCTGTGTCGTTTCCATACTTCCTCTCCTATCCTATATTTTCTATGATTCTTTGCGGATTACGGACCAAAATGCGTTCCGTATAGTCGTGGCCCATTTTTTTCTCCATATACTCCGCGCAGGCCCCTAAATTGGGGATTCGCTTATTGGTCCGATGGCTGTCTGTTCCGACAAAATCCAGCAGATTGTTTTTCATCAGCTTCTTGCAGAACCGCTTCACAGCAAATCCATCCTCGCCCAGGATACTTCCCGCGTTCACCTGAAGATACGCGCCAATATCTCTGAGCGCCTCCAGATTCCCCATATCCTTACGGATCTGGGGATAACGCTCCACATGAGCCACGATCGGAATATAGCCATGGCTGACCAGATCATAGATCCTCTCCCGCGCAAAAGAAAAATCTGTGGCGCCGGAAAACTCCGTCAACACATAATCGGAACCTCCCATGGTGGGCCGTTCTTTGCCAAGCAGCGTATCCACCATGGTCATATTGGCGTGGAATTCACATCCCAGGTAAAGACGCAGCTTTTTTCCGAATTTTTCTTCCGATTTTTCTTTTAACAGCGCAAACTGACGCTCGATTTTCTCTTGTGGGGTCTCAAACATCTCGCGGCGATAGTGAGGCGTCAGAATAATAGAACGGACACCGTCCTCGTACTCCATCTGCAGCATCTGCAGCGCCATGTCCATGGTTTTGGCACCATCGTCTACCGCAGGTACAATGTGACAGTGTATGTCAAATAGATTTTTCATACCATTTTTCCTTATAAAATGTCTTTTCCTTCTATTATTAGCATTTCTTAAGGAAAATGTCAAGGTAAATGTAATACTTTTGTCGGATTTCGGTAATAGTTGAACCTGGCACCATCCCGCGAGGTGTTTTCGCGCAGGATGCGCGGAAATCCCGAGGCCTGCAGCGCGAAACTGCATGTAATGCAGTTTCTGTGCATCGCGAAGCGTGTAACAGTTCAGCAAAGCTGAACTGTTACGGATTTCGGTAATAGTTGAACCTGCGGAAGTCACCGCTTCTCTCCCACCGCTTTCAGAACCTGACGCAGACTCCTGGCTTCTTCCAGTTTCCCGTCTTCGGACCGTACCCTCCAGCCGAAAAAATCCCGGCAGCTTCGCCGATTCCCGCCAACCGCGCATAGAATCCCTGCCGTCAGCTCATAAGAAATCGTCCCGTCGCCTTCCACGGTTCCCCGCGCAAGAAAGCGCCCAACTTCACCCACAAAAGGGAAAAACTTCCTGTCGCAGCCGTCCTTGCTGTCGTCTTTGCTACCGTCTTCACTGCCGTCTTTGCTGCCGTCTTTGCTGCCGTCTTCACTGCCGTCTTTGCTGCCATCTTTGCTGCCGCCTTTGCCGTTCTCTGTTCTCGATTCCTCACTGAGGTTTTTCGTCTCCGGAAGACCCAAAAGGAAATCTTTCAGTTTCTGAAATTCCTCACGCTTTTGCGGCCCAGTGTTCTGTGGGGTGTCTTCACGCTCCTGTTCCTCCGCTTCCGCCAGCTGCCGCTCCAGGGATTTTTTCATTTCCAAAGTCAGGACATCCGCCTCCGCCGGCTCCCCGACGCATTCCTGAAGGTTCCGCTCCAGCTGCTCCAGCCGTTCTCTCAGGATTCTGCTCCTGTTTCCTTCTCTCGCCGCCTCTTCGTCTGCGCTCCGGTCCTTCTTTTCCATTTCGCCGCATGCCATAGAAAATTCCTTTTCCATCCACGCGTCACCCTCCCGCTGCAGTTCTTCCTTCCATTGATAAAGCTTCTCCATCAGACTCTGTTCCACCGCCAGCTCCGTCAGCCGGGCGGCATGACATTTTTTCCCGTCCTCCGCTTTTTGCTTCACCTCATTGCGGCACGCCCAATAACCGACCTTTATGGTTCCGCTCTTTCTCCCAAAGCTCCTGCTCACATGGATCAGCGGAGCGCCGCAGCAGCCGCAGCACAGCTTTCCCGTAAGCACATAGTCTGTTCGCAGCGTCTTCCCTGCTTTTCGCTTCCTCCTGCGCTTTGCTCTCTCCTGCTGGGCCTGCTCCCAAAGGTCCCTGCTGACGATGGCCGGGTGATGTTCTCTGACATAGTAGCTGGGCAATTCTCCCCGGTTCCGCACAGACTGGTGATTCAGAAAATCCGGCGTGTAATATTTCTGCAGCAGCACATCTCCCATATATTTTTCATTCTGCAGAATGGATGAAATGGTGTTGGCGCTCCAGTTTGTGGAACCGCAGGTATTCCGGATCCCCTTCTCATTCAGTTCTCCCCTGATCTTTTCCAGCGTCGCTCCCTGAACATAACGTTCAAACATAAACCGGACCGCCGCAGCCTGCTCCTCCTGGATCACCCACTGTCCGTTTTCCCCCTTTTCATAGCCATTGAGCTGCTTCAGATTCACCCGGGCAATTCCCTTTTCGAACCGTTTCCGGATAGCCCATTTACAGTTTTCCGAATTGGAACGGCTCTCGTCCTGGGCCAACGCCGCCAGAACGGTCAGCAGAAATTCACTTTTGCTGTCCAGCGTATCAATATTTTCCTTCTCAAAATAAATTCCCACAGGCGGATGCTTCTCCTTCAGCTCACGGACGATCCGTATCGTATCCAACGTATTTCGGGCAAACCGTGAAATAGATTTTGTGATAATATAGTCAAACGCTCCCTCCTTGGCCGCCTGGATCATTTTCTGAAATTCCACCCTGTTTTTCACAGAAGTACCGGTGATCCCCTCGTCGGCGAACACCTGATACAACTCCCAGCCTGGGTGTCTGAGAATATACTCCTTATAATATTCCACCTGCAGCTTATAGGAACCCAGCTGCGCCTCATTGTCTGTTGACACCCGTCCGTACGCCGCAACCCTCAGACATTTTCTCTCCCCTGCATGTATCATTCCGCCGAAATCCGTCCGGCAGATTCCTTCCCACTCCGCACGTTCTTCCGTGCCTGGAATTTTGATCACATTTTGCATACCATCCTCCATGTTCTGTTGTTTTATCATACCGCATCGCAGACAAAATCCCCGGCATATCTGACGCAGCTGTTTTCCCGCCCGCACATTTTGCGCAGAAAAGCCTCGCGGGCAACTGACATCGAAATAATGCGCGAAAACGTCTCGCGGGCAGTGACATCCACATAATTACCGGCATTAACGGATATTAGGCATAAGGCCCTTTCCCAGCCGTTCCACCTCCACTTCCTGAAAGCATCGTTCCGTCTCCCGGCCGTCAAACCAACGCACACGGATACGATCAGGCGCATATGGGATCACCATGGACACCCAGCCGGCCAGAAAGTTCTCCATCGCCTCATTACTCAGCATAAGATATCCCTGATCCCCCTCTCTCCGTTCTGTTTTTTCTGCCTGTCTGAGCCATCGCAGCGCACAGGCATGGATTTCCATATCCTCCGCATATCTCCGCCAGTCCTGTTCGAGCTTTTCCAGCCTTCTCCGGCTTTCGTTTTCCTCTTTGCCCCTCTCCATCTGACTCCTGTACCAGTAATACAGACGGTCTTCCTCAAAATTGTTCAGGAACGCTTCCTTCTGATAATAGTTTGCCAGCCGGTGAACTGCTCCCTCAGACGTCTCCGGTGATTCCGAATCCTGCGAAATCCCCGAAATCTCAGAAAAAAAGCGCTCATAAAACATCTGCGCTGCCGCTCTCTCCAGATAAGCCGTTCTGTATTTTGGGGCGGCACAGCGCTTTTTGTTCACCTGCCTGAGTCTCGAATAACAGCACCAAAGCACATTCGCCGCCTCTTTCCCCGTATTGGTACATCGATTGTAATAACATCCGCAGTAAGGACACAGAATCCTTCGCGTCAGCGGATACTTTTTCTGCGTTCTCCCCACTGCCGCTTCCCGGTTCCCATGAATTCTCATAAACTGTTCTCTGGAAATAATCGCCGGATGATGGTCTTCAATATAATAGCGCGCTTTCTCGCCATGATTGCGCCGGGAGCGCCTCCACAGCCCCGGTTCCGTATAGCTTTTCTGGCAGAGGGCATCTCCGGTATATCTCTCGTTGGATAAAACGGAAAAAACATGGTGCATCATCCACCCTGTACTTTCTGCATCTGTACTTCCTGCATCTGCATTCTCCGTTTCTATGCGCTCTGCATCTGCACTCTCCGTTTCTGTATTCTCTGCCTCTACGTTCTCCGTTTCTGTATTCCCTGTCTGTACGTTCTCCGTTTCTGTATTCCCTGCCTCTACGTTCTCCGTTTCTGTATTCCCTGCCTCTACGCTCTCCATTTCTGTGCTCTCCGTCTCTACCCTCTCCGTTTCTGTGCTTTCCGCATCTACTTTCTCCGTTTCTGTGTTCTCCGCCTCTGCACTTGCAATTGCTCTCAGCCTCCTCTGGCGGACATTCAGAAACCTGCGGCATGACTCAGGCTCCGGAACGCCGCTTTCATTCAGAAATCTGGCTATTTCTGTACAGGACATCCCCTGCTCCGCTTTCTGAAAAATACAGCGGACGATCCGCGCCTCATCTTCCCGGATCACGATCTCCTGCCGCCTTCTTCCATCACGGTCTGACAAGCTTCTTACCTCATATCCATAAATCCTACGAAAAAACGCGCTGCCGCCCTGAAACTTTTTTTGCACACTCCATTGGATATTGTCGGAGATACTTCTGGCTTCCTGCTCTGCCGCCGCTCCCATGACCGCAATGACAAACTGGTCTTTGGGCCTGGCGGTATCCAGATTTTCATTTTCGAAAAACACGGATACCTTCGCTCTTTTCAGCAGTTCCAGCGTCTCCAGCAATTCCGCGCTGTTCCGCGAAAAACGGCTCACCGATTTTGTGACGATCCGGTGGATCTTTCCCGCCCTGCAATGAAGCAGCAGCCTCTCAAAACCGCTCCGCGGCTCTTTTCCGGTTCCGGACACCGCATAGTCAAAATAAATTCCGGCATCCTGCCAGTCAGGATTCTGACGGATCAGCCGCTGAAAATGTGTCATCTGGGTAATAAAAGATTTCTGCTGGATCTCTTTTCCCGTCGAGACGCGAATGTACGCGGCCACACGGATACGGTTGGATGGTTGCTCTGTTCTCATTTTCTGTTTTTCCTCCTGATGTTCTCTTCAAAGCAGAAACGTGTTTGAAAATTGCTTTTGTCCGGATGATCGATGGGAATGAAAGAAATGAATGATTGAAGAAATGTCTGCGGAAGATGGGAATTTTCAAACATGTTTCGGCTTCGGTGCAGCTTTCTGCCCGCAGCTGTAACTGCCCGGCAGTGGGTAACCGTCGGTGGGTTCGGTGGAGGTTCGGCGTGCCCTGGCTGGTTTGCGTGTATGGGGTGATTATACGGGATGTTTTGGGGGAGGGCAAGGTGGGATTGGATGGGGTGTCTGCTAGTGGGGGTGGGGATGGGGGAGGAAGATGGCTTGGGATATAGTAGACATGTTAAAAGCGTCAGATTGGTACTGTAAATCCAGATAAAGCAGATATAGTGAATGTCTGGTCGATACCAAAGAAAAAGTACATATCCGAAATATTTCCAAAGGGATTAGGGAGAAACATATGAAAGGTATTATTCTTGCCGGTGGTTCCGGCACAAGACTTTATCCGTTGACAAAGGTGACATCAAAGCAGCTGCTTCCGATTTATGATAAACCGATGATTTACTATCCTATGTCTGTTCTAATGAGTGCCGGCATCCGGGATATCTTGCTCATCTCCACACCTCAGGACACCCCTCGTTTTCAGAATCTGTTGGGTGATGGACGCCAGTTCGGTGTGAATCTTACTTATGCTGTTCAGCCCTCTCCAGACGGACTGGCACAGGCATTTGTTATTGGCGCAGATTTTGTCGGGACAGACCCTGTAGCAATGGTATTAGGCGATAATATTTTTGCGGGACATGGCCTGAAAAAAAGACTAAAGACAGCGGTGGTTAACGCGGAATCAGGAAAAGGCGCTACAGTATTTGGATATTATGTGGATGATCCGGAGCGTTTCGGTATCGTCGAGTTTGATAAAAAGGGGAAGGCTGTCAGCATTGAAGAAAAACCTGAACATCCGAAAAGTAACTATTGTGTGACGGGCCTCTATTTTTATGACAATCAAGTAATAAAATATGCGAAAAATCTGAAGCCTTCCGCCCGGGGTGAACTGGAGATAACGGATTTAAACCGCATCTACCTGGAAGCTGGAAAATTAAATGTTGAACTTCTCGGCCAGGGATTTACATGGCTGGATACTGGCACTCATGAAAGCCTTGTAGATGCGACAAATTTTGTAAAAACAATGGAACAGCATCAACACCGCAAAATCGCATGCCTGGAAGAAATCGCTTATCTGAACGGGTGGATTACAAAAGAAGATGTTTTGGCAGTTTACGAGGTGCTGAAAAAGAACCAGTATGGTCAATATCTAAAAGATGTAATAGATGGAAAATATTTAGACGTACTGCACTGAGGAGGGAAATAAACTATGAAAAAATATCTTGTTACCGGCTGCGCTGGGTTTATTGGTTCCAATTTTATTTACTATATGTTGAGAAAGTACCACGATATTTTATTGGTCAACCTGGACAAGCTGACCTATGCTGGAAATCTTGAAAATCTCAAGGGTGTGGAAGGTGATGTGCGCCATGTATTTGTGCAGGGGGATATCTGTGACAAAGAACTGGTAGAGGGGTTGCTCAAAAAATATGATTTTGATTTTGTTATTAATTTTGCTGCCGAGAGTCATGTTGACCGGAGTATTGCTAATCCGGAAATTTTCGTAGAAACCAATGTGATGGGAACACTCAATCTCCTCCAACGCGCAAAAGAAGCTTGGTATGATCCAGAAACAAAAACCTGGAAAAAAGAGAAAAAATATTTGCAGGTTTCCACTGATGAAGTCTATGGGGCATTAGGAGAAGAAGGATATTTTACAGAAACAACTCCCCTGTCTCCGCACAGTCCGTATTCTTCTTCAAAAGCAAGTGCGGATCATTTCGTTATGGCATTTCATGACACTTATGGAATGCCGGTGAACATTACACGATGTTCCAATAATTACGGCCCCTACCAGTTTCCGGAGAAACTGATTCCACTGATGATCAACAATGTAAAGCATCACAAGCAACTCCCTGTTTATGGTGATGGAATGCAGATTCGGGATTGGCTCTATGTGGAAGATCACTGCAAGGCAATTGATATGGTGGCAAACGGCGGCAAAGTTGGAGAAGTCTACAACGTAGGCGGTCACAATGAACGTCCGAATATTTTTATTGTCAAAACAATCATCGAACAACTTCACGATCGACTGCATGATGATGGAATATCAGAGGTACTGATCAAGCATGTAGAAGACCGTTTGGGACACGATCGCCGTTATGGTATTGATCCTACAAAAATCAAAAATGACTTGGGATGGTATCCAGAGACACCGTTTGAGAAAGGAATCGTATTAACCATTGACTGGTATCTGGAACATGAAGAGTGGTTGAATAATGTGACAAACGGTAATTATCAGAAATATTATGAAAATATGTATAGAGCCAAAGCGGAGATCTGTTAGTTGGCTATATGCCTTTAGCCTTTACATCTTGGTATATATCGTTGCCTTTTTTATATCGACTCGACAAAACATTATACATGGAAGTCTTTAAGAGGAGCGTGGAAAACAAACGTTTATAATAACAAAACTTCGAGTGAAAAATTTAGAGGTGTAATATGTGGGTTGTATGGATTTCAGTCGGATTTTTAATTGTTCTAGTACTGATTGTATTGATTTCCCTGGCGATAGGAAACGGTCGAAGTAGAGATTGGGAGAAAGAAGACGCAGAACAAATGGAAGCGTTAGGGAAGATGAGAAAGAGTGGAAGGAGATTGAATAATGACGGGTAGGAGATTGTGGTGGACAATAAGACTTTTAATGAAGAGAGGCGGAGTAGCACGAGCTAACTATGCAAGAAAAGCAGGAATCTATGCGAAAATGGGAGAAAACGTAATGATTCAGTCAAGAATAGTTCCCATATATTCAGAATTGATTTCTTTTCATAATAATATTTCAGTTGCCCGAAATGTGGATTTTGTAACACATGATGTTATGCATCGGGTTTTTAATCGGTTAAAAGGTGAGAAAAAGAACAATTTTGAAGAGCGTATTGGATGTATCGAAATTATGGACAATGTGTTTATCGGAAGCAATTCAGTAATTCTTTACGACACCCGAATCGGACCAAATGTGATTATTGCTTCAGGAAGTGTTGTAACAAAAAATTGCGAACCAAATTCAGTGTATGCAGGTGTCCCTGCAAGAAAAATCGGAGATTTTGATCAATTTATTGAAAAACTGAAGAAAAAGGAGCAAGAGACTAAAATTGCTACTACTTCCCATAATCAGTTTTTAACACAAGAAGAAATCAAATGTGCTTGGAACATATTTGAAAAAAACCATCTGTGATTTAGTACAATAAATTGAACATATGTTGATAAAGGAAAATTTAGATATAGACAAAAGAAACTTGAATAAAAACACTATGAGAGGTAATGAAGATGTCGATTTTAGTTACAAGATCATCAATACCAGATATTAAGGAGTATATAAAAGAAATAGAACCAATTTTTGAAAGTCACTGGTTGACAAATATGGGACCTGTATATAAAAAGTTTCAGCATCAACTTATGGACTATTTGGATGTTCCAGAACTTTCGTTGTTTGTGAATGGACACATGGCACTTGAGATGGCAATTCATGCTTTAGGTTTGAAAGAAACTGGAGGTGAAGTTATCACCACACCATTTACTTTTGTTTCGACAACCCATGCAATCACAAGAAATGGAATGAAACCTATATTTTGCGATATTAAAGCAGACGATTATACGATGGATCCTGAAAAAATAGAAGAACTGATTACAGAAAAAACTGTGGCAATCATTCCAGTGCATGTGTATGGGAACATTTGTGATGTAGAGAGAATCCAAAATATTGCAGATAAATATAATTTAAAAGTAATTTATGATGCTGCGCATGCATTTGGTGTTACATATAAAGGTATTGGTATTGGTAATTTTGGTGATGCTTCTATGTTTAGTTTCCATGCCACAAAAGTATTTAATACTATCGAAGGCGGCGGGGTTGCATTTAAAGATAAAGCTTATCGTACAAAGTTACATGAACTTAAAAATTTTGGGATTCACGGCTCTGAAGATGTCTCTGCAATTGGAGGGAACGCGAAACTAGATGAGTTCCGAGCCGCAATGGGAATATGTAATTTAAGACATATAGAACAGTATATTAACAATCGTAAAAAAGTAGCAGAAAGATATGATCTTCGACTTGGAAAAGTCCGTGGTATACGATTAGGAATAAAACAACCAAATGTAACTCCTAATTATGCGTATTATCCTGTATATTTTGATGAAAAGGAGTTTGGTAAGAGTCGCGATATTGTTTATCAAGAACTTTCAGATAATGATATCTATGCACGGAAATATTTTTATCCGGCTATTAACGAATTGAGTTGCTATAAAGAAAGTTATCCACACAACACACCAATAGCGCATGACATTTCGTTACACATCTTAACACTTCCACTGTATGATGGTTTATCTTTGGAAGAGGTAGATCGAATTTGCGATATAATTTTAGGCTAGTGTGTAAAACTTTGTATAGAGGATAAAAGATTAATGGATAAATCAGAATTAACAAAAGCAATGAGATGGAAAATAGCGGAAAAACTTGCTGAAGATCGCTTAGACCTAATTAATGAGATTCTTCCTATGGTTACAGTAAAAAATACGTTTTATACAAAGTATACAAAACGTGTCATTGATTTTGTTGTGGCATTCTTGGCTTTAATAGTAACATTTCCAATCAATTTAATTTTGGGAATATTGACCTATTTGGACGTTGGTTCTCCTATCTTTTTCAAGCAAAATAGATTGGGAAAAGACGGAAAATTGTTTGAAATAATTAAATTTCGAAACATGAAAAATCTAGTTGATGAAAAAGGGGAGCTTTTGCCGCCGTCGATGCGGGTAACAAAACTAGGAAAATTTGTAAGAAAAACGTCACTTGATGAGTTGCTTAATTTTTGGAGCGTTTTAAAAGGCGATATGAGTTTGATTGGACCGCGTCCTCTACTGCCAGAACACTTAAATCGATATTGTAGCCGCCATAAGCAAAGATTATCGGTTAGACCTGGATTGGAATGCCCTCCGAGAGTACTAAATGGAAAGGTCTGGACATGGCAAGAACAATTTGAGAATGATGTATGGTATGTACAGAATGTAAGTTTTAAAACTGACTGCAAAATGATAATCAATTTGGTTAGATTTGCTTTGGATCGAAAAAGTACTTCTGCAAGGGCCTCTGTGACACGTGGTATTTTTATGGGCTATGATTTACAAGGAATAGCAATTACGTTAGATCAGGTTCCACAAGAATATATTGATGAAGTAGTATCAGAATCTTTAAAACAATAGCTAAAGCTTATAAAAAGGAGATTAAAAAAAAGTGAAAAAGAAGTTTGAAGGTAAAACATTGCTGGTATTAGGAAGTAATGTTGGTTCCGCAGATATTGTTACATATGCGAAGAATAACGGGGCTTATACAATAGTAGCTGATTATTATCCAGTAGAACAGTCTATTGCAAAACAGGTGGCAGATGAAGCTGTTGCAATTAGTACAGCAGATGTAGATGCGTTGTTAAATTTAGTGGAGGAGCGACATGTAGATGGAGTTCTTGCTGGCATTAGTGAATTTAATTTGCTGAAAGCATTAGAATTATCAGAAAAGAAGGGATTACCGTTTTATTTTAACGCAGAGATGTGGGATAAAATAGAAAACAAGGGTAGATTTCGATCACTTTGCGAAAAGCATAGAGTACCTTGTCCCAAAACATATTATACCGGTTCAAAAATTCCAGATTATATATGGGAGACAATTCAGTATCCAGTAATGTTAAAGCCTGTAGACGCGTCTTCCTCAAGGGGAGTATACAGGTGTTTCAATGAAAAAGAATTACGAGCATTTGAAGGAGAGGCATTACAACAATCTTCCAGTGCAAGAATAATCGTAGAAGAAAGTGTAATTGGGGATGAGTTTACAGCACACTATACAATTGCCAACGGAAGAGTTTCTTTAGCATCTGTAGATGACCGATATCCGGTAACTGTTCATGAAGGTGATCCAACAACAATACCTGTTGCACGGATTTATCCGTTTCTTTTTTTGGACGAGTACCTTAAGCAAGTGGATCCATATATGAAAGAGTTATGTAAAGATTTAGGGGCTAGAAATGCCATTTTATTTGTTCAAGGACTATATGACAATAAAACAAATAGTTTTTGCATATTTGAGGCCGGGTTACGCAGTGCCGGAGAAGCGCCGTATAGATTTATAAAAAGAATTAATGAAGTTAATGCAATGGATGTTCTAGTAGATCATGTTTTATCTGTGCCCTCAGAATTTGCATCGGAAAAAGATGATCCCAGGATGAAAGGAAAATGCTGTGGTATTGTATCATTTGTCACAAAGGGTGGAAGAGTTGGTGAAATCATAGGATTAGAGGAAGCAGTTGCCAACACACCTAGCGTTTTAGAATATGAGAACCGCTATCCAGTGGGGGCGGATACGCCTAATGGGAGAACTCTTCGACAGCTGATGATTCGTTTCGTAATGTTATGTGAAAACAGAGAACAAATGGAAAGAGATATCAGATATTTAAACGAACATATCTCTGTGTTAGATACGGACGGAAATGATATGGTTATTAAAATGGATCCATTGAGAGTATATGGAACAAAGTGAGAACAATATGAAAAAAACAGTTATTATTAGTGGTGCGGGGGGATTCCTGGGAAGTAATTTAGTAGAATATTGCTTGAAAGAAGGGTATTGTGTTGTTGCAATTTCGTCTCAAAAAAACAAGTTAATAAGAAAATTTGGACAGTATCCCGGGTTTGAAGTGTTTTCGACTACGGAACTTGAAAAAGTATACTGGGAAAAAGGAGATTCTTTTATCAATTGTGCATTTCCAAGAAATGCGGATAGTATTCAATTACCTAAAGGGATGGATGCCGTTTCAAAGTTATTGGAAAGTGCAGTTCGTGGCAAAGTTAAATCTATAATTAATATTTCTTCTCAAAGTGTTTATAGCTCACAAAGAAAGTTTCCTGCGAAAGAAGCAGATGAATTGTGTTTGGAAAACAAGTACGCTATTGGAAAATATAGTATGGAATTGTTGACCAACGCATTGTGCAGAAAAATTCCTCATACTAACTTAAGAATGGCAAGCTTGATTGGACCTGAATTTGATCAAAGAGTTACAAACAAGATGATTGATATTGCATTAAAATCTGGAAAGCTAATGGTAAAAAAGAATGCACAAAAATTTGGTTTTTTAGATATAAACGATGCAATTAGTGCAATTATACTCTTGCTAAGACAAAATCCTAAGTATTGGAAAGAAATATACAATGTAGGAACAGATCATACATATTCATTGTTAGAAATCGCAGAATCAGTAAAAAATACTATATATTTAAAAACAGGAAGAAATATAGAGATTGAAATTGAAGCAGATGAAAAAGAATTGAACACTGCATTAGATTGCTCTCGTTTATACAAAGATACTGGTTTTAGTCCGTTTGTTTCGTTAGATAATTCTGTTTTATACATTTTGGAAAGTAAACTATTGAGAAAGGAATAGGAATCTTAATGAATACGCCGTATGTCCTAAAAAACAAGTTGGTTAAACCAAATAGGAATATTACTTTAAGCTTAAGTACATTTCCAAGCATCACATGTATTTTATGGATATGCAGTGACCTTGTCAGAACAATTTGTGCTAAACTATTGTCTTTTTTTGGGGGAGCAGAATTTGCTTCTTGTATAACAGTTATTATAATTTATACGCCATTGCTATTATATATTGTGATGTGCAAGCGGTTACCTTGGAAAAAATTTAATGTTGTTTTTTTGTTAAGTGCAGGATATTTTTTATTTACTCTTATTATCCATCGTGACTACGCGCAGTGGTATTTTAGAAGCCATTATGGTGTAATACAATTAATTTTTTCTCCAGATAAAGGTGCGATTTGGGCTTTTTTAATGATTGAAGTATCCGGAAGCGCAGAAAAAATTTGGAACAACTTACGTTATAGCGTTTTAGGGATTGGCATATATAATATTTATCTTTTTCTGCAGGCAAGGAGTTTGGGATATTGGGAATATATGAATTCGTCGGGTGTGATTTCAAAACGATCTTATTCTCTTGAGTTTGGCTACAATATGGTTTTCATTTTCTTAGTAGCCTTCGTGTCTGCGTACTTATACTCAAAAAAAATTTATCAGTGGGTATGTGTCGTGGCTCTATGTCTTACACTCTATGCGGGCTCACGTGGCGCATTAATTTGTATATGTGTTTTTTTGTTATGTCATTTTCTATTTAAGCAAGGAAAACTTATATACAAAATTGTTGCTGGCATTGGAATCATATTGGCCGGAAGTAGCTTATACTTATTCAAAAATGAGATAATAATATTATTGTCTTCTATGTTGAACAAATTTAATATTCAGTCACGTACTATTGAAATGATGATTAGTGGTGAATCTTTAGATGATAGTGGACGAAGCAAAATATATAACTTAATTTGGGACGCAATAAAAGACAATCCAATTTTAGGATACGGCGCTTTTGGTGATAGAAAATTTATTGCACCTAAATATAATTGGGGATATTCTCACAGTATTCTATATGAAATGATGGCAGATTTCGGAATTCCACTTGGGATACTTTTGCTACTTGTATTAATTATGTGGACATTGTGGAGTATTGCAAAAAGTAAAAATACGATAATGGCTTATTTGATTATTATACTGTTTTCGATGTGCACTCGATTAGCTATTTCTGACACATTTTGGGGAGACTCGTATTTTTGGATGCTTATTTCACTTTTATTATTGAACATAAAAGAGAGGAGAAGGAGAAGAATATAAAATGTTTTTACATATTTTAGGATCAGGATCTATGTTTACAAAGGCATTTTATTGTATGCTTGCAGAAAATTTTAAAAAAGAAGATCATTGCTTCCTCGGTCATTTTCCTCAAGTAGATGAATACAGAAAAATGAATGGATGTAAAATTGTGCAATCTAGGTCAATCTGGATGCCTATTTATTTGAATAGAGCTGACCACATTCTTGTACATGGTCTTTTTAACAAAACAGTAATTTTAGCTTTGGCCCTGCAACCATGGCTATTAAAAAAATGTAATTGGATTGTATTTGGAGCAGATATATATAGCTATAAAAAGAAAAACAAAAATCTAAGCGACAAAATTTTTGAAAAGCTAAAACTGATAATAGCACCGAGAATAGCATATATATCTACATTTACAGAAGGTGATTGGAAGCTCGCAAAAGAATGGTACCATGTAAAAGGAATCAATCTGAAAGTTTCATATCCTTTAGCTAGTTGTAATGCCGAATTGATTAATGACCTTTACAGTCAAAAAAAAGAACATAAAAGCGTGAATATTTTGGTTGGAAATAGTGCAACTGTGACAAATCAGCATTTTCAAGCATTGGATTGGTTGTCTTTTTTAAAAAACGAAGATATCCAAATATATTTGCCACTAAATTATGGATTAGAAGATTATAAAACATATGCAAATAAGGTAATATTGTATGCACAAAAGATATTTGGAGATAAAAAGGTTATTCCCTTGGTAGACAAGCTTAGTGGTGAAGATTATCTTCGATTTTTGAACACTATCGATGTTGCGTTATTTAACAATAATAGACAGCAAGCAATGGGAAACATCACACAAGCAGTGCTTTGTGGTGCAAAAGTATATATTCGCAAAGATACGAATATGTGGGAACATTATCAAAAATTAAATTGCTTTTTGGAAAATATTGAGGAAATAAAAAATTATAAAACATTAGAGGATTTGACAAAAAGAAACGAAGAAAAGATATTAAGAAATCAAAAGGCTATGGCTATTAGACAGAATATAAGACTAAAAATAGAAATTTGGGATAATATTTTCAAGTGTATGGAGAAAAGCAACGCAAGGAGAAAATAATAGTGGCATCAACAAGAGAAAAAAACTTTTGGAAAAGTACAATTATATTAGCTTTTGGGACATTTCTTCCCAAATTAACATCCTTTGTCACGCTTCCTATTTATACTGCATGTTTAACAAAGAGCGAATACGGGACATTTGATTTAATAACAGTATTGTGTTCGCTTTTATTACCTGTGGCAACTTTACAAATACAGAGTGCTGTATATCGTTTTCTATTAGAAAGGCGATTTGATACGGACAGAATTAATAGTGTGGTGACAATTTTATATTTATTCGTTATACCAGTTTCAGTCTTGGTCTTAGGAGTCACTTATTTCCTATTAGGAAAAGCAATTTCGCCATACTTAAAATTTTTAATAGTGTTATACTTTTTTGCGGATATTCTATTGGTCGTGACAAGACAAATTGCCAGAGGCTTGTTAAAAAATCATGTGTACTCAACCAGCGCAATTATTAACTCTTTTCTGAATATGGTGTTAGTTCTCGTATTTCTCTTGTTGTGGGATAGAGGATTGATCGGTTTAATGGAGAGTTTGGTAATTGCAACAACTGTTTCATTTCTATATATTTTTATCGCTTTAAAAATATGGAATTATGTAAATGTAAAACAATTGAATTGGTGTGAGTTTAAGGAAATAATAAATTATTCATGGCCCATGGTTCCTAATTCGGTGTCTCTTTGGGTAATGCGGGTTTCAGACAGAGCTATAATTTCCTTATTTTTAGGGGTTGAGGCCAATGCAATATATGCGGTTGCAAACAAAATCCCTACCATTTTGCAGCTCGCACAAAATACTTTTTCTATGGCGTGGTCCGAGTCAGCTTCACTTACTGTAAATGATAATGATGTTACAGAATATTATAGTAAAATGTTCCGAACATTGCATCGGGTTATGGCTGGTTTGGCAGCTCTTATGCTAGCATGTCTACCAATTTTGTTTGCAATCCTGATTAAAGGAGACTATGATACAGCATATATACATATTGCTATACTAATTGTTGGAATGTTTTTTTCAAATATTGCCATATATCTTGGTGGAATTTATGTGGCCTATATGAAAACTAAAAGTATCGGTTGGACAACAATACTAGCAGCACTTTTGAATGCTATAATAAATATTCTTTTTATAAGAAAAATAGGAATATTTGCTGCTACATTATCCACAACATTAAGCTATTTTTTCTTGATGATTTATCGTTTGTGGGATATTCAGAAATTTCAAAAAATTAGTATAGATATAAAGGAAACCGTCTTTACGGATATTGTTCTTATTATAATGTGCATAATATGCATAAAAAGAACAATGATAACCTATATTCTTAATTGTTTTATCGGACTTTTTTTGTGTTACACTTTAAATAAGGATTTGATAAAAAAAATGCCTTTGTTACTATTAAGAAAGCTAAAAAAAGATAAGACAAAAATTTAATTTGAATATTATAAAATGAGAAAAGGTAGTAAAATAAATGAAAAGCCAAAATATGATATGTGAAACTCCTATATTACATGGAGGTAATATACAAGGAAATCAGCTATACATAAAAAGGGAAGACACTATTCCATTTTCGTTTGGTGGAAACAAAGTTAGGATTGCGCAAGAATATTTTATGGATATGATGCAAAAAAGGAACGATTGCATAATTGGATATGGAAATACCCGTTCTAATCTATGTCGTGTGTTGTCAAATTTAAGTACTTCTATGAATATTCCATGTTATATTATATCGCCAAATGATGATGATGACACACGTACAGTGACAAATAATAGCAAATTGGTGGAACTGTGTGGAGCTAATGTATATATGTGTAATAAAACTGATGTAGCCAAAACAGTAGAATCTGTTATTCAAATATGTAAAAAGAAAGGCTTGTCTCCCTATTACATTTATGGAAGTATGTACGGAAAAGGAAATGAATCAGTTCCAGTAAGAGCTTATGCTAAAGTTTATCAAGAAATATGCCGGCAAGAGCAAAGAATGAATTTAAAATTCGATTACATTTTTTTGGCAACTGGTACAGGAATGACACAAGCAGGATTAGTTTCTGGTGCAGAATTGAATGGAGATCTTCGTAATATTGTAGGCATTTCTGTTGCAAGAAAAAGTGCACAAGCATATGTTGCCATTCAGGATTTTCTTAAGGCATATTTGAACGAGCGCAATACTACAAGTGAAATAAAGAATACTATAACTATATGTGATGAGTATCTTTGCGATGGATATGGTAAATACAACCCTGCTATTCTGAAAACAATACTGAATAACTATCGTATGCGAGGGATTCCAATGGATACTACCTATGTAGGAAAGGGATTTTATGGAATGGAAGAATATATCAAAAAAATGAAAATCATTGGAAAAAATATTCTTTTTATTCATACCGGCGGTACCCCGCTTTATTTTGATATTCTTAATAAATTGGAATGAGAACTTCTTAAAAAAATTAAGTTAAGTAGCAAGTTCATTGCAATAAAAAATAATTTATTTCATTATTATTTATGCCGTACCAAAACAGCGGCGGAATGGAGATTAAAATGAAAAAGCAATTAAATATTTTATTTACTTCAGTTGGTCGAAGGAGTTATCTTGTAAAGTATTTTAAAGACGAATTGGGAAATACAGGAAAAATACATGTAGCAAATAGCACAGAAATTTCACCGGCATTCAAAGTAGCAGATTATTCCATTGTTACACCTTTAATATATGATGAAAATTATATTCCATTTTTGCTCCAATATTGTAAACAAAAAAATATTCATGCCTTAATTTCCTTATTTGATATTGATTTGCCTATATTGGCTCAGAATGTTGAAAGATTCAAGGAAATAGGAACGACCGTAGTGGTCTCTAAACCAAATGTTATAGAGACATGCAATGATAAATGGAAAACATATCAGTTTTTAAAAAAGAATGGGTTCTGTACGCCTGAAACATACTTAAATTTAGAAAGTGCTGTTTCTGCATTGAAAGCTAAAAAGATTTCTTATCCGGTAATAATTAAACCCAGATGGGGTATGGGTTCAATCGCTGTTTTTGAGGCTGATAATGAAGAAGAATTACGTGTTTTATATGCTAAGGTGCAAAGAAATATTCAAAAAACATATTTGAAATTTGAGTCCTTTCAAGACAAAGACAACAATGTATTAATACAAGAAAAACTTTGTGGCCAAGAATATGGATTGGATATTATTAATAATTTACATATGGAATATCAAACAACAATAGTAAAAATGAAATATGCGATGAGATCTGGTGAAACGGATTGTGCAATTACCATGGATGATCCAGATTTAAAAAATCTTGGATGCCTTTTGAGTAGAAGAATGGGACATATAGGAAATTTAGATGTAGACGTTTTTACAGTATCGGATAAATATTACATTTTAGAAATGAATGCAAGATTTGGTGGAGGTTATCCTTTTAGCCATATGGCAGGGGTGAATTTGCCAAAGGCAATTATATCATGGCTTAGGAATGAAAATGTAAATTCTTCTGTGTTAGAGGAGTGCGTTGGTGTTAGAGCACAAAAGGATATTTCTTTGACTATAGTATAAAATTATGAATTATTGGTTAAGGAATAAAAAATGCAGAATAAGAGAAACATAAATAGGCAATCGAAGTCTTCCATACAAGGATTGTAAGTCTTTTTGAAAATTCTACAATGCACATTTTAAGAAACAGAATTACAAACGGGGAGGGACTCATTTCTCTCCCCTTTAAGGGTTTGTCAAGTTTTTGTGTAAGTTTTAAGAAAAAATTTTATAGGGAGGGGAACTTCCACGTTCGTAGTTCCGGATACTTTAAAACTGCATTCATTAAAGCGACCACCAGACTCATCCTACCATACATAGTCTATCTATGAAATGCGCGTCTTGCATAAAGAACTTGACCCTCTTCATAATCCTAACATGCTGTGGACAGATATTTTTTCGTGAACAAGGATGCTTCTAATTCTACATAGATATACATTTAGATTCATAACGCACAGTAAATTAAAAATCATTAAATTGGTCTTGGATAAAAGTGCTGTTTATCAATCGATGTATTTATGCCTCAAACTGCTCCTCCCTCTCTGCCAGCGTGCATGCGCGGCAAAGTATCCAGATAAAAGCTAAAAAAAGAGCAAAAATAATATCAATCAATATATTCATAGCTATATCTCCTTCTAGTTTTCTTTCTCACTTTTTAGTCATCTTTTTAAATGAATGAACCAGAAAAAGGATGTTCCCGCGTATGACCATCTGTATTCTTTCCTAATACTATATTATGACCTAGAATAGGATGTATATACAGAAAATAGCCGAAGAGAGGGAGCAATAGCAAGATAGCCGTTATTTTATCAGTAAGTGCTCAATAAACCATCGTCTGTCTTTTTGCACAACACTCAACTATAATTAAAACAAATTGCTCCAACTTCAACTTTTCGATTTAATCCTGCATCTTTGCTGTATCATTTCCGACCGAGGCATCAGATTTTCTATCCCTTCGGGCTCATTTTTGTAGTCCGGCATATAGCGCGTAAGCGCTCAATAACCACCCGGATACCCTAACTCCAACTTTTGTGAGATACTTCATACATCTGGAGTAATTCACTTCCTATGTGGTTCTCAGATCGGCAAAGGCCGCCATCCGATTTTTTGTCTTCTGTTGCTTTTGACCTCATAGTTTAACATTGTGTTGCTCTGCTTGCATGTCTCTGGATTGCCCTGTATACTGTCATCAGTATACAGAAAGAAAAAGGGCTCCAGAGCCCCCTCCGTGACAAGTCGTGTACTCTGAAACCCTGGCATTAAAACCATGGTTATTGTATCAGATTACACAGTTACTTACAATCACGAAAATGATATTTTTTGTTGAGAGCAGCGCTGTATCCTACTGTCCGGTCTGCGGTGATTCGCTTTCCTACCGTGATTCCTGCGTCAGGATCATGCGGCTGGAGGGCGGGATGAAGCGGAGGTTGCTAATCCGCACCTAAAGCTTGCAGTACTGGGAATAGCCATATGGAGGTTTCCTGGCACTCCAGCAGGAATCGACATACTCCTGCCATAGCAGCTTTAATGTCACGCTGCTTTTTAGCAGCTCCTTATGGATGTAGGCTTATATCCCAGTTACTTACATTATTACCACACATGCAGAACAGGTCAGAATTTTGACTCTTCTCCGCTTATCTACCCTTAACAGTTTTCCAGATACTCCAACACCTTGATATCCAAACACATGAGCTCCGTTACGAGTTCATGAAGCTCTTTATCCGTATCATTTCCATGGAACAGGGTGTTGCGAGTATTGATATGTCTATTCATTCTCTCTTTGTTCACATCAAACTTAATCCCTCCATCTTCGATTCTATCAATGCCCATAGCATGAAGAATATTTACAAGTTTCTGTGCTCTGCCATCAGTTGTCATTTTCATCATACAACCTTTCAATCCGGATGCTACATGGGCTTGATCTGTTTTATCCAACTCCGTACTTTTAAGAATTTCTTTAAATGCTTTATCCAGCGTTTTTACTTGCTCATCGTTAAGAAGTCTTTCCGCTCCAGCAAGTCCAACATATTCTCGTTCAATAAACTCAATAATACAGAACAGATGAAAATACTTGCTTCGTATCCCTTCCGTACCAAGCGCGGCACAATACTCCTGCATTACATACTGATAATGAGGGTTGTGTGGTTTCAGCATCGCAGATATTTCTTCGGAAGGAAATTTTCCGTATATTTTTGTGAAACAAGAAACAGAGCATGCAATATCAGCTCGTATCTCATATACTATGTTTCCATTCCCATCAATATATGATCGTGATTTCTGGCTTTCGGGTACAATTTTCTTTTTTTCTACGGTTCTGCTTTCCCAAACAGGCTCGACTCTCGGCTGAAATAACTGCTTGTTGCAATTATATTTGGCCAGCGCAAGACTTAATGCGTTGCATACGACAGTAATCTCTGTTTGCAGAATATCCAGAGCATTAGATTCTTTTGCCGCCACAAGATTTTCTACTTTTAATTGATACTCATTAACTAATTCATAGGCCTGATAATTATCTGCGTCATCTTCTTTTTCCTGGCTTTCAGCCGTTGCGTCCGCTTCTGGCAGAGCAGTGGAACCTACCGATGAGGAGGTACTTCCTCCGCTGTCACTATGGTACACGTTAGTAAGCCGACATATAAATTGCGGATATTGCTTAAGAATCTCTTGCTCATAAACACCATCGTCTTTCACAATATTTCTATTCGTCCATAACAAGTCATTATCCAGGCCGGAAACAAATTCATTATCCTTTTCAATAGATGAAATGGTAAATGAATTATAACGAAGAGGAATTGAAAACGAATAAAGATAGTACACAGTTGTAGATGCCGAATTTGGCGACTCGCTCATAACAATCGTCCTCCTGACTGATTTTATTTGCAATACTTTTTCCGAAAGCAATCTCTCGATATATGTATTTTGACATATTAAGTAGCTATTCCTGTGGTGCATCCTTTTCTTCCGCAATTTCTTGTATAGCATTCACAATGACTTCGACTTTCGAAATATAATCTTCAACAAAATCCTTGCTAATATCCGTTTGCTCAGCAGACGCATGGCTTCTATCATTTTGATGCGCAATTTCATTTCTACATTGAAATAGCTCTGAAATAATCTCTTTTCCAACTCTTATAGACTCATTAGGATTTTCATTAGGAAAAGCTCAATTACTTTACAAGCAGTTTCATTAGCATTGGCATGAGAGTCATCTGCAATAGTAAACTGCGCACGAACTTCTCCCATACTCTCAGTAAAATGTTGTTTGATATCAGATAGAGAGACTTGTATTGGTATTATTATAGGGCGTGCTTCTCGTGTATTTTCAGCGCGTGGAGTAAGTGTAAAATCTCTAGCTGGCATATGAACACACCTCCGCTTACATTTTCGCGAGTAATTTGGCAAAATCAAGGTTTAACATGGGAATTGCTCCGTATTTTCCTGAAATATAGCCTTTTCCAAAATTCTCATCTTTTCGGACGTTTCTAATCTCTGTAAGTGAAAATAAATCTGTAGAACGATCTGCGGCTTTAAGTTCTGTAAACCATATCTGATCCCGACGGAACAAATCCAAGTTTAACAAGCCTGTTTCATGAGTTGTAAAAATCATCTGTGCTGGTTTGTTGCCACGAGTACTAACAAACTGTTCTACCAATTTGAAAAGAAGTGCTTCGTGCAAATTAGATTCAAGTTCATCACAAACCAGTACTTTTCCGTTGACCATGATACAAACCAATGGGCATAATAAGCCGAAAAGTTTTTGGATTCCAGTAGATTCTTCAGAAATCAAATCTGTTTCAAATCTTTCATAAAGAACTTTGGCCGAGATTGCGTCGACTTTCTTCTGCAATAAGATCTTTTTGAATTCATCTGACAAAAAAGGAGACAGATGCAGATCATCAAGATCCTCTTGCTTAATAGCAACATGAATGTCTTTGATTCCAGTGCCAAGAGCATCCAATAACTTTAAAACGGTTGCCTTTATCTGCTCGTTTGTATTAATTTGGTGCAATGAATAATTCATCCAATTATCTTGATTTTCTGAGTTGTAAATCACAAGTTCGTCATCAAAAAAACGATACACAGAGGCCACTTCATCAACTGAACTAAAATTTGCGGCGCAAGACAGCATTAAACGATTGGGTTTGAGGACATCTTTACAGTTATTAAATCGATAACGAAAATTGCGCCCCGCAGAATAGGTTTCACCCAAACGCTCATAAATCTTTGTTTGACGGCCGTTTGGAAAATAGTAAAGATATTCTTCTTCTACGAGCATATTTTTTATTGAAAAACTAAATACATATCGAACTCCGTCAACTATAAACTGCATTGTATAATTACTTTTTTGGTTGTAACCCTCTAATTTATGAGGAACTTGCAAAATCCCTTGTCCTGGCTGATGATTAATACTGTTTAAAACAAGATTTTTTACAAATGCAATAGCATCTATAAAATTACTTTTGCCAGAACCGTTTGCACCATAAATAACAGACGCCCTAAGAACTTCAATATCTGCTATATTTTGCACATTCTCCGAATGAGTCTTATCTGTTCCTGCCATGGCAGAAAAAAGAATCGCATCTCTAATAGATCTATGATTAGAACAACTAAACTCTAGTAACATTGCGCATCCTCCTCTCTGGGGAAATTATAGCATGATATTATCCGTTTATCAATTGAATTTGTGGTTTTTCTTCATATTCTCAAATCAAACGTACCTTCATTAGCTGCACCTATTACCTATTCATAAAAAATATTTTCCTCTTATCAAAAAAATATACATTCGACAGGATAATAAAAAGTATAATAAAAAACACACCGACAATTCCTTAGATTGCCTTGACTGCCCTGCAGCTTTATAGTAAAGTGAAATCATAATAGGTGTTTTATGCCTTTTTGCAGCCTGTTGAAAAATTCAGGAGTTTCCATATAATATAAAAGAAATTCTTATTGCCGTGCAGCGCACCACTAATGCCGGAAAGGAGTGTGGAAAAAGGTGAGAAAGAAACTTCCCATCGGCATCGATGGATTTGAAAAACTCAGGACAAATGATTTTTATTATGCAGACAAGACATTATTCATGAAAGAACTTTTGCAGAACTGGGGGGAAGTAAACCTGTTTACCCGTCCCAGACGTTTTGGAAAGTCTCTGAACATGAGTATGCTGAAATGCTTTTTTGAGATTGGGAGCGATCCGGCGCTTTTTGATGGATTAAAGATTACGCAGGAAAAGGAGCTGTGTAAAAAGTATATGGGCAAGTTCCCTGTGATCTCCATCAGCCTGAAAAGTGTGGACGGACGGAGTTTTGAATCAGCTTCTGCGGCATTGCGGACTGTGATCGGCAACGAAGCAAGGCGATTTTATTTTCTTCGCGAAAGCACGGTTCTTAATCAGGAGGACAAGGCTTCCTATCAACGCTTGATCAAAGTCGGAGCAGACAGTCGTGCCCTCTATGACATGACAGAAGATATGGCGGCAGCAAGTCTGAAAACCCTTTCTCAGCTTTTGCACAAACATTATAACCAGAAAGTGATCCTGCTGATCGATGAGTACGATGTTCCCCTGGATAAGGCCTTTCAAGCCGGCTATTACGATGAGATGGTCACGCTCATCCGCAATCTGCTCGGAAATGCTCTGAAAACCAACGACAGCCTTTACTTTGCGGTCATGACCGGATGCCTGCGAATTTCCAGGGAAAGTATCTTTACAGGCCTTAACAATCTGAAAGTACACACAATTTCCGATGTCCGGTATGATGAATTTTTCGGTTTTACAGATGAGGATGTAAATGAGCTGTTAGATTTTTATGGTTTATCAGCTTACAAACAGATGCTCCAAGACTGGTATGATGGTTATCGCTTTGGGGATGTAGATGTATATTGTCCTTGGGATGTGATCAATTATTGCGATGAGCTGCTGGCCGATCCGTCTGCTCCTCCCAAGAACTATTGGGCCAATACCAGTGGAAACGATCTGGTCCTGCGTATGTTGAAAAAAGCAGATCAGACCACCAAGGATGAAATGGAAGAACTGCTGAACGGAAAAAAAATAACGAAAAGTATCAAGCAGGAATTGACTTACAGAGAGATAGACGACAGCGTTGAAAACGTATGGAGTGTTCTCTATTCTACCGGCTATCTGACGGGCGCCCATGTGGAACAGGCGGATGCGGATATTTTCGGTCTGTGGATTCCAAATGGTGAGATACGCAAGCTGTTTTCCAACCTGGTGCAGACCTGGTTCAGAGAAATGACACGTTCAGACTCCGCAAGGATCAACCGCTTCTGTATGGCATTCCCGGACGGGGATGCGGAAACGATCCAGGAGATGCTCAACGACTACCTGTGGGATTCCATCAGCGTACGGGATACAGCGGTACGGAAAAACAGGAAGGAAAATTTTTACCATGGTATGGTGCTCGGACTGCTTCGGAGTCAGGGAAGCTGGCTGGTCAAGTCCAACGCTGAGACCGGAGAAGGCTACAGCGATATCTCCATTCAGACACCGGCGCGGGTGGGAATCGTGATCGAGTTGAAGTATGCGGATGACGGAAAACTGGAAACGGCTTGTAAAGAGGCCTTGGCTCAGATTGAAGAAAAGAAGTACGCGGAAAGTTTAAGACGCCGTGGTATGAAAAAGCTGATCAAATACGGAATTGCCTTTTGCGAAAAGGAATGTATGGTTATGATAGGCTCTATATAAAAGGTAAAAAGCGGAAAGGAACCGGTCAAAGATGGGATTTTATTTAAACAGCGTGAAACCAGCTGAGCTTTATAACAATGAAACAAAGCGGCCTTACTTTGTCGATAAAACAAGAATGCTTGAAGAGTTGTTTCCTTTGGTGGATACGGGAACGCAGTATGTCTGCATTACCCGGCCACGGCGATTTGGAAAAACGATCATGGCAAATATGATTGGCGCTTTTTTTGGAAAATCCAAGGAACTGCCTATTTTCGAGCGGTTGGAGATAGCAAAAGCTCCGGATTATAAAAAGTATAAACATCAATACAATGTAGTCTATATAGATTTCAGCAAGGTCAATACCGATTGTGAATCTTATTCGGAGTACATCGCTTATATTAAGGATATTCTCAGGGACGATCTGCACGAGGCATTTCCGGATGTCCGCTATCGTCAAAGGGGTGATGCAGCAGAAGATTTTATGCGGATCACACAGAGCACTGGCGAGAAATTTATCTTTGTTTTTGACGAATGGGATTATATATTTCACCGAAACTATGTGACAGACGACGATAAAGCAAGATACGTAGCGTTTCTGAGCAATTTACTCAAGGATCAGCCATATGTAAAACTGGTTTATATGACAGGAATTTTGCCGATCACGAAGTATTCCAGTGGATCTGAGCTGAATATGTTTAAAGAATATACAATGAATACACAATCTCTGTACAGTGATTACTTCGGATTCACGGAAAAAGAAGTAGATGAACTCTATGCCAGATATAGGACAAACAATAAAGAGTTAAGAGTCGACAGGGAAGGTCTTCGGAAGTGGTATGACGGATACCATACATTAACTGGTAAGCAATTATATAATCCAAGATCCATCGTTTTCGCATTGGAAAACAATCAGCTGTCGGATTACTGGACAAGTTCGGGCCCGTATGATGAGATTTTCTACTACGTAAAAAACAATATTGCAGATGTCCGTAACGATATTGCGAAAATGGTGGCAGGCGAATCTGTTCCGGCCGAAATTCAGGAATATTCAGCGACATCTTCCGAATTAAAAACGCGCGCCGAGATTCTGTCCGCGATGGTTGTGTATGGCTTTCTTACATTTGACAACGGATGCGTCAGCATTCCAAACAGAGAACTGATGAACAAATTTTCCGACATGGTGAAGAAGGAAGAATCCTTAGGATATATCTACCGTCTCGCAAAAGAATCGGACCGTATGCTGGCCGCCACCAAGGCTGGTGATGTTGACACCATGGTGTCTATCCTTCAACATGCGCACGACACGGAGACAGGAATGACTGGGTACAATGACGAGTCCGAATTGTCTGTGGAGTGTAAAGTTGAAGTTTTAGCCGAAAGAATAGAAGAAATGCGTATCAGCACGCGATAAGCGGGCAAAGGCAGAGAGGAGTGTGGGAAAGGTGAGAAAGAAACTTCCCATTGGCATTGATGGATTCGAAAAACTCAGGACGAATGATTTTTACTATGCAGATAAATCGATGTTCATCAAGGAACTTTTGCAAAACTGGGGTGAGGTGAACCTTTTTACCCGCCCCAGACGTTTTGGCAAGTCCCTGAACATGAGTATGCTGAAAAGCTTCTTTGAAGTTGGGAGCGATCCAGCGCTGTTTGACGGTTTAAAGATTGCTGATGAGAAAGAACTGTGTGAGAAATATATGGGCAAATTCCCTGTGATTTCCATCAGCCTGAAAAGTGTGGATGGATTAAATTATGAAACGGCGGTTGCAGCATTACGAACAGTCATTGGAGATGAGGCAGGAAGATTTCGTTTTTTAAATCACAGTGACAGATTGGATCCTGACGAAAAAGAAGCCTATGCGCAGCTGACAAAAGTAGGTTCCTCACAAGGTGAAATCTACACGATGACTGAAAAAGTGGCAGCGGCAAGCCTGAAGACTCTCTCCCGTCTTTTACACAAACATTACGGTCAGAAGGTCATCCTGCTGATTGATGAATACGATGTCCCATTGGATAAGGCATTCCAGGGCGGATACTATGATGAGATGGTAATCCTCATACGGAATCTACTTGGAAATGTACTGAAAACGAATGACAGCCTGTTCTTTGCAGTGCTGACCGGATGCCTGCGTATCTCTAAGGAAAGTATCTTTACAGGACTTAATAATCTGAACGTAATGACGATATCCGATCCCTACTTTTGTGACAGTTTTGGCTTCACGGAAGAAGAAGTAGAGGAAATTCTTCATTATTATCATCTGGAAGATTTTCATGATACCATCCGGGACTGGTATGACGGATATCAATTTGGAAATGCAGCGATTTATTGCCCGTGGGATGTCATAAAGTATGTTCAGATTTTGCTGAGGGATAAGGACGCGGAGCCGGAGAATTACTGGGCCAATACCAGTGGGAATGACCTTATCCGCCGTCTGTTAAAGAGGGCAAACCAGACGACACGGGATGAAATAGAACAGCTGATAAATGGCGAAACGATTATAAAGACCATCCGCCAGGAACTGACCTACAGGGATGTCGAGGATTCCATTGATAACATCTGGAGCGTTCTCTATTCCACCGGATATTTAACCTGTCGCGGGCGTCTGCCGGGGAAGCAGATGAAACTGGCGCTTCCAAACCGTGAAGTAAGGGATCTGTTTATCAATCTGGTAAAGGATTGGTTCCAGGAAACGACACTGGCTGACTCCGCAAGGATCAATCGCTTTTGTACGGCATTTCCGGCCGGGGATGTGGAGACAATCCAGAGTATGCTCCACGATTACCTATGGGATTCCATCAGCGTGCGGGATACAGCAGTCCACAGGAATATGAAAGAGAACTTCTATCACGGTATGTTGCTGGGATTGCTCCAGAGTCAGGGAAACTGGTTGGTCAAATCAAATGCGGAAACAGGGGAAGGCTACAGCGATATCGCCATCCAAACACCGGATCGTATTGGGATTGTGATCGAGTTGAAATACACGGATGACGGAAACTTTGAGCGCGCCTGTAAAGAAGCCCTGGAGCAGATTGAAGAAAAGAAGTATGCGGAAGGACTGAAGCGCCGCGGCATGAGGACGCTGATCAAATACGGAATCACTTTTTGTGAGAAGGAATGCATGGTAGTGATGG